>CAYPLF010000163.1:0-1505 GCA_964411555.1 uncultured Bacteroidales bacterium | reverse complement strand
ACACCCTTGCAGAAAATTCACAGGGTCATTCACCTGAAGCCAAGCCCAAAAAGATCGATGTTGATCCGAAGTCCGGCAAAAAAATCACATCGGATGCAGCGCTTGGAGGGAGCTACGGGAGACTGCCGACCAAACCCATCAATCTCACCATGCGCCAGGCGGACCTCAAGGCCGTCCTGCGGGCCATGGCCAAATCGGTTAATTATAACCTGATTGTAAGAAACGATTTGAAAGATGAAGTCAGCGTTGATTTCCGCGGTGTTCCCTGGAACCAGGCCTTTATCGGGCTTTTGCAGACGCATGGTTTATCCTATGTATGGGAGGGGAACGTCATTCGTATCATGACGGTTGACGGCATCGAAAAGGAATTAAAGCGGAAGGTACAGTTGCGTGACATTCAAACGGTCGAACCTTTGATGAATCCGGTGGTCATCAAAATCGATTATGCCGATGCGAAGAAACTGGAAAAGACCATGCAGGGATTCCTGACCAAGGATAAAGATGGCAAGACAACCGGATCAGTTACATTGGATGAGCACAGCAACTCCCTGGTCATATCGGCGACCTCACAGGACATTGCAAAAATGATTCCGGTCATTGAAAAGCTAGACAAGCCGACGCCCCAGATTCTGATCAAGGCCAATATCGTGGAAACGACCAAAACAGTTGCCCGGGATCTGGGGGTCATGTGGGGCGGAATGTACAAGGGGAACTACAAGTTTGGTGATTATTACATCACTCCCGGCGGAACATCAGGAGCAGGAGACCCCATGTCCGGCCTGTATACTGCGACACAGGACAAGGGCATTAGTGGTCAGGGATTTGCTTCAAACTTCCCTATTCAGGGAATTGCCAACGCGGTGGGTGCTGGTTCGTTAGGGTTAATTTTTGGAACAATCGGCGGCAATCTTCTGGAGGTTCAGCTACAAGCTTTGCAGCAGGACAACAAACTCAACATCCTGTCCAGCCCTTCCATCACCACGCTCGATAATCAGAAGGCATTTACGGAAAACGGCGAAAGAGTACCCTACACAACGATTGAACAGGCCAGCACCGGCAGCACACCAACGCAGACAACTAAATTTGAAGACGTTGTCATGCGTCTGGAAATCACTCCGCATGTTATTGATGGTAAGAACTTAAAAATGACCATTTCCGTTAAGAAAGACGAAGTGGACATGTCACGAAAATCCAGTTTGGGAGATCCCTATATTATCAAGAAGAAAACGGAGACGGTTCTGATTGTTCAGGACGGAGAAACCATTGTTATTTCGGGTCTGACCAAGCAGCGCCATTCTACCGGCGATACGGGATGGCCGGCTCTTAAAAACATTCCCCTGCTGGGTTACCTTTTCAAAGTGGATAGCAAAAGCGAGCAGATGGAAGAAGTCCTTATTTTCATCACACCGCATATTTTGCAGGTGGCCAGTGCTGAAAAAAAAGTGCCGCCGGCCCATCAGGATAAGGATTCATCGGGAAGAACGGAAAGCAATTAAGGTCGATGT
>CAYPLF010000162.1:0-1507 GCA_964411555.1 uncultured Bacteroidales bacterium | reverse complement strand
CTCAAAATAATACGCCAACGACAAGGCCCATTCCTTAATCCGTTCCTTCTCCAGCCCCTCATTTGAGCTAAAGCTTGTTATCATTGTCGCCAATTTATTGGCTACACCCAGGTAATACGCGTCCGTCACATACGCAGCCTGGCCAATGTGCCCCTCACGCCAATCGTGTATCGTTACTTTGTTCATTTTATAAATACTGATTCATCTTCCACAGCATGTAAAGCGGCAAGCTGAAGGTTTGAGTCTGCTCTACCCGGTTGTCACCCACATTCTTCATGGAACAAATAAAACCCGTCTGCGGTATGTACTTCTTGCAGAAGAGCCGAAAACTCTTGGCCTTTGTATTGATTTCCGATTTTGCTTCAATGGGAATAAGCTGATTCTCCTTTTCGATGAGAAAATCCAACTCAGCCGTATTGCCGGAACGCCAGAAGTACGGCTTCAGGCCAAGCTTCACCAATTCTGTCATGACGTAATTCTCGGTGAAAGCTCCCTTGAAATTTTTATACAGCGCCGCCTCTTCCAGAATCGTCTTTGGGGAAACGCCGGCCTTTTGTCGAAGTAAACCCGTATCGACCATATACAGCTTGAAGTGCGTGGCATTCGCATGAAACGACAACGGAAGTTCTGCCTGTTCAACAAGTTCCAATTTGTAGGTCAAACCCGCATCGACCAACCATTGTAAGGCATCTTCCAGTTCGGCCGCCCGTTTTCCGGCTTTGACATGCGAAAAAACAAATTTATTGTTTTCCTTGGCAAGTTGTTTGGGTATGGAACCCCATATCCAACCCAATTTGGGAATATCCCGGGTCGGTGCGTGTTTTGCAAAGTCGTTGGAATAATCAGCCAAGATGTTTTGCTGAACGACCTCTATTTTTTTATAATCATGCGTATCAACCCACCGTTTTACCACTTCAGGCATACCGCCCACTATGTAATAGTTTTTTAAAGCTTTTGCCAGTGGAACAGAAAAAGCCTCAGGAATTTCACGGGTTGTGTCGAAGTCTTCCACCATCTGAACCGTTTCGCCCAATCCTTCCGCACACAGAAATTCGCGGAACGACAGGGGATACAGTTGAAGATGCTCAACCTTTCCGACGGGGAAAGACGTTTTTTCGCGATTAAGGGCTACTCCAAGCAGCGATCCGGCACAGGCCACATGCAGTACCGGCCAATTTTCGCAGAAATATTTCAGCGCGGTGATGGCTTTCGGACAGGCCTGTATCTCATCAAAAATAACGAGCGTTTTACCCTCCGTGATTTTTGTTCCTCCCACTGCAACCGTCAGTTCTTTAATGATTCTATTTACGTCAAAATCAAAATCAAAGATGGATGCGAGTTTCTGATTCTGTTCGAAATTAAAATAAGCCGTGTTCTCAAAGCATCGTTTGCCGTATTCTTTCAGGATATAGGTCTTTCCGCATTGACGCACCCCGTTAATCATCAGCGGTTTACGCTCAGCCCTTTTCCCCCAGTCAATCAATTGACCCAGCACATCTCTTTCCAT
>CAYPLF010000161.1:0-1523 GCA_964411555.1 uncultured Bacteroidales bacterium | reverse complement strand
TGGCCAGACCTTTGGCCACGCGGCTTTTGATACCAAACAGGCGCAACACGATTGGACCTGCCATGCCTCCAAATATACCGCAAATCACCACAAAGGCCACCGCCAACGATGGAATGCCCCCGTTTTTACCTGCCAGACTGATGGCAATGGGTGTGGTGACAGACTTGGGTGCCAACGAACTGATCAAGGTGGAATCGGCTCCAAACCATTTGGCGATCAACACCACGCTGACAATGGCCACGGCGCTACCCACGAAAACGGCCGTAAAGATGGACAGGACGTTGCCCCGTATTTGCTCGAGTTCTTCGTACATCACATATCCCAAGGCGACCACACAGGGTCCTAGCATCAGGTTGAGCAGGTTGGTTTGTTGGTAAAAGACATCGTAACTGATGCCGGTCAGTTTCAGGAAGGGTATCAAGATAATTACGGCTGTCAGGATGGGTTGCAACAAACTGATTTTTGTTCGTTTGTAGATATATATACCAATGAGGAAGGCTCCCAACACAAGGGCTAGCAGGAACACCTCACTGGTGAACAGCGGGGAAATGGAGGCACTATTTCCTGATGGCTGGTTCATGGCTTGGTTTCCTCGGTTTTGGTGGAAGGGGATTTCCGTTGTTGTCTTTTTTCAAACCACTCCTGAACCCAGGCTACTGTTGCCATGGTCAGAACGGTGCTGATGATGATGGACAGGAAAATACCCAGAAAGTTTTTGGCCAGCAAGTCGGCATAGACCATCAGTCCCACGGCAGGAACTACGAAAAAGACGGCCATATTTTTGGTGATGACCGTAGCAGCAGCTCGTACGGATTCGGGTTTGAGGAGTTTGAAGTACAGGCTGGAGAACATCAGCAGCATGCCGATGACGTTGCCGGGCACGAATCCTCCGGTCAGCGTGCTGATGAGGTTTCCCAAAAAGAGGAACAGAAAGATCCAGAAAAGTCCGTTTATCATAGTGGCGGCCGTACTTTGACCGCAAAGATACGAATTGAGGTTGAAAAACTATACTGCCTGATTTAGCTAGGCCTTTACAGGAATAAGTACCTGTTTCCGTTCCGCTTTCAGCTTCACGAAACATTGTCCTGTTTCCGTTACGCAGGGAGGGTATAGTAATTCCAGACTTCGTCATCCAGCTAAAAATTAGCCATTCCGGCTAAAAACTCAAACCGAATCGAGCTGAGAATACAGCTCGCTCCGGAACAGATGAGTTTTTTTACGCCTACATTTAGGCTAATTTTCTTGACGCCTTCTTCCAAGAAGTCTGGAATTACTATACCCTCCCGGCTCCACTGCAACGCTCATTGGGCGAGCGGTAGTGAACTAGTGCATTATCTTTTTGAGTTTGAAGGAAAGCTTGTAATAGACGTTGACATTTTTGCCTTTTTTCGTGCCCGGAGACCAATCAGGCATATTCAAGATATGATAGATGGCTCTTCTGTCAAATTCAGGGCTTATTCCTCTCACTACTTTGACATAGACTACATCCCCTTCGGCTGTAACAATAAACTTGCAGACAAATC
>CAYPLF010000160.1:0-1523 GCA_964411555.1 uncultured Bacteroidales bacterium | reverse complement strand
CCATCGCCCACGGCCAAATGCCCGGGCCTGACCTGGAACAAATCATCCTCGACTTTATGGATTACGCGTTTGATGTACTTATTTGCACCAGCATCATCGAATCGGGCGTAGACATTCCCAACGCGAACACCATGATTGTCAACAACGCCCATATGTTCGGTTTGAGTGATTTGCACCAACTCAGAGGGCGCGTAGGTCGCAGCAACCGCAAGGCTTTCTGCTATTTGCTTGCTCCTCCATTGAGCTCCCTGACTCCGGAAGCAAAAAGGCGGTTACAGGCCATCGAGAACTTCTCCGACCTGGGTAGCGGTTTCAACATAGCCATGCAGGACCTTGACATCCGCGGTGCCGGCAACATGCTGGGTGCCGAACAAAGCGGGTTTATCGCCGATTTGGGGTATGAAACCTACCAGAAAATCCTAGGTGAAGCCATCCAAGAACTCAAGGATGAAGAATTTGCCGGGCTATATGCCGATGAACAGCAACTCAACCGCGAAGGCACGTACAGTTATGTATCCGATTGCACCGTGGAATCAGATATGGAAATGATGTTCCCCGATGCCTACGTGCCCGGAGCTCCTGAACGCATGAGCCTATACCGCGAAATGGACGGACTGGAAACCGAAGACGAAATAACCGCCTTTGAAAAACGCCTGCTCGACCGCTTCGGCCCGATTCCTCCGGTAGCTGCCGACTTGATTGAAGTCATCCGCCTGCGCCGTATTGCCAAACAGCTTGGCATGGAAAAGGTTATCCTGAAAAACAAACAGATGATTTGTTACTTTGTGAGCAATCCCATGTCCACTTTCTACCAATCGGCCACGTTCGACGGGATTCTGGCCTATTTGGCAAAGAACATGAAGAACAACCGGTTGCGCGACCAAAACGGGAAGCGCTCTCTGGTCGTTGAAAACATGGAAAACATCAATCAGGCCCTTGACCAACTCAAATTAATGCAGTAAATTTGGCCGTTCAACCACCATCAATCAAAACGGGTTGAAGGTTTAATAATAGAATTATGATTCAGTTACGTTTTCCTGATGGTTCCATCCGGGAATTTCCCGAAGGAACCACCGCATACGAAGTGGCCATGTCCATCAGCCCTCGCCTGGCGCAAGATTGCCTGGCAGCGTCTTTCAACGAAGAAACCATCGACCTCGGCCGTCCATTGACAACCGACGGCTCCATAACCTTGTACAAATGGGATGATGCCGAAGGCAAGCACGCTTTCTGGCATTCTTCCGCCCACCTGATGGCAGAAGCCCTGCAGGAACTGTATCCGGGCATCCAGTTCGGTATCGGTCCGGCCATTGAAAACGGTTTTTACTACGACGTCGATCCGGGAGAAACCATCATCAAGGAATCCGACCTGGCAACCATCGAAGCCCGCATGGCTGAACTGGCAGCCAGAAAATCCGACATCGTACGGAAACAAATTTCCAAGGCAGATGCACTGGCATCCTTTGGAAGCCAAGGTCAGACCTACAAGAACGAACTCATTGCCGAATTGGAAGATGGTACGA
>CAYPLF010000159.1:0-1539 GCA_964411555.1 uncultured Bacteroidales bacterium | reverse complement strand
TGGTACTGGCCCCCAAGGATGATCCCAACGATGGTAACGGCATTGGGCGGGTGATTCGAGAAATCAAGGCCGACGGTAGTTTCGGTCCCATTTATTTCCTCCGCTACAACCATGCGTACAACGCCCGCAACACCAGTTACCCCTTTTACCGCCAAAGCAAGGACAAAGGGCTGGTCAAGGTCTGTGAGGAAATTTTGGCCAATCCGCTCTATATGATGCAGATGGTGGAGGAATCCGACCGCAACGACCCGTTGATTCCCTTGAAAAAGAATTACAAGGCCTTTTCGTACTACCACTTGCCCGATGGCAAGGTCGTGGGCTTGTGGAAACACGCCTTGACCTCCATCAGCGCCGATGGGGGACGTTCCTGGTCCGAACCGGTGGAAAGAGCCAAAGGCTTTGTGAACAGCAACGCCAAAATCTGGGGCCAACGCACCGCTGATGGCCGATACGTCACAGTGTACAACCCTTCCGAATTCAGGTGGCCGCTGGCGCTCTCGGTGAGTGAGGACGGACTCAACTACACCAACCTGCTGTTGGTGCATGGGGAGATAACCCCTCTACGCTACGGCGGTGCCTATAAATCCTACGGTCCCCAGTATGTCAGGGGCATATTGGAAGGCAACGGTACCCCGCCTGACGGGCAACTCTGGTTGACCTACAGCGTCAACAAGGAAGACATATGGGTAGCTTCGGTACCCGTGCCCATCACCAACCAGCCGGCAGGCCATGCTGATGAAGATTTCGCTCAACTGCCGGAAGGCAAAGAATTGACAGCCTGGAATACCTATAGTCCTGCGTGGGCTCAGGTTGGTATTGGAAAGTCGTCGAAGGGTGAAAACTGCCTGGTGCTCAAGGATAAGGATCCCTTCGATTACGCCAAAGCTGAACGTGTCATACCCACTTCCACTGCTTTTAAAGTCAGTTATACCCTGGAGGCCGCCCAAAACGACCATGGCCGCCTGGATATGGAGATTCAGAACGCCCAGGGCCAACCATCCGTCCGCCTGAGTTTGATGCCGGATGGGTACATCAGGGCCAAGGCCGGTGCCCGTTTGTCGGGTTCCAACCGTTATGAACCAGGTCAGCGTTACAACTTCGAAGTGTTGGTGTATGCCGACAGACGCACGTACGAGGTCTACATTGATGGTGTAAAGAAGCACACGGGTATTTTCTACGCTCCCGCCCACAACCTGAACCGTATTGTATTCCGCACCGGTGCTCCCAGGCAACATCCCACCTCTGAGACCGAGGCTGATCGGTTTACCGATCTTGAAAACACCGGCGCCATCGATCCCGAAGCCGTGTATTACCTGTATCGTCTGAAAACGGAACCGCTGGCTTCCGCTGCACAGGCCGGTCTGCTAAACGCCGACAATTACGCAGGGTTCGTGGACTATTTCAATCGGATGGAAGATGAAAACAAGGTGCAGGCCATTCCCAACGCACAAGCCTGGGATTGGATGAAAGCCAACATCCCCTTATTCGACTGCCCCCAGGCCAACTTCCAGGAACTGTATTACTACCGTTGGTGGACCT
>CAYPLF010000158.1:0-1541 GCA_964411555.1 uncultured Bacteroidales bacterium | reverse complement strand
TTTCGTCTGTATCAGGTTTCTCCACATAGACAGTCATGGCAGTTGAAACCATCCAAACGAAAATGACAAGTGGCAAATACGCCAATTTTAGCAATGCCACGCGTTTTGAAGAGAGTCGATTGATCATTGATATTCTATCCCTAAGACTGCTGGAATGAAAATTGTTTGTATAAGGAATGGACACCGAAGCCGATGCAAAGCCAATTAAGACGTTCTGATACGTGTCCGTGTCAAAACCGGATGCCAGCACGTCCGCATCGGCTTCAAACTCGTGAAGGCTGCACAGGTCACGTCGCAACATCCATACGGCGGGATTAAACCATTGAAGTAACGACAGCAAATCTACCAGCAGCAGTTCAAATGAATGGTGAAACTTGACATGAGCCTTTTCATGCTCCAGAATGGCTTTGTTATTACGTTCACCGGCAGGAAGTACTACATAACTCATCCAGCTGAATGCCCTTATGTTGTCGTCTGACACCAATACCGTCAGGTCCGGTGTTTTACTAACTATAGTACATCTTTTTATTATGGAATGGACACGGAATATCGATACAGATATACGGCTGAGCAGGAACAAAGCTCCGGCAAGGTATACCACTAATAGAATCGGCATCCGGTTGATGAACCATTGATTGGTCGGTTCAGTTAAAGCATTCGGATGTGACTGTTCAACAGCATCAACAGCGGCAGATTCAATAGTAATGGGATGAGTTTCTACCGGAATTGTTCGTTCCTCTTGAGATGTCATCTTTTCAACAACAGATGTAGGTGCTTTCACCTCGATGTGTCTTGTAATTCTGCATAGTGGCAGAATATAAACTATAACCAACGATAACACCAGCACAATACGGCTTACACGATGGAACGTATCTTTACGCAGAAGCAAGTGGAACAGCAGAACAAAAGCTACCGTAAGCATTGCTACCTTCAAAATATAGGTCAGAATTTCCGTACTCATAGCTTGCCGTTTTCTTTGATTTCAATAATCTTCTTAAGTTCATCGACCGAAATCTTTTCATCCTTCAGGAAAGACATGATCACACGGGTATAGGAACTGCTGAAGAATTCGTCAACAATACCATGAATCCCAAACTTACTATAATCTTCACGGCTCACGACCGGGAAATACTGAAAGTTGGTTCCGTAGGGCTTATGATCAATGAAACCATCGGTCTGTAGTGTACGAACTTGATTTGACAGAGTGTTTGTGGTAGGTTTGGGTTCCGGATACTTTTCTTGCAGTTCTTTGATGAACATTGGTCCAAAATTCCAATAGTACTCCATTATTGCCTTTTCCTTGCCTGTTAGTCTTCTCATAATCGTCTTTGTAAAATTGATTTTGTTGCAAATAAAATACAATTTGTTCAATCAACAAAATAATTTTGTTCAAAATATATACCAGCCTCAAAAATAGATACTAAAAACCTGTTGGCGGAATTAAATTAGTGCAGCCTTAACTCTGCCAATAGGTTTGTTATTTATCTTGTTACATAAGTGTCCACTAAAAAATCATATTTGTTCTTTGAAATAATTGAAAT
>CAYPLF010000157.1:0-1560 GCA_964411555.1 uncultured Bacteroidales bacterium | reverse complement strand
GTCACCTTCCGGGTGGGCCACTTCGAGGCCATCCGCGACATCCTGAAGTCATGGATACCCAATATCGTGATCCTTGAACCGGAAGAGTTCAAAAAGGAACTGCTGAAGGATGTCAAGGACTGGGTAAAACGGCAGGAAGAAGTGGATGCTCTTAAACCTGGGGCTTAGTCTTTCCTTGGAGGAAAATACACCGAATTGAACTCGACCGCACTGACTTCGGTTTGGCAAGTATAGTAAACGACATATTTGTAAATGGAGAAATCTATTTCTCTATTATCCATGTTTGGGTACGCTTTCAGTCTGGATGTTTAGCGTTTAGAAATTTATCAATAATCTCTGAATGTATGTTTTCCAGCCTGGTTCCGCATTTGGCACCGTTTACATTTTCGTCCAGGCACTCATACAGGTATTTTGTTTTCTCCTCTATGCACCATGAATCAAAATCTTCCGGTATGGGCCAGTATTGCGGCGTTTCCACAATCCCTTTTATTTTTTCCGGATCGTCCGGACTACACATATAATCAATGCTTTTGGCAAACGATTCATTATCGTTCTTCGCGTCCGGATACGAAATAAGGACAACAGGGGCAAACTTGAAAAATAGTTCGATCAACGCCTTCCTGCTTTTTGCAAGAAGACAATTCAGGACGACCTCCCGATCCACAGGTGGTGTTGCAATTTTAGACATTCGTTCCCAAAGCAGTTCATCCTCCCATTCTGGCTTGTTGTATTTAGCCGATTTGGAGAATTCCCTAATGCCGTTGTAAAATGAAGCTAAGAGTTGTTTGCGGTCCACAAAATCTTCCAGAAGAATTTCTTCATAATTGTCGGTTATGCGTAACCTGAATCTATCGTATGTGACTTTCTGGTATTCAAAACGTTTTTCCGGCCCTTCTTCTTCCATATCAAAGGCACATTCCTGAACACCTATGGCAATAGATTCCAGCCAGGCTATTAAATCAGGAAAGGGATCAAATACCTCCGATGCCCGGATGTGTACTTCTTGGAAACCTGCCTTCACGGTAAAGTATATCCAACCGGCATTGCATTCCGTGAATTCTACAATAACGGGATTGGTGGTTTTATCCATAATTACCCCTGCATTCCTTTATCATCTTTCGATCTTAAATTATTCATATATTCGCAATAATTCAATGTGAAAACGACAAAGGTGGGTCGCATTATTTATATCTATTGAGACCATCAAAAAGCCATTTTGCCATTTCTACATCCATTTTGACCATCAAAAAGCCATAAAAAAACCAGACAAAAGCCATCAACAGGCCAGAACTTTTTTCCGGTTTTACATTACAAGGGCAGCTCAACGAATTCAGATCATAGGATTGAGCGCCATGTACGAGTGCCGATGCCCCAGGGATGGGAGGAAGCTGGCCGAGATGGCCAGGCCGCCACTGCCCCTGATGAATTATAACCATCAGTGTGATTGTGGACGATGGCTTTCCGGCCGGATTATTCTGGAGGAGGAAACAAACAACATCCTTGCTGAAAGTTCCTGCCCCTGCGGGCGGAAAATAACCAAAGTGGTCGGATACCTGGTCA
>CAYPLF010000156.1:0-1565 GCA_964411555.1 uncultured Bacteroidales bacterium | reverse complement strand
CCTGGGGTTACCGAAGGTGCCGATTGGTATTCCGTAACCGGAGGACGTCAGGATTATATGGGTTATTTTCACCATTGCAGAGAAGTAACCATCGAGGTCTCTACCGACAAGACATTGGGGACGGAAAATTTGAACACCTATTGGAATTATAGCTATAAATCCTTGTTGCAATACATGGAACAGACGCTTTATGGAATCAGAGGAGTCGTTACCGATGCAAACACCGGATTGCCGATCAAGGCGCGTGTTTTTGTAAATAGTCACGATGCCGACAGTACTGATGTCTATACTTCGATGCCCATAGGAAATTATCATCGACCGATAAAAGGGGGAACATATAGTGTAAAATATTCGGCGCCTTGTTACAAATCTCAACGGCATGCGATTACGGTTGCGGATAAGCAAACATTCCGCAAAGATGTTGAGCTGGTTCCAGGCATTGGCGTTTTCTTTGCCGCTTCAGATACGAACACTTGTCCGAAAACAATTACGTTCACCAATGAATCGGACAGTACTACTTCAGGGAATACATGGAACTGGAGTTTTGGCGATGGAACTACTTCTAATCAAAGTTCACCCAAGCATACCTATGCATCATTTGGAACATATCCGGTGCGGCTGATTGCTTCAAATACATGCGGACAGGATACGATGATACGGTACATTATAATCCAGAATCCATCGGCTCCGACTGTAACCAACGGGTCAAATTGTGGCTCAGGTCCCGTAACTTTAACCGCCACCGCTTCGGGAATCGTGCGTTGGTACGATCAATCAACCGGAGGAACCCTGCTTGCCACCGGAAATTCATATACTACGCCATCAATCACCTCTACTCAGACCTACTATGTCGAGAATTGGGAAGTTGCAGATAGCCTTACCGGGGGAGAATCCCGTGTTAGCACGGGTGGTAGTTTCTATAACAATTCAACTGAATATGGACTCTATTTCGATGCCTTGAACCCGTTTAAACTTCAGTCGGTTTTGGTGAACGCCAACAGCAACGCTTCCCGTACTTTTAAACTGTATAATTCCGTGGGCACCGTAATTCAGCAAAAGACCATCACCTTGGCAACCGGACAAACCCGCGTTTACCTCAATTTTGACGTCCCGCAGGGAACTGGGTATAAGTTGACGGCCAATACCTATCCCAATTTGTACAGAAACAATACTGACGTTTCATACCCCTATCAGATAGGTGATTTGGTTAATATTACCGGTAGCAATGCATCTTCAAATCCCAGTGCCATATACTATTTCTTCTACGACTGGCATGTTCAGGAAGTGGGTTGCCTCAGCGAACGGGTCCCTGTTACTGCAAGCGTGGGAACCGGGTTGATGCCTGGTGCCGCTGGGACGATTGCCGGAAGTACAACTGTTTGCGATAATGAAACCAACGTGGTTTATACCGTTCCAGTCATCACAAATGCCACTTCTTATCTATGGACATTGCCAACAGGTTACACGGGGGTAAGCTCAACCAATTCGATTTCCGTTTCTTTTGATCCGACAGCATCTTCAGGTTCAATTACGGTGGTCGGAGTGAATGGTTGCGGAAACGGAAC
>CAYPLF010000155.1:0-1566 GCA_964411555.1 uncultured Bacteroidales bacterium | reverse complement strand
TCATTGTGATTGTTTCCTTGTTCTTAATGATACTGATAGGCGTTATTTTGGTGATACAGCTAAAAGGCATGCTTAGGGAAAACCGGTTTGTCAACTTTATCAAAGATTACACACACGCATTGACCCATGAATTGAAAACCCCTATCAGCGGAATCTACATGTCATCATCCATGCTGGCTTCCGGCAAGCTGGAAGATAAACCCGATTCAAGGAAGCTACACTACACCATTTGTCAGGAACAAAGCTCCAAATTGTTGAAAACGGTTGAGCGGATTCTATTGGTAGCCAAAGCTGAACACGCCGCCATTGTTCCCAATCTGGAAGAAGTAGACATGTATCCGTTTATGGAGAAAATTGCTGCCACGTTCAGAAATAATAATTTCAGGCAAAAGAAACTGACCATTTCGACCCTTTCTGAAGAAGAAACGTTGAAAGGAATCATTGACCCGGTGCTGATGGAAAACGTACTCAGTAATCTGATTGACAATGCCATCAAGTATTCAAACGATACCATAGATATTCAATTGACATGCGCCCTGAATAAAAACACGTTGCATATTTCTGTCAAGGACAATGGATTTGGCATGAGTGAACGTGAAATCAAACATATTTTTGATAATTTTGAACGCGGAGATAAGGTAGAACGGAAAGGCATTGACGGGTTCGGAATAGGATTGAACTATGTTCATAAGGTTATCAAAGCACATAAGGGGCAAATTACCGTCAACAGCCAGGAAGGAAAAGGAAGCGAATTTATCATTGAAATACCCAATTAGGCGAATATGATCAAGTTATTGTTGGTTGAAGACGACGACATGTTGGGATTCATCATAAAGGAAGGCATGGAGCTGATTGGTGAATACGAAGTGTTGTGGGTCACTAATGGGCAAAAAGCGTTGGATGTCCTAAATGACTTTCAACCCGATATCATCGTTTCAGACATTGAAATGCCCGTCATGTCAGGACTTGAGTTGGTACGCAGGGTTCGTGAAATGGATCAGACCATACCGGTTATTTTGGAAACGGGAGTCTCATCGAGCAAAACTGTTCTAGAAGCCTATTCTTTGGGTATAGACAACTACATCAAGAAACCTTTTCTCCCCGACGAATTGGATGCATATATCCAAGGATTGTTGCGAAGGATGGACCAGGTAGCTGCTACCAAAAAAGAAACATCAACCATCATTACCTTGGGTGATATTGAATTCAATACCATTCAACAAACACTGGATACCCCTGAGGGTGTTTATAACCTGTCATTAAGAGAAGCAACGTTTCTGGAACTGTTGTGCAGAAATCTCAACCAATTGGTTACCAAAGAAGTGATAGCTGAAGCCATTTGGGGCGGCGAAAAATACTTCACCCAGCAACGTCTCGATGTTTTTATCTATTCCATGCGCAAGTACCTTTCTTCAGATAGCCGTGTGCAAATACGAACCATGCGCAGTGCAGGTTATATGCTCTGTATGGAATAAATTCAAAAAATGGTTCAATTGACGGGCGTGGCCGTATAGGAAATCAACCGCTTAAGCATTTCAGGTTCCAAAGCATACGTTGGTTTGAAAG
>CAYPLF010000154.1:0-1580 GCA_964411555.1 uncultured Bacteroidales bacterium | reverse complement strand
AAATCCAAATGAAACATAGAGATTTTATATTTACCGGATTACAACCCTGGGATATTCTTATTGTTTCAAACGCGATTGACATTGACCAATCGCACATTTGGACAGATAACATTTCTTCCATTAACATACAAATCAACAATACGCAAAAAATACACCGTTATGTACTATAGAAGTTTTTCAGATTTGAACCAAATCATCCTAAAGGGACTCCCCAAAGTACCCCGAGATATCGATTTGATTGTAGGCATCCCCAGAAGTGGAATGATGCCGGCAAATCTATTGGCGTTGTACCTGAACAAGCCTTATACAGACATCCATTCGTTTGCCAATGGTCACATTTACACCGCCGGTGCGCGCAGCCAGTTTTTTGACAATAAGAACCTGAAAAAAGTGCTGATTGTCGATGACAGTATTGCTTCGGGTTCGGCTTTGAAGAAAAGCAAGGAACTATTGAAGAATGTACCTGGAGAGTATGAATTTTTATTCTGTGCTATTTATGTGGTTCCCGGTAAAGAAAACATGGTGGACATTAGTTTTGAAACGGTACCACTGCCTCGTTATTTTCAGTGGAACATTCTAAACCACACCGATTTGGAGAAGTCGTGTTTTGATATTGACGGTGTGCTATGTGTGGACCCAACCGAGGAACAAAATGACGATGGCCCCATCTATAAAGACTTTGTACTAAATGCTCCTCCGTTATTCATTCCGGGTAGCAAGATTGGTACGATAGTATCTTCGCGGTTGGAAAAATACAGGGAGGAAACGGAAATCTGGCTCAAGAAGTACAACATCCGCTACAATAAGTTGGTTTTAATGGACCTTCCTGACAAGGAAGCACGCATCAGAGCTGGAAACCACGGTGAATTCAAGGCTCAGGAATACAAATCGTTCGAATACAAGTTATTTGTTGAGAGTTCGCTCAGTCAGGCGCGTGAAATCAACCGCATCACCAAGAAGCCGGTGTTATGCACAGAAAACTTCGAAATGATTTTCGAAGCTGAATCCATCGTATACAGCATCAAGAGCGGCAAGTACTTCCCATTCCTGCGCAAATTCGCACTGAAAGTCAGAAACCGCCTGAGGCGTTACCTGAAGTAGTTACAGCCTACTTTCCGCCTTTTTTCTTTTTACGTTTCATTATCCTGTTTCCGTTTCGCCGGGTGGGTAGTCTAGAACTTCGTCTTAAAGCCCAATAAATCTTCAAGCGTACGACACCTTTTTTGACGGGGCCAACTCAACCTATAATATTGTGGCGGAAAGGTCGAAAAGGATCACGAGTCACAAACTGGACAATATGGGCAGTAATATGCAGGAAGGTGGCGGCAAACTGGTAGTGGCTACCGTCGACCGAAAAATGGGCTCCGTTCATTTTGGCAGGATCAACCTAAGTGATGGTTTTCAGAAAATGTTCTGCCAATAATACGCCGACCTGGATCAAAGCGGTCTCAGCTTGTTGGGTATCAGATATTGATTATCAGAACTTGGTGTACTGAGCCAGAATGCTGGCAAATGCATCGGCCCTTTCGTCCCAGGAATTACCCTTGGCAAACGCAATCCGCTGGCTTATCCGTTCAGCC
>CAYPLF010000153.1:0-1591 GCA_964411555.1 uncultured Bacteroidales bacterium | reverse complement strand
AGCCCGGAGATGTCTTCTTTTTGCCTTCCGGAAGGGTGCACGCCATCGGTCGTGGCATATTCTTGGCAGAAATCCAGCAATCGTCGGACATTACGTACCGGATGTATGATTACAACCGGAAAGACGCGCAGGGAAAAACCAGGCAACTGCATGTAGAAGAAGCCAGGGATGCCATAGACTATACCCTTGTTTCAGAAACCCAAACACACTACACGGAAAAGGACAATGCAGCGGTGCCCTTGGTGAGAAGTCCCTATTTCTCGACCAACCGGATTCGATTGACCCATGGGGTTGAGATCCAGCGTTCATACCAGGATGTGGACAGTTTTGTCATACTGGTTTGTATGGGGGGAGACGGATACCTTCGTTACGAAGACGGTGTCCAACCGTTGCATCAAGGAACCACCGTGTTGTTGCCGGCTGCGTTGAAAAACGTCACAATCGGAACGGAGGGAGATTGTCTGTTGATGGAGGTGTTTGTGTGACGCTTATTCCACCGGTGGGGTATAATTATCGGGAAGGGTGGCTCCTACTTTCTTTTCACTGATTTGTCCACTGAACAACAGGCTCATATCGGGCACGATGCCATTGCTTCGGATGATACAGGTGTCGCTGTTGAAATAGACGTTTGATTGGTTTATATCCTCGTAATAAACGTTATACTTTTCAATGTAATCTGCCGGATTCATATACTCCTTTTTGCTTAGGTCAACCGGAGATCCATTTGCATGTCCAAAGTACATAATCAAAAATTTTTTACCTTCCAGTCCATACAACACCATATTTCCCTTATTGTCGTACCGTGAACATTCATCAAGATTGACCCATTCGTACTTGCCTACATTCAACAAGGAGTCCATCTTTATTGTCATAAATAAGTATCCGTTTTTCAGCAATTCTTTTTTGTACAGAGCCCGGCAAAAATGTATCCTTGAATTGTAAAAGGCTTTTTCGCGGTTGCGTTCGAAACTACGTTGTTTGGTCTTTGAAGCGGAATCATTGGGTATGAAGGAATATGAACCTACGTACCGACAAATTTCAGACGGCGGCACATACATTTCCGTTGTAGGGTTGTACAACATGTTGGTCCGAATGAAAGAGAAGGTGTCCAGGTCAACTAACACGGTGTATCCCAACAGGGGAAGGTCTGCTTTAAGGGGCTCTTCGGCTTTTACCACCAAGCTGCGTTCAACAATGGTTTCAGGCAAGTTTGGTTGTGTCAGGTTGCCGGAATACGAAATCATGGAGGTCTCCTCATTTTGGGTTACCCTGAATACCAAGGCTTTTTCATTCAGCAGGACGGCTTTCTTTCCCCAAGTGTCATTTCCCAGAAAATTTTCCTTAAACGATTCTATAAGATCTTTTCGTTTGTCTTTACCCTCAACCATCACTTCTGAAAGCGCGATGTCTTTTTCTTTCAGCTTCAGCAAAAGAGGTACGTTTGAGGCAGAATCCAACTTGAGTTTATGGGTTTGGTACCCGAGGTGGCTCACCACCAGTTGACAAGGGAAATGAACACCTCTAATTTCGAAAGCGCCGTTATTGTAGCTGGAAGCTCTTACTGTGGTACCGTCAATATAGACAGAAGCAG
>CAYPLF010000152.1:0-1596 GCA_964411555.1 uncultured Bacteroidales bacterium | reverse complement strand
AGGAGTAACAAGCAACAATGAACAATACGTCATGGACAAGGGCTGCAATCGTACCAGCACTGAAAGCAATATTCTTAAACCGCAATAGGATGTACAAACCAATAATGATGATTGAGAAAAAGACAGCCCACATGGCTGATTTTTTTACATCATCGGCAACGGTTGGCCCTACCTTTTGTGAGTTGACAATATTATCTTTAACAAAGGCTTCTTTTGAAGTGCCTTCAGCAAGGAAGGGCTTCAAACCTTCATACAAACGGGCTTCCACATCGTCATCCACAGTCTGGCTGGTTTCCTCAATCCGATAATTGGTGTTGATGCGCACCTGGTTTTCTGAACCAACCGTGATGACACTCACAGAAGCACCTTCAAACTTGCCACTTATCGACTCACGTACGTCATCGGTAAGAACGGATTGATCAAAACGAACCAGGTAGTTGCGACCTCCGGAGAAATCTACCCCTTGACTCAATCCACGGAACGACAACGAAATAATCGCAATGACAATCATCACACCGGAAATGGTGTAACCAATCTTACGTTTTCCGATGAAGTTGACTTTCGGGCTAACCAACAGGTTCTCCGTCAATTTTGTGTGGAAAGGCAAGTTCAGCAGTTTGTCCTTGGCATGGAACGCTTCAAAAATCAAACGGGTGATAAATACACCGCAGAAGACCGAAGTGATGATACCTATGATCAAGGTGGTAGCAAAGCCCTTTACCGGTCCTGTACCAAATACAAACAAGACGATACCGGTCAGCAAAGTGGTAATGTTACCATCCATAATAGCCGACAAAGCGTTCTTGTATCCGTCTGCAACGGCCTTTTTCATGGTTTTACCCGCTCGGAGTTCCTCCTTGATACGTTCGTAGATCAACACGTTCGCATCCACCGCCATACCCAGCGTCAATACAATACCGGCAATACCGGGCATCGTAAGAACAGCCTTGAATGAAGCCAAAATACCCATCATGAAAAAGACGTTCATCAATAAGCTGGCGTCAACAATCAGACCCGGTATCAAACCGTAGTTGACCTGCATATAGAGAAGAATCAGTACAAATGCGATGATCAGAGAAATGAAACCGGCCCGGATGGCTTCCTTACCCAAAGAAGGACCAACCACGTCTTCCTGTACAATGTGTGCAGGAGCCGGCATTTTACCCGACTTCAACACGTTTGCCAAGTCTTTTGCTTCTGCAGCAGTGAAGTTTCCGGTAATTTCTGAACTACCACCGGTAATTTCGCTGTTTACACGTGGGTATGAATAGACATAACCATCCAATACAACAGCAATGCATTTTCCAATATTGGCCTTCGTCAGACGAGCCCAGACTTTGGCACCTTCTGAATTCATGGTCATGTTGACCTTGCCGTAACCCGTTACTTGTTCGAAATCATCGAACGCATCGGTTATCACTTCGCCACCCAGTGCAGGACGACCATCTCTGTTGGAAACCTTGAGGGCTACCAGCTCATAGATTGAGGTCTTTTTATCCGTTGAGTTCACAGACCAAACAAATTTGAGATCCCTTGGAAGTAGTTCCTTCACCTTAGGGGTGTTCAAGTAGGCATTCACCTGAGCAGTGTCCCTAC
>CAYPLF010000151.1:0-1596 GCA_964411555.1 uncultured Bacteroidales bacterium | reverse complement strand
GTAGGGACACTGCTCAGGTGAATGCCTACTTGAACACCCCTAAGGTGAAGGAACTGCTTCCAAGGGATTTGAAATTTCTTTGGTCTGTGAATTCAACGGACAAAAAGAGTTCAATCTATGAATTGATAGCCATCAAGGTTTCCAACAGAGATGGTCGCCCCGCACTGGGTGGTGAAGTGATAACCGATGCGTTCGATGATTTTGAACAAATTACCGGCTACGGTAAGGTCAACATGACCATGAATTCAGAGGGTGCCAAAGTTTGGGCCCGTCTGACCAAGGCCAATATTGGAAAATGCATTGCTGTTGTTTTGGATGGTTATGTCTATTCGTACCCGCGTGTCAACGGTGAAATTACCGGTGGTAGTTCGGAAATTACCGGAAACTTTACTGCAGCGGAAGCCAAGGACTTGGCCAATGTGTTGAAGTCGGGCAAGATGCCGGCTCCTGCCCACATTGTTCAAGAAGATGTGGTAGGTCCTTCTTTGGGTAAGGAAGCCATCCGGGCCGGTTTCATTTCTTTGATTATCGCATTTGTGCTGATTCTTCTTTATATGCAGGTCAACTACGGTTTGATACCGGGTCTGATTGTTGACGCCAGCTTATTGATGAACGTCTTTTTCATGATGGGTATTTTGGCTTCATTCAAGGCTGTTCTTACGATGCCCGGTATTGCCGGTATTGTATTGACGCTGGGTATGGCGGTGGATGCTAACGTGTTGATCTACGAACGTATCAAGGAAGAACTTCGAGCGGGCAAGTCTATGAAGAAGGCCGTTTCTGACGGATACAAGAATGCCTTGTCGGCCATTATGGACGGAAACATAACGACCTTGCTCACCGGTATCGTGTTGTTTGTTTTCGGAACAGGTCCGGTTAAGGGTTTTGCCACCACCTTGATCATCGGTATCATCACATCCGTATTCTGCGGTGTATTCATCACCCGTTTGATTTTTGAGGCCTTCCATGCCAAGGATAAACTGCTGAACTTGCCATTCCATACGAAGCTGACGGAGAATTTGTTGGTCAGCCCGAATGTTAACTTTATCGGAAAACGAAAAGTGGGTTACCTCATTTCCGGAATAATGATTGTAATCGCCATTGTCTCGTTGTCGTTCCGTGGATTGAGTCAGGGGGTTGATTTCTCCGGAGGTCGCAACTACCTGGTTCGTTTTGACCAATCCGTTCGTACCGATGACGTGCGTGAATCAGTCGGTGCCAACTTTGAAGGAGCATCTGTCAGTGTCATCACTGTAGGCTCAGACAATCAGGTGCGCATCAACACCAACTACAGGATTGAAGAATCCACACAGACAGTGGATGACGATGTGGAAGCGCGTTTGTATGAAGGTTTGAAACCCTTCCTTTCTGAAGGTACTTCCAAAGAAACCTTTGTAACAGATAATATTGTAAACTCCCAAAAGGTAGGGCCAACCGTTGCCGATGACGTGAAAAAAGCAGCCATGTGGGCCATTATATTTTCTATCATCATTATTGGTTTGTACATCCTGATGCGTTTCAAGAATATTGCCTTCAGTGCAGGTACGATTGCAGCCCTTGTCCATGACGTATTGTTCATTGTTGCTTGTTACTCCT
>CAYPLF010000150.1:0-1640 GCA_964411555.1 uncultured Bacteroidales bacterium | reverse complement strand
AGGCCACTCATTCCGGAGTAAAGTAGGCCAGTGATTCCGGAGCAAACCAGGCCAGTTTTTCAGAAGAAAATCTACTCTGTGATAAAAACTTTTCAACAACCAGAGATTCTGATAAACTGACATTCCGGCGCAAACCAGGCCACCTGTATCAAAGGCAACATGGGCTCGTATAAGGAGGAAAAAACCTTATACGATGGCCAATAAATACATCACCATGTTGCAACTTCGAAGCATTCTAAAACTAAAATCTCAGGGCAAATCAAATCGGGAAATTGCCAAATTTCTTCATCTTGCAAGAGAGACCGTCAATGGCTATGTTCAGCAATTTCAGCAACTGGACAAGAGCGTTGAAACGCTGTTAAAACTCAACGACGAAGAACTTTCATCGTTGTTTCAGAAAGAGGTGCGTGAAGTAAAAAAAGACTGGCGCCTTGCTGATCTTCAGCAGCGGATTCCTTCTTTGTGCGATGAGCTTAAAAAGCCCCATGCCACGAGAATGGTTTTGTGGGAGGAGTACAGGCAAAAGATTCCTGATGGTTACGGTTATGCTCAATTCTGTGAGCATCTTAGCCGGTTCCTTGAAACCCGGAAAGCCGTAATGATACTCGACCATGACCCGGCTGCCTGCATGATGTTTGATTTTGCTGGCGATAAAATTCCTATGGTTGACCGTCATACCGGGGAGGTTAAACGGTGTCTGGTTTTGGTTTGCGTATTCCCGTTTTCAGCTTATACCTATGTTGAAGCCATGCCCTACGCTACCCAGTTCTGGTTGTTG
Source organism: uncultured Bacteroidales bacterium (assembly GCA_964411555.1). Classification (GTDB taxonomy): domain Bacteria; phylum Bacteroidota; class Bacteroidia; order Bacteroidales; family UBA1402; genus UBA8389. The sequence goes on along the minus strand of CAYPLF010000150.1, from coordinate 862 downwards.
AAAGCCTTGAATAATGCGTTGCATTTTTTTGGCGGTGTTCCGCTTTCGGCCAAAACAGACAACATGAAACAAATTGTCAAAAAGAGCGACCGTTATGAACCTGCGTTCGAAGAACTGGCACAACAGTGGTCCTTACATTACGGAACGACCATGATGGCAACCCGGGTCGGAAAACCCCGTGATAAAGCCTCGGCCGAGAGTCATGTTAATGTGATTTATAACCGCATCTATGCCCCGTTGCGCAACACGGTCTTTCATGACCTTGATCAAATGAACCATGCCTTATGGCAGGAACTGGACAGGCTGAACAGCCGTAATCTTCAGCGTTGCGATTACAGCCGCAGCGACCGGTTCAACCTTCATGAAAAGCCTTTGCTTCTTCCTTTACCGGCCGATGCGTTTACTCCCAAAACCAGGGTTCAGGCAAAGGTTCAGCGAAACTGCCATGTGACCCTTGGTCAGGACTGGCATCACTACAGTGTCCCCTACATACACATTGGTAAGACGGTAGAAATAGTTTACGACACCGATCATGTTGAGATCTATTTGAATATGGTTCGTATTGCCTGTCATCGCAGAAATCATGTGAGAAATGGCCATACTACCCTTAAAGAACATCTTTCTCCTAATGGGCGCTATTATGCCAAGATCAAAGGATATGACCGCGAATATTTTATCTCCAGGGCAGGTGTCATTGGGATTAACACCACGGAGGCAATCGTTAAAATACTGGATCAGAAAATCCTCGTCGAGCAAACATACAACTCTTGCCTGGGGATGCTTCGTCTTGGAGATAAATATGGAAATGATCGCCTGGAGGCTGCCTGTCAGCGTGTTTTATCAGGATCGAGGGTAACCTACA
>CAYPLF010000149.1:0-1657 GCA_964411555.1 uncultured Bacteroidales bacterium | reverse complement strand
TACACCCCTTGAATCTGCTTCTCATTCAATTTTAAGTCAGACCCGAAACGGTCGAAATAGTCTTTTTTGAAGCGCATTTTTTTGCCTCCCAATAGCAAGGCCGTATCCTCCTTATCTTCTGATAATATGATTTTTACATTCAACATATCATAGAAAGGCGAAAGCACCCAGCCCATTTCCGACAAAAACATCGAATGGTTTTTCAAGTGCATATCATTGTTCCCGATAACATAGTTGAATACAGTTGATTCAAAAAAACGCAACTTATCCAGCAAGGTGTTTACGGATAATTCGCCTATGGTTTTGCCCAATGTTTCCATCGTACCCATGTATTTATCAGCCAGCCCTAAAATTTGCATAAAATCAATCATGTGGTTTTTAGAACCATCGGGGTTTCGGTCAATGCGTTTGGTAATAAAACACAATTCACCAGAAGCCATGCGAATCATGTTGACAGGCACAATGTCAATTTTGAACAATTCGGCAAGTTTCATTGATAGATGCTCATTTTCAGGCATCTGTGAATATGCTGCCAGCTGTGGTTTCAAAATAAAATGTCCTCCCAAAGCATCCATCATCGTCAATCTGGCTTGATGACCTTTTTCCAAATCGTTTTTTATCCATCCCAAAGAAAGTTTTGGCTGAACACCGGGAACAGTGATAGATGACATGGCAGACTCCTTGGCCAAAGCCTCCATCTCAGACAAACGATAAGGTAAAACAGGAGGAAGATTTGTCCCAAAGAACGCCTTCGAACACCGGGGATGATAATCCGCCTGATTTTCTTCCAACGCCTTATAACAATACAAGCATTTATTCATCAGCTTTTACATTTACCGGGTGAACACTAACCGCACCGATGGCATTCCCACAACAGGCAAGCAGTAGCCCCATGCGATCATTCTTGTTGATTTTCCAGCTTTCAGCCGCAATATTCAGCAACCAACCTTCGGGTATGAGCCCGTCGAAAAACGGGAACAGAATTTTACTTCTGTATGGCCTTGTGGACACAGGAAACTCAAAAGCAACAAATTGCTTTGGGAAGTTTTCTACATACTTTTCGTCATAGACAAAAAGGTATTCACCTGTATCTTCTTCCGTTAGAAGACCAGCCTCCACGTTGTTGTACTTAACGATTCCCTGTCGCATCTTTCTCATTTATTGGACCAAGCACATGACCAAACATCTGAAGCACCTGATTGACCTTTGACACACTGAGGTTCTCTTTGCCCTGCTCAATCTTTCGAACAACCGTCAACGCAACCCCTGCCCTTTCAGCAAATTCCTCCTGAGTCAAACCCAGTTGTTTCCTTCTGGTCTTTACAAAGCACGATAATTCACTCATTTTTATATGTATTTGAATACAAAAACAGCAAATATAATGATATTGTATGCATTAACATATAACCACATCGATTTTAACATAACTATATGCAAATCACAGCAACCTACTCAGCCCCACCATCCTTATAGACAGCAAGCCTGCACCCTGAAAACAAGACCAAAAACAGAAAAGAAAGGAATGTTGCGTGTTTCATGGGGGAAGATTTGTTATATTAAGAGCATTTGCCTCCTGAAATATCCCAAAACCGGTTAAAGAAATCTTTGAATTTTTCGATGACAGTTGCCCGTTTCTTAGCCCTGTCACCACCGGGTG
>CAYPLF010000148.1:0-1668 GCA_964411555.1 uncultured Bacteroidales bacterium | reverse complement strand
AATATTCAGCTTTTGAATGTCTTTTTTGATGCCAGCATCTCGTGAAATAAAGGCAATAACTTCAAAGCCCTTGCTTTGTAGGAGTTCCACACATGTAACAGGCAAAGAGCCTTCACCTAGGACGATACATTGATAGTGGATGGGTCGATTCATGTCAGGTAGGTTCATTATGGTTCCAATTTAATAAATTTTCCGGAGTAATGGTTATTGCCCGAGACAAGCGAAAACAGGTATAGGCTGGCCGGCAAGTGTTCAATGTCCAGTTCAATGTTTTGAATGGATGTGGTGCCATTGGCTTGTTCCTTGCGCATGATGACCTGACCTTCTTTGTTGTATATCAATAGGTTGCTTTTAATTTCAACTTCGGCAATGTACTTAATTTGAAGCATCGTTTTTACCGGGTTTAAGAACGATGGCCAATATTTGCTTGTTTTGTCGCTGTTGTGGTTAAATTCAATGGCGCCAATGTCGGGGGTGCTGCCGTTGAGCCTGTTGTTTCGGTTGAAATCAAACAATATGCCGTGCATGTCTTCCAATCCTTGGTCAATCAATGGAGAAATCTCCAGAGGTTTGAAAGTGGAGGTATCGACATAGGCCCGTGTCAAATCCACACTGAAAAAATTGTGAGACAAGGTTACGTTGCCCGTATCGTTGGGTATCATGACAAAGGCATCTGCTCCGGTATAAGAGGTATTTCCCGATTGATAAGTATGAAAAGCGCCAGGCTCTGCGATTAAATTGGAGGCAATCAAATTGTTTTTGCTCAACATGCTGCTGAACCGAATGCCATCCGTTTTTGGTCGGATGATGGTATTGAAAAGCAATTGAAAGGAAGAATCGCGCTCCACCGAAATATCCGAAACGTACATGCCATAGACCCTTGCTTCCGGATCTGTAGGCAAGTAGCTTCTGCCTGCATTGATGATGATGTTGTTGAATACTTTAAAGCCGCCCAATCCGTGCACCTCAATGCCACTTCCTTTCCCATTGGAAATGAGGTTGTTGTAACAGTCACATTTGGAGCCCCCTCCTAGCATGATGCCTGACATTTGAGAATAGTAGGCCTCCTGACTGTCGTAGGAAATAATGTTTCCGTATATCTGACAGCCTTTGGTGGCTGAACTCACCTGAATGCCATCCCATCCGGTGCGGGTCAGGATGTTGTTGTAAATCTGTACACCATCCAGCAGGGAAGGCATCAATAGGGTATCCTGACCATTGTTGTCGAAGACCATTCCTTCGTATTTGGTATTCCCGATGTACATGCCTTCGTTCCCCGTGTCTGAAATGCTGCAGTCGTGGATGATGGTGTTGAATTGCGTGAATTTTTCTCTGGTAGAAGGGGTTGCAAGATCGGGGTCGGTTTTGGCGTTGATCCCGTTAAACAGGGTATTTTGGATGGAAAGGTGGTCGATTTCAATATCGGAACTGAAATCGTTGATGCCGATGCCAGCACCCTGTTCAACTTTTTTAATCTGAATCCCGTAAAATTCATTGGGAAATCCGGTTCCTGTGACTTTTAAATACCGACAATTGCGGATGGACATGCCATAGTGGTTTTCGGTTGAAATACCGACAACCCCACAGCCATTCGTAATGACGATGGGATGATCGCTGTCACCCGTCAAATTTTGAATCAACAGTTGGTCTCTGGTGCCGTATTGAAGT
>CAYPLF010000147.1:0-1685 GCA_964411555.1 uncultured Bacteroidales bacterium | reverse complement strand
AGTGGGTAAGGGTGAAGAAAGAACGCTGAATTTCGGCCAACAACCGGCCGGATTCTACTTAATTGTTGTGCAGACGCCTTCAAAGACAGAACGGGTCAAGGTGCTGAAACAGTAAAAGGCACCTGTTTAAAGAGCGGAAGGGCGTTGTTCAGTTGATGAAAGCTGGGTGACGCCCTTCTTGTATTTGGAAGGCATCTTGTTGGTTTAGTATACAGGTTGAACTGAGAAATGCAAGTTTTGGCCGAATGCTTACCTGCCTATGTTGTTTTTTCGTTACATTTACCCGATAAGTGCATTTACACATTAAACCTTATAGTGAACCAACCCAAATCGAACCCAACCGTGAAAAAGCTGTTGTTACCTGCCTTTTTTGTTGCCCTGCTTGTGTGTACAGCCTGTAGCCGCTTGCCCTACCAAAACCCCAACCTGTCTTCCGAAGAACGTGCCAGAGACCTGCTTTCCCGTTTGACGCTCGAAGAAAAAATTGGGTTGATGTACGACCAGTCTGAAGCCATTCCCCGCCTCGGCATCAAGCGGTTCAACTGGTGGAGCGAAGCCCTACACGGTCTGGCCAATAACACCGATGTGACCGTCTTTCCCCAACCCATAGGCATGGCCGCCTCGTTCAACGACGAGCTGGTGTATGAGGTGTTCGATGCCACCTCCGATGAGGTCCGAGCAAAGTACCACGACTTCATCAAACAGGGCGGAGAAAACACCCGCTTCCTGAGCCTGTCCATGTGGACTCCCAACGTCAATATTTTCCGCGATCCGCGCTGGGGAAGGGGAGCCGAAACCTATGGCGAAGACCCCTACCTGACTTCTCAAATGGGAATGGCCGTAGTCAATGGTTTGCAGGGCCCGAAAGACTCCAAGTACAAGAAGTTACTGGCCTGCGCCAAACACTTTGCCGTGCATTCAGGGCCCGAATGGAGCCGTCACTCGCTGAACGTCACGGATGTCAACCCCCGCGAATTGTACGAAACCTACCTGCCCGCCTTCAAGGCTTTGGTGCAGGAAGCCGACGTGCGCGAGGTGATGTGCGCCTACCAACGCTTTGAGGACCAACCCTGCTGCGGCAGCAATAAACTGTTGCAACAGATTTTACGGGACGAATGGGGCTTCAAGTACCTGGTGGTGTCCGATTGCGACGCCATCTCCGACTTTTACCGGGGACACGCTGTTTCAGCTGATGCTACCGAAGCTGCAGCCAAAGGAACGCTTGCCGGTACCGATGTGGAGTGTGCCTGGATGGATTACAACTACAAGAATCTGCCCGAAGCCCTGAAAAAAGACCTGATTACGGAGGCTGAAATAGACAAGCACCTGCTGCGTATTTTGGTCGGGCGTTTCGACTTGGGCGAAATGGACAAGGACAGCCGCGTGTCCTGGACCAAGATTCCTGTAAGCGTGGTCAATTCGCAAAAGCACCGCGATGTGGCACTGAAGATGGCGCAACAAAGTATGACCTTGCTGCAAAACAAGAACGGCATGCTTCCCTTGTCTTCCTCGACTTCAACCATAGCTGTTGTTGGCCCCAATGCCGATGACGATATCCTTATGTGGGGCAGCTACAACGGCATTCCTGTGCAAACCACCACCATCCTTGCCGGCATCAAGTCGAAACTGCCAGCCGAAAAAATCGTGTACGAAAAAGGCTGCGACATCGTGGACAACGCGGTCAT
>CAYPLF010000146.1:0-1703 GCA_964411555.1 uncultured Bacteroidales bacterium | reverse complement strand
TCCTTGACAGCAGTAAGCCGTTGCAGCGCCTCCATCTTGGCCGAAACCGAGCGCCGGTTGTCCTTCAGCAACTTTTTGGCACCAGCCAATGTCATCCCCCGCTCCTTGACCAGATAAAACACCTGACGGATGGCTTCAATATCCTCCTTGGTATACGACCGCGTACCTTTGGCATTCTTGCGCGGCTTGATGGTGTCGAATTCCTTTTCCCAAAAACGGAGCAACGACTCGTTCACGCCGAATTGATCGGCCACTTCCCCAATGGAATAGTACAATTTGCTGGTATGTTCTGACATGGTCGTTCGAAATTAGCGTTAGTCCATCGTTTGCCCAAAGTTAGACGAAATCTGAATCATACGGTCGTATTCTTCGGGAGAAAGATCCAAATAATAATAATTGGCCGGGTTCTGAGGCTTTCCCCTTAGATGCACCTCATAATGAAGGTGAGGTCCGGTAGACTTACCCGTACTTCCCACATCGCCAATCACTTCACCCCTCACCACATTCTGACCTTTTTTCACGCGAACCTTCGACAAATGGCCGTATAAGGTTTTGTAATTATACCCATGGTTGATGATGATGCAATTGCCATAGCCCTGCTTCCACCCGGCCAATTCAACCGTTCCCTCACCCGTAGCATACACATCGGTTCCCTGAGGAGCAGTAAAGTCCATCCCCTCATGAAATGTACGCACACGATAGATTGGGTCTATACGCCAGCCATACCCGGAAGCCGTACGCCTCAAGTCCCTGTTGAGCACAGGCATGATAGCCGGCAGGCAAAGTAAGCGGACTTCCTTGTTCTTAACCAACTCCAACAACTCATCGTACGACTTTGACTGCACATAGACCATCTTACTCAACGCATCAACCTGTTGAGCGGTGGATGCCATCAACTCAGAATTATTCATACGGGCAAACGAAGCATAGCGGTTGGTTCCTTTGAAATCAACGGACCTGACATTGCCCGGAATGGGTTCAGCTTCCAATATCGCGCGATACAAGTTGTTGTCACGCTCCTGAAGGTCGTAAAGAACCTCGTGTACAGATTCAGATTGTTTTTGAAGTGCTTTGAATTGCGTCTTAAGCTGCTCATTCTCATCACGCAACCGTTTTGTCAACGGGGTATCGAAAAAAGTCAGGTACAACAGAAAAAAGATCAATCCCATGGAAACGCCCGTGAACGCATGGAAGAGAAACGACTTCAACCAATCGATGGCCGTTTTCTGGATGCGTTCGAAGCGCAGCAACTCCTCATTGAAGTGATATTTCGCGCGTTTCCCCACGTTTCAACTTGACTTTTTGGATTCCAAAGCATACAAAAGTAACAATAAAGCCGTATTTTTGCACGCACTTTAACGAATACGGCATGACTTCCACCGAAATTAGAGCTTCTTTTACGAATTTTTTTGCTTCCAAAGGACACAAGATTGTTCCTTCCGCCCCCATGGTCATCAAGGATGACCCCACCCTGATGTTTACCAACGCCGGTATGAACCAGTTCAAGGACATCATCCTGGGCAACGTGGCGCCCAAGTACCAACGCGTGGCCAACTCCCAAAAATGCCTGCGGGTAAGCGGGAAGCACAACGACCTGGAAGAAGTGGGTCACGACACCTACCACCACACCATGTTTGAAATGCTGGGCAACTGGTCGTTCGGAGACTATTTCAAGGAAGAAGCCATTTCCTGGGCCTGGGAAT
>CAYPLF010000145.1:0-1741 GCA_964411555.1 uncultured Bacteroidales bacterium | reverse complement strand
CAGTCAATTATAGTACCTGCAGTCGGTATTGCTTCAAAGCGAGTTCCTTCTGTTGATTCCTTGCTCACTGAGAATTTTGTAATCGGGAATGCCGGCTGATAATCCTTGATTGTCACAATAAAGGTTACCTTCAATCCACTTGTATCTGCTTTTTTCGTTGTCTTATTCCATAGCGTACCGGTCAGCGAAGCTGTTCCGCTGCCCTTAATGTCAAACCGATTGTCAGTTCCATTCCATACCAGTACGTTTGCATCCGATGATGTCCATTGGATATCATAATCAGCCGAGTTAATAGTTGCTCCCTCTATTGCTGTCGGCACAAAATCAGCAGGAACAATGTAATTGGTTGAACCCTTTGCAATGGATATCGTTTGTACCGCTTCAGCGGGTTGTGTAGCTGTTGCCAGTAGCTGAGCTGTGTCATCATTTAACTTCACTGTAAATCCTTCAATCGGACTGTCAACAACTTGGATGGTCTTGGTTGTCTTGCGTCCCAACGGGTCGTTAAGCAGCGACACAGTAATTGTCGCTGTTCCGGCTTTTAAAACATTGAGACAAATTCCACCATTTTGATAGACTTCATTTCCTATTGCAATCACAGCCGGATTTGAACTTTTAACGCCCCCACTCAAACTAATATTTTTACTCAACATAGTTAGTGTAAAAGTATTCTCTGTACCTGTTGGACCATAAGTAAGCGGAAGTAAGATTTCACCGGCATGTTCCATTGAAATCATTCCATTTTTCAGATAACCATTTGTATCATCTCCGAGGGCAATCGTCTGATCACGTTCTATACACAATACGGTTGCTTTCGTCGTGTAGCTTGTGCCCAGCAATGTTGTCGTTATTGTCACAGGAGCCTTGGCAGATGGCATAGGCATTATATACATACCCACCACGTCTCCTGAATATGGGCTTGGATTTGGTATGAAGTGATCATCTTGCGAAGTTGTAGTATATAAGCCCAACTCAAAATATGCCATTAAAGCGGCTTTTGTATCCTCATCATCCTGTCCGATATCTACAGAAAGTACTCCGTCACCCAGCGTGCTACCCTCAACCGGAACATCCAGTGTTGTCGGGACTGTCACCTTCTTTGGACGCGCAACGATGTATACAGTCTTAACTACTGTATCACCAACTTTCATCTCTACACACTTAACACCCGGTTTTACAACTGATAAAACCGTTCCATCTGTGATGTCGACATTTGACGCTTCTGCAAAAATATTCTGTGAGCGCTGACGCAATCCATTTGTATCGTCATTATATGTATTTGCAAAATGATAAGTCACTTGACCTAATGATGCCTGACTGTACCGAGCAGCGCCTTGGTCAACCAATGCAATACCATTGACCGGATCGCCTACCTTGATGGTTTCCCCGATATCGACATACATGTACTGCGCGCCGGCATAAGCACCTGCATTGCAGTCAAGCAATGAGCTTTTTCCTACTGCCTGCCAATTTGTTTCCTGACCGAGTACTTTGAAGGTATAACCTTTTCCTTCTGCCCATGTTTGATACTTTACATCACCATAAATCGTCACGTTTTTAGGCGCTGTAGTAATGTTGATGATGTTATCCATCTTAGTTTCATCATACTCAGTTGTATACAAATAAATCTGAGATGCATTTGTTTTAAAGGCACCGCCGTAGATGGCTTCGCTGTCTGCATAGATTTGTTTTGTGCCGGCCGGTATTACCAACGTTGAAATCTTGGTTGAACTCAAAGCAT
>CAYPLF010000144.1:0-1746 GCA_964411555.1 uncultured Bacteroidales bacterium | reverse complement strand
TTCGTATTGATGATAGCGAAGCTGGAATGTGTAGAAAAGTTCCAACGGCGAAAAAATCGTCACAAAAAGCTCTTTGAAAACTAAAATAACGCCATCAAGAACCAAGTTAGCATTGTTCGGAGTACCGGGAAAGGCTTTTATCGCCTTCCGGACCATGGTTGCCCTGAACAGGTTGATACCAATTGCCTTTAAGAGCACGCAAAATTGCACAGCTCCGAATCCTCGAACCCTGAGATGCTTGACGCCAGTCTTTTTGTCATATTCCGACATCGTGGCCTCGATACCCGACCGCCACCGGTACTTTTCTTTAAACTCGTCGGTTTTCTCTTGGGCCCGGCGGACGGCAATTCGCCTGGCTTTGTCATCGTAGTTCAGATAACGATGCTTCTTACCATCTTTCACGGGACAGGTCGCTTTTAGAGGACAGGCGTTGCAGTGGTCATGATCAAATGCGGCCGTGTGTCTGCCTTTTTTATGCGTTGCGGTTACAGGGGCATGGCCTTGCGGACAGGCAATGACTTTTCCGCTGCCGGAGAAATAAAATTCGGCAAGACCAACGGCATCTTTTTTCGGTGTGCCCATCGCCGGGGAAATTACGTTGACGCCAAGTTCCTTGGCAACCGCAAGATTTTCATCACTGCCGTAAAGGGAATCGGCCAGGACTTCCTTTGGGGCAAGACCGCGGTTTTCAGTGGATTCAATGGCGGGAATCAGCGCATGAGCATCACTTTTACAGGCGGTTTCCAGCTCAATATGCGTAATCAGATTGAGGGGCTTTTCCCGGACTTCCGGGTTTTCCGTATCACAATAAGTTTCCATCACCTGAACCTGATACCCTTGCCCCTTATGACCGTCATACGTAGCATCGGGATCGGATGGATTCTGCAAAGAGTCGGAAGAAACTTCCTTTGCTGGTTTAACGGCAACCTCGACAGGATTGCCAACAGGTGTCTTTGTTACCAGGCACTGTTCTTCCAGGACACGAAGGAGTAAGCTGAAAGTGCTCATGGACATGACTTCCGGATGCTCATGGAATCTCTGCGTTAAATCGAAAAGATCCGTACTGACGCTCTTGAGTGTCCTTTCCGATTCCGAGGGTTTGACCATGGAAAAACAGGACAACGATTTCTTGGTCAGGTACTTGTCCACTAATTCCTGTGGCAGGGAGGCAAATATATCCTCGTGTTGCCGTTTCAGATTGACCAGGAACTTGTGGATGCTCCGGACAAAGATGCCGATCCGTCCGAGGCGCTTCATGTTTGACCGGATATGCACCGAATCCAGCCTTTGTTTGAATGTGTCCACGGAAAATGCCCGGGCCAGCGTGTCGGTTGTCTGATTGAACATCTGGGTGTCAATGCCGTTCTCGATGATGACCTGGCGGATGTTCCACAGGGTTTTGAGGCTCATGTATTTTGCTTCGTCCGATTCATCGGGAATGTCCAAAGCAAAGTGCCATTTGGTATTGAAGGCTAATTGCTCGATGGTTTCTTCGTCGGTCAGTTCGTTCATGTGCTGCAGAATCTGAACGCCGAGAGCGGTATAGAGTTCCTTGGTCGGCCGACCGTTGGAACGGTCATAGTGTTTGGCGAATTCCCAAACGGGTAGTTTGTTCAGAATTTCTTCCCGGAATAAACCAGCCCATGACTGTTCCATAAGCATTCGGCGTTTTGGCCCCAGGTAATCCCAAGGGTCTAATAAGTAACCTTGTTTGTGGTCTTTGGCGTAAATCATGTGATCTCCATG
>CAYPLF010000143.1:0-1778 GCA_964411555.1 uncultured Bacteroidales bacterium | reverse complement strand
CATGGCTGGGATCATCAAACCCCATGTGCAGGCGGTGTTTCACCTTGCCGAAAAAGGCAGGGCAGGTCTCGTTGGCACCTCCGCAAACGGTAATTACATAATCCCACTCGTCGTTCAGGTATTTCTCAACCGAATCGGACGTGTGGTGGCTGATGTCTATTCCAGCCTCAGCCATCACTTGTACGGCTTTCTCATTGAGTTTGCCGCTGGCTTGCGTGCCGGCAGAACAGACAGTAATGCGGGAATCGAACGATTGCAGGAAACCGTGAGCCATTTGGCTACGACAGCTGTTTCCCGTGCAAAGAATCAATACGTTCATCTTATTGTGGTTTGATTTTTTGATAGATGGCGTCAAGACTGGTTTTGAAGTTTTCCTTGATTGCCGTTTCATGTTCTGCCATCGGTTTTACCGGAACCAAATCGCACACCTCTTCAACTGTCAGTCCCGAGTGAAACAAAGTCTCGGTAGTACCCCACAACATGGCGGAAAGCGTGTCTTGTGCTTCTTTTTCCGTCAGTCCATATGACATGGCCAGCTCTTTCAGCTGCTGCACCTGAAACCAAAAGTAGGTATGCCCCATGGCACTGATTACTGCGTATGCTTCCAGTTTGTTTTCAGCAACAACGGGTACTTTTCCCACTGTTTCAAACAGCGCAACGCATTCAGCCAAGACTAATTTATCTACACCCTCAGCAAAACTGACAGGGTTGTAGCCTTTGTTCACAAACGTGCCAGCGTTGGGGTTCATCCGTGCCAGGTTTTTCACCTGCGGCAACGCGCTCCTCATTTTTTCAAACGTGATTTTCGGTGCCAGTGAAACCACCAGGGAATGCTTATTGATTTCGCTTCCAACGCGTTGCAAACTTTCCATCAACACAGGTGGATGGAGGGCAATAAAAATCCAATCGGCAGACGTGACGGCAACTGTTTCAGTTGAGGAGACCTCAATGGAAGGAAACTCGGCCTTCAACTTGGCTAATGTGGCTTCGTTCGTGTCATAAACGGCTATGCGTTCAAACGTAACAGAAGCATTTTTGAACCCATTCAACAAAATCCGGGTGATGCGTCCACCCCCAAAAAAACCGATAGTTTTCATAGCAATACCTTTTAGTTGGTTTTAAACAAGCATATTAAACAGGAACCCGACCAGCATGATTCCACCCCCTACAATGGAGGCAAACGTCAGGATAAAGGGAAGTTTCAGCACCTTGCGTAAAATAATCATCTCGGGCAACGACAGGGCAATGACAGACATCATAAAGGCCAATGAGGTACCCAATGCAGCTCCCTTTTCAATCAAAACGGCCACAATGGGGACAATCCCGGCCGCGTTGGAATACAGGGGTATGCCAATCAGAACAGATAAGGGCACCGCGTACCAAACATCCTTACCCATCAGTGATGCCATAAACTCAGCAGGCACGTAACCATGAGCGCCTGCGCCGACAGCAATACCGATGGCCACGTAGAGCCAGACTTTGCCCACAATTTCCCTAACCGCATTCATGCCTGATTGGATGCGGTCGGAAAGGGTAAGCTTTTCTTCTTGCCCTTCATCAACACCGGCATGTGTGGCAAACACCCAGGCTTCCACCCATTTTTCGAGTTTCAACCGGCCGATGATCCAACCGGCCACGATGGCAATGATTAATCCGGTGAGAATGTAGAGCAAGGCCACCTTCCAGCCGAACATACCGTACAGCAAAATGACGGCCACCTCATTTATCATGGGGGCAGCAATCAAGAAAGAGAACGTGATTCCAAGTGGTACGCCCGA
>CAYPLF010000142.1:0-1781 GCA_964411555.1 uncultured Bacteroidales bacterium | reverse complement strand
GAACATCTTTTCCCGTAACGCCAACATCGTCCACTCGCCATGTATGCTATACAGCATCATTACCGCCGGCGAGTTTCGTGATGCTAACAGGATGGAGGTCTCTCACCAGGTATGGTTCCTTAAAAAGGTGAAGGACACTCCGCAGACACTCGGCCGCTACGACGGTAGAAAGATGGAACAGGTGGCCGAAGGTCTGATGGATCACTGTAAAGACCTTGTTTCGTGGCTCGTACAGGTAAAAAGGACTGGTAAATGTCCCGTTACCGGTCGCAGTTTTGCCGACGACCCCATCATCAATGCCGAACTCCAAAGCATTGATATTAGTACCATTTCCTGCGGACTGATAGGCGATATTTATGCCGGGCAATGGCTCGTAGCTGGCGTGGATTGGAAAAGTCTGCAACCGCTTTACAAGTGGGGATGTGGTGGCAACGGCAAGTATATCACACAGGCTGAAGACCTTTAATATTTATAGCGTATGGCAGTGAAATTATATAACCCAATGAGACCCCTCAATGAGGAAGTAAGGGGATGGATGCAGCAAGCCGAGGAGGAACTGCAAGGCAACTTCAAGGTGCAGCGCATTTATCCCACCGAAATCTACCAAGGCTGGCTGAAGGAAAACCAACGACGCAAGGAGTATGCTCAGAAACACCCTGGCAAAGATGTGTGGTATTCTACGGGCCAAGGTGTGCAGAGCATACAGACAAAGGTAGTCAGTGCGTCCGACCCGAACAACGTCACTGTTGCCATTTCCCACCTGCAGCACATGATGTTTGCTGATATGGGTGTAGGTATCTGGGGCGACTACGAAGACATCCAACACAGCAAGAACGCAAAGCCTAACCGACGGTATATCAGCGCATGGGTGCCATCACAAGGCGAAACTCATCGTCCAGGCATCATGTTCAAGGCTCGTACAATACAGCGTAGGATGGAAAATTATATGATGAATTTCTACGGATTGGAGCTGGAGGCTCGCTTCATCCAAGCCACTACGCACATGGAGAAACCTTTTGCAATCATTTAACACAACACAATTATGGCTAAACAGACTCGCAGAGAAATATACATAACCTGCAACGGTAAGTCGGCAGACGACATGCTGAAAGCGTTGACAGACCATGCGGCAGAGCTCGATGCACAAATCGAAAAACTCCGTGCCAGCGGAAAAGGCAGCACGAAAGAGTGCAAGGAGTTGGTATCGGTGTCCGGGCAACTGCACAAACAAATCAAGCAGAACGTTTCGAGCACCGAAATGATAGACAAGGTGATGAAGAACCTTGCGGGTAGCACCACCGCACAGTTGCGCAAAGCCCTGCAAGCCGTGCGTCATGAAATATCACTATCGTCAGAAGCATCGGGGAAACTTCCCCAGCTTCGCAAGCAGATGGAAGCCCTAAAAGCGCAGATAGACAAAAACACGGGCGCTATCCATAATCAGGGTGGGGCATGGAACACAGCGATGAAAAATCTTACGGCGTATGTCGGATTGTTCTCGCTGTTCAACAAGGCGAAAGAACTTGTGACGGGTGCCATTAAAAAGAATTTTGAGTATTCGGGATCTTTAACCGATATACGCAAAATTAGCGGCATGACGATGGAAGACGTTAACAAGCTTTCTACTGAGTTGGCTAAAATTGACACCAGAACTTCGGTGGATGGGCTGGCACAACTCGCGTACCAAGGGGCTAAGCTTGGAATGTCGAAGTACGGGGTTGAAGGCATGACCCAATTCGTTAAAGCCGCCGACAAAATCAATGTTGCCCTTGGTGAGGAGT
>CAYPLF010000141.1:0-1802 GCA_964411555.1 uncultured Bacteroidales bacterium | reverse complement strand
TGACTCGACAAGCATAGAAGGTATACAAAAACTGAACGTAATTGATTGGCTATTACAATAAACGGAAAAACCGGACACTATGAGAAAACAATCGATATTCTTAACCGAATTAAAGAAGCTTGTTCTTAGCAAGTGGCCAAACCAAACGCTCCGAAAGGAGCGTTTCTTTTTCTCAAAATGTAACTCCCATTTCCCTAAAAGCGTCAATCGTTTTCAGGTAGCGAATACCAAATTCCTGACAGGGTTCAGGAATCTTTATTTTACTCTTCTGCCATGGATTGCTGATTTCTTGAGTAATGATTTTCCGTATCTGACTATCGTTCAATGCATAAGCTACCAAAAAAGCGTCTGCTTCATTGGCATCAAGAAATTCATTGAGAGCGTTTGCAGAATAATGAGCGCTTTTACCGACAGCCCACGCTACAACCTGCTGGTATTCTACCAATACGGTTGAAGAATCGTTGAAGAAATCTTCCGGAAGATTGGCTTTACACCAGGCTTTAAGAGCGTCATCATTTCTGTAGATTTCTTCCTTTACTTTGTCAATACTAACAATGGTTCCATTGATAGCCAGTTCTTTGACTTTATTCCAAAAGCTGTGAGCCACATCCAACGGGTAGGTGTCTCTGTGTGCTTGAATGAAAAAGTTGGAGTCAACAACATAAACTGCCATCGCTATACGTATTTCGAGAAATACGCTTGAAACGTATCGCCCTTCAAACTGGTAAGTTTGCAGGCATCGCGATAGAGCAACTTCCCGGATTTCACAGCCCGGTTGATGTGCGTGGAATAGGCCAAGCCCAATCGTTTTCGAGTGGTTGCATAAAAATCACCACCCTTTTGGGTTTCTTTTTTCTGAGATTCTCTGCTTAAATAGCTATCGTAAAATGCGATAAATTGATCGCGTGTTATCTTATTCAAATCCAAAGCCCTGCGAGCTATCACAATCTCACTTACCTTAAACAATCTTGCCAGTGGTGCAATCGAGTGGTGTTCGTTCCATGCTTCACTGAACAACGTTTCCGGCACCAAAAATTCGGCAGCAATCTTGTTACAGTATGCTTCCACCGGATTGTTCGCTGGTTCGAGTTTCCTAAAATCAAATCCAGCACTGGCTCCTATCCATATGTGTGCCAATTCATGGACAATGGTAAACAACTGGGCGGCTTTTGCATCAGCGTTATTGACAAACAGGAAGGGTACTATGTCATCAACAAGCACGAACCCCCTGCATTCTTCCACCAGGATAGGCCGGCGAGTATTGTTTTCAACCACCCCATTGAACATCGTCACAATGCCACTATTCTCCACGTGTTGAATCAAGGAATCCAACGCCTCCTGCCATGTTTTGTGCTGACTAGCCCAGTTCTGAGGCAATCCCAGTGTTTGTCGAATATCGGCAACCACTTCTTGAACTTCACTTGCTACCGAATATTTCCCGACAAAAGACAACCGCTCGAACGCTTCGTCTTTGAGATACTCTCTTAGCCAATCTTGACGTTGCTTCAACAAGAGAATGGTATCATACACATTGATGCTCACCTTGTCGGTTTGAGCCGTTTGCGTTCTGAAAAATGGAATGGGAAGCGTTTCCTTTGGCGGTTCCGGCAACATGAAATAACCGAATGGCAAATACACCTTCTTGGAAAAATCCTCCAGTTGTTTCAACGTCGGTTTCTTCTCACCACTCAGCCAATCAAGCGTACGCGGAGCTTTACGAGTAAACTCATTCACATCAAAACCCGCACGGGCAATAGCCCATGTCAGCATATCGACATTAATGTTCACCTCCGTTCTCATGC
>CAYPLF010000140.1:0-1864 GCA_964411555.1 uncultured Bacteroidales bacterium | reverse complement strand
TTGATTCATAATGGCAGCGTTTGACTTTGCATGGCGATTTGACAAATCGACAGGCAGATGTGAAAAAATCCGTTAAGTGATAGTTCGTCAGAGCGTTGAGTGTGCCATCGGTTGTCTCTATTGCAACAGATCCTTCAGCATGGCTTGCATTTTCTCATTCCCTGGATATCCTGTCACCTGGTGTTTCAACAAGCCGTTTGTGTCGTAAATCAGGTAAGTCGGTACAGCGTCAATACCCAGGTCCTCCGAAATATAAGCCCATGCATCACGCCCCAGGTAATAATGTTCTCCGCCAATAGTCGGCGCCTTGGCTTCCCAAAGTTTCCTGGGTGAGGATTCATTCGCCATGTATACAAAAACAATGTTTTTGCCTTTCATCGTCTTTTTCATTGCCCGCATATCGTCCATGGCTGCCATACAGGGACCACACCAGGTAGCCCAAAAATCAATCAACACGACGCTCCCGGTGTATTTGGAAACAATCGTTTTCATCAAGACGTCATTGGGTACGTTTGGCGTTTGGTTGATGGTCGTCCTGGTTTGTCTATTTTCTGCGTCCAATGTCTTGATTTCTTCGTTCTTTCTCAGCAGCACATCAGTAATACCCTTGTTCTTGAAATAGCGTTTGATGGCCTCAAGTTGCCTTTCTGATAATGGTTGTTGTTTCTCGTTAAACTGCATGGCGTAGGCGTTTGCAGCCAGCATGTCGTAGAAAAGCCCGGATTTAAAACCGACCAGATCGGCCATGATTGGTTTGACTTCTTTCAGCCATTCCTCAATAGGGCTGTCATTGATGAGGGGAATGTTCAACGTGTCGTTTGACAGGATGGTTTGGAGGAGTGTAGCGTATGACTCGTTGTACAAATAGAGGGGGTTGTTCAAGTCAAAACGCTTAAGCACGCCATAATACGAGCGGCTTGGATTTTTTGGCGTATAACCGTTCAACAACGTGTCGTCCTTATTAAAATCCAAATAATCGAGCTTCATCATAAATTTGTAATCAAACAAACGGAAATGCAGGAAAAAGAGCTTGAACTCATTGGTGAGGTATTGCTTCCCCTTCTTTGACAGCAACGAATCAGTATATGTTATGGCCAATTTTCTTTCCAGATTCTTCATCTCGTATGGGATAAACTCTTCCATAGACATGGAATAGCGGGGCAATACGTTCGGTGTTTGATGCAACAGCATTTTAACGAACGCAGGGCTGAGATTATCCAAATCATTATTAGACAGAAATAAATCACCCTCCTTGGTGATTTTGGCATTACCTTCTCCATCATTGATCAATTCAAACGATGTTTCTTTACCATCAGTCAAACACATAAACAGTGTGTTTTCATAGAAATTGGAAGAAAGTGAGCTCACTGAAGTACTACACTCAATTGGTACTTCGAAGCTAAAGAGCCCATCCTCACTTAAAGTTGCTTTTGTAACAAGTGTTTTTGCCGTAACTGGATTTGAGGTATACAACATCAACGTCGGAGCCTCATCCAGCTCGTTGAGTTGAAAGCCGCTCACCTTGCCGGAGAGTTTGGCCGTGCCTGCCTGAATGTAGGGTTCGGGTAGTTGGTCAAGATTATTGCAACTGGCACCAATAATGACGAAACAAAGGCTTATCAAGCAGAATAGATTAGCATAACAGGCGTTTTTTTTCATGGCATTTTTTTTGATTACTCAATGGGGTGCTGCTTCTTATTAATGATTGTCAATGAATACCTTCGGGGTAAGCCCCAATGGCCTCTTTTGATTAAAACAAATAGTAGAAGATATCCTTTGTCTCCTACTATTTGTCTAATAAGTTATTTAAGGTCTGAGCAGTGTAGAAGACTTCCATTCAAAAGTGAAGTTACGCACTTCCTGT
>CAYPLF010000139.1:0-1974 GCA_964411555.1 uncultured Bacteroidales bacterium | reverse complement strand
CCACGACCGATGGCGTGCACCCTTCCGGAAGGCAAAAAGAAGACATCTCCGGGCTTTACCTCCAGGTATCTGAGGACTTCTTCCAAACTGCCTTCTGCTACTCGACGGGTGTACTCCGACTTATCCATGGGAACTGAAAAACCGGAAACCAACCGGGAACCGGGCACAGCATCGATAACATACCACATTTCCGACTTGCCGCTTGAACCATGCCGATTCATGGCCAATTCATCATTGGGATGCACCTGAACGGATAGGTCTGCTGCCGCATCGATGAATTTGACCAACAAGGGAAATCGCTTGCCAAAACGGTCGATGACCGATTGTCCCAGCAACTCGACCGGCATACGTTCAACCACTTCTTCCAGCGTCTTTCCTTTTAATGGGCCTGTACTGACCACGGATACAGATCCGGGTATGACCGAAACTTCCCAGCTTTCACCAATTTGCTTCTGTTTACAGGACAGGTGTTTGAACCGGCAAATGGTCTCGCCTCCCCAAATCACTTCTTTCAAGTAGGGTTCAAACACCAACGGATAGGGTCTCATGGTCGTGTTCATCGTATCGTTGGTATAAAGGTCAGCAAGTTTTTTTTAACAGGCAATATTTTTAACTGAAAAGCAGCGAAGGTCTTGCGTTTATTCAGGCGTTTGTGGAAGATTGCAGGGTTTCCAATGCCATACAAGCCTCCTCCCAAGCCTCCATTTTGGCTTCCAATTCCTTTTTGGAGCGGTCGTGGAGTTGAATCAAGGCCAGATTGGAGGCACCTTCGGGAGTTGACAACAGGTCTTGTGTTTGTTGCACCTGTGTTTCAAGCACTTCAATTTCTTTTTCGCAGGTTTCCACCTGTTTATGCAAGCGCTTCAATTGCTTATTGTATTCCTTCCTGGCTTCGTAAGACTGCTTATTTTCGGTCGTACCCGTTGACTGATTGGAAGCAGTTGTGGAAACCGGGTTGACTTCCATTTCCCTCAAGCTGTCCATTTTTTTCCGTTCCAGAAAGTAATTGATGTCTCCCAGATGCTCTTTCACTCGTGCTCCACCAAACTCGTACACCTTCTGTACCAAACCGTCCAGGAACTCTCTGTCGTGCGAAACGACAATGACTGTTCCATTGAATTCCTTGATGGCCTTCTTCAACACATCCTTTGAATTCATGTCCAGGTGGTTGGTGGGTTCGTCAAGCACCAACAGGTTGACCGGTTCCAACAACAGGCGGATCATGGCCAGGCGGCTGCGTTCACCCCCTGAAAGCACGGCCACCTTTTTATCGGAGGCTTCCCCGCCAAACATGAACGCTCCCAGAATATCGCGGATTTTGGTTCGTATGTCTCCAACGGCCACCCGGTCTATGGTATCGAATACGGTCAACGTCTCGTCCAACAAACTGGCCTGGTTTTGGGCAAAATAACCAATCTTCACGTTGTGCCCCAGGGTAAGGGTTCCGGTATAGGGAATTTCACCCAGGATGCATTTGACCAAGGTGGACTTGCCTTCCCCGTTCTTTCCCACAAAGGCCACTTTGTCGCCCCTATTGATGGTCAAGGTTACGTGGTCTACCACGGTATGGTTGCCATAGTCTTTCCGCAATTCCTCCATGACAACAGGAAAACTGCCGGAACGGGGAGCCGGAGGAAACCGCAAGTTCAGTGAAGAGGTATCTTGTTCATCTACTTCCAAACGTTCCAGCTTTTCCAATTGTTTGATACGCGATTGGACTTGAACAGACTTCGTGGCTTTGTATCGGAACCGTTCGATAAAATCCTCGGTATCCTGAATCATCTTCTGTTGATTCTCATAGGCCCGAAGTTGTTGTTCACGGTGTTCCTTCCGCAATTCTACGTATTTATAGTAAGGCACTTTATAGTCGTAAATCTTGCCCAACGACAACTCGATGGTTCGGGTGGTCACCGCATTGATAAAGGCCCTGTCGTGTGAAACCAGGATGACGGCATTGGCGTGGTTGGCCAGAAA
>CAYPLF010000138.1:0-1999 GCA_964411555.1 uncultured Bacteroidales bacterium | reverse complement strand
GGTAGTAATCAGTTTTTGGGAGGAAGTCATGCACGTCAGTTACAATAAGCTGTGGAAACTTCTTATTGATAAGAAAATGATGAAAGTTGAATTGCGCACAAAAGCGCAAATCAGCACTGCAACGCTTGCAACAATTGGCAAAGACCAGAATGTAAGCATGAATGTCCTCAAGAAAATCTGCACTGTGCTGGACTGTAATATTGGCGATATCGTAGAATTTCTTCCAGACACAGACAACGAAACGAATACGATAATTTCAAAATAGGACCTCTTATGGAAAAAAAACAACTTCTTGCTGCATCGCTGTTTTCTGGTGCAGGAGGGATGGATATTGGTGTCAGACAGGCTGGGTTTGACATTTTATCATGCGTGGAAATTGATAAATTTTGTTGTCAGACTCTTCACAATGCTGTGACAGAGGAAAAGCTGTCAACACAAGTGTATGAAGGTGATATCCGCTCTGATGAAGCTCTAGCGTTTGTAAAGGGAATTTGCGACAAGGCTGGTGGTATTGATTTGTTATTTGGCGGTCCGCCGTGTCAGGCTTTTTCGCTGATAGGAAAACAGCAAGCTCTTAACGATGAAAGAGGAATGCTTCTCTTTCAGATGATTCGTTACACCGAGGCTCTTCAGCCAAATGTCGTTCTCATGGAACAAGTTAAAGGGGTGCTGTCTGCAAAAGACCATGAAGGGAAACGTGGTGGTGTAATACAACGCCTTTTAAATGAGTTTTCGCGACTTGGTTATGTCGCAAAATACAAAGTCTGCCTTGCCGCAGACTATGGCGTTGCGCAACTGCGTGAAAGAGTTTTCCTTGTTGCAACAAAAGATCATAATGGATTCCATTTTCCGGAACCAACAAATGTACAACAAGATGGCTCAATGTCTCTGTTTAATCTGCCTCCATATGTTACGGTTGGTGATGTGATTTGTGACCTCTTAGAACCACACCCAAAGGATAAAGGAACAACTTTTTATGATGATAAATACAGAAATCATGTCGATGTTACACCTCAGCGTGATAAGGAAAGAATGCACTTTGTTCCAGAGGGAGATTATCTTGCACGACAGACTGATTTGCCAGAAAGCCTTCGTAAAGGTTTGAAAGAGAAAGACACCACGAAATTCTTGCGTCTTGACCGGAAACGCCCATCCAATACGCTTCGATGTGGTGAAATTTTTTATCATCCGACAGAAGATAGATATCTTACACCGCGTGAATATATGAGGATACATGGTTATCCAGACTCATACCTTTTAAAAGGACCAATTCGTTCAAGGACAGGAAGCGTAAAAAATCTCGATCAACATAGACAGGTGGCGAACTCGGTTCCGCCACCCATGGCATTTGCCGTTGCAAAACAGATATGCCAATACATTCAGGAGGGTATGAAAAAATGAGTAAAATATTTGAACTGTTTGGGTATCCTGTTGATTCATGGAACGAAAAAGCATGGGATAACCTAAAAAAACACCATTGTCCGTTCATGAATGCAGAATGTGATGGCGGTGGAAACCGATTCTCTTCAGGAATATCTTTATCAAAAAACGAATCTCTTCGACCTTTCTTTGATAAAACAGAGCGCATACAAGCGGGAGTTTGTTCTTTGCAAATGCATGAAGGCGAGCAGCCATGGATTGTATGTCCCCGACGGCTTTTGAACTTTCGGGGGAATCAGATTTATTATCAGAGCAACATAATAAATAAACTATTTGGATATGCAAACCTAGAAAAAGGGAAACATTATAAGGCGTGGTCTGAAATAAAGATGAAATGTGTAGTTGAAGAAGGAGCAAAGAGTTCTCTTTTTGATTATACGTTTGACTATGTCATTACATCTTGCCGCTCAGAACGTCTTTCGTATGTTAGTGAACTTTTAGGCAAGACCATTAGTGCAACAAAAAAAATTATTGAAGACAACGGTATGACTGTTGCTTTTCGAGATGGGGAATATTGGTATGAAGATTTCCCTGAAAAGCCATTAATCATCATTGAAGT
>CAYPLF010000137.1:0-1999 GCA_964411555.1 uncultured Bacteroidales bacterium | reverse complement strand
TTTCGTTTTCCTCCCACTTCAAACGTATAGTTTTCTACTTTAAAATCACCTTGACGAGCCAGTGAAACGTGTGAGACAGCATTCAACTGGTTGACAAAAAAGGTTTCCCGTGCACTTCCCATGTTTGCGTTTTCACCAAAAATATACGACAGGTTTGTATTGTGGAGCAACACTTTATCGGGCTTTGTCAAATCGCCTATGGTTTTGTTTTCATACGAGACGAGTTGTAGCAGCTTTGCATTGGCAAGCAAGGATAAATAGTTGACCGTAAGGTTTCTGTTTGTATCAATTGATTCACTCAACGCTTTTATGTTGGGCGTGTAAGGCACCAAGGCAGATAGTACCGCCAACAATTTTTTCAATTTATGCCTTGATGCAAATTCAATGTTCTCGACAGCGGGAATGTCAACGTCAATGACATTGTTTAGTGCTTCCTGGAGTTTGGTTTCGTATTTTTTGATGCCTTCTTTGTAAAACAAATAATAGCCGTTTCTCAGGTATTTTTTGAACAGCGGCATTGGTTTGATGCTTTGTGTTATTTCCAAGGCAATCTGTTGATGATTCGTTACGATTTCTTCCAGCGAATAGACCGGGAACTCGCCCATCTGTTCAAATGATAAGTATTCTCTGAACGATAGTCCTTCCAGTGTTTCGTACACAACCCTCCGCGATAACTCTGACGATGATTTGTAGAGTTGTAACAGCGACGAACCGGTAAATACGATGTTTAGTTTTGGAAAGCTGTCGTATATGTTTTTGATTTCAATGGCCCAATTGGGATAGTGGTGAATTTCGTCTAAAAACAAGTGCTTCCCGCCATTCATATAAAACGCATCTGCCAATTCAAACAGGGTATGGTTGGCAAACCAGGTATTGTCTAAACTCGCATATAAGGCTTCGTCTTTATTGGCAATGCTCGTTTTTATGTGTTGAAGCATCATCGTGGTTTTCCCTACACCCTTGGCTCCAATAATGGCTATGCAACGCTCGTTCCAATCAATGTTCCGGTAGAGGTAGCGGAATTGTGTTGCATCCGTTTCGCGCACTAAGCGCAGGTATATGTTGACCAAACTTTCCATCTAGGTTCCTTCCTGCAAAGATGTAAAAAATGTTTTATATAACTAGCATTTTTACTGTATAAATGATACTTGCAAGTAGCACTAATCAATCAGCGATTTAACCAACGGGAGAATAGTTCGTTTGTTCGTTTTCATGAACGGTATGGTTGGTTTATGTTTTCGTATATGTCGGTTATGGTGTCGGCAAAGGCGGAGAACGAGTAGTGTTCTTCGGCAAAGGTACGGCAGTTCTTCCGCATGGTCAAGTAGTTGGCCGTTGGCAGCTCAAGGATGCGGCGGATGCCTTCGGCAAAGGCTTCCGTGTCTTTGAGCGGTGCTTTTTGGCCGGTGACGTCGTTGATCACGGCGTCTATGGCTGTGCCTACTTCATACGCCACCACGGGGGTGCCGCACATGAGCGACTGGTTCACCATGGAGGGGCCGGCGTCGTCGATGGAACTGCTGATGAATACGGTGGCGGCCGAATAGGCTTGTATCAGTTCGTCGCGCGTCAGGAAACCGATGTTTTTGACATCGAGGTTGAAGCGGTTTTCATAGTCTGCGTCATGGTTGCCCGCGAAGACCAGCAAGGTCTTGGCTTTTTGTCCGGCATCCAGGCGTTCGGCCAACCGGTTGATGGATTCCACGAGGTAGTCGTTTCCTTTCAGGGTATGCTTGTTTCCGGCAAAACGGCTCAGCAGAATGTGGGTCTTTCCGGGCGGTATGCCCAGGGCTTTCCGGCTTGCCATTTGATCCAGTGTCTTGAAAATGTTTTTATCCAGCACCATGGACACCATCTTGATCTGCTCGTTGGTGAACAGGCCGCTTTGGGTGGCAAACCGGTTCATGTAGGTGTTGCCCGCGAAGGCGCAGTTGATGGAGGTGTATACCCCTTGCTTGAAGGCGTGGTTGGCGTGGGTGACGTCGTCCGGGTCGGTGGA
>CAYPLF010000136.1:0-2014 GCA_964411555.1 uncultured Bacteroidales bacterium | reverse complement strand
AGGTCCCCGGTTCAATCCCGGGTCTCGCTACTTAATAATAAGGCACTTGAAGTTAAATTCGAGTGCCTCATTTCATTTGGTGAAATCAGGGTGAAATCACAATGCATTCATTGTGCTAATTTCGAATTAGTATGATGGAAAACAATTTTTCCTCTTTTTTCAAGCGAAAGTGTAGTCGATTTTTTCCAGCCACTCGTACTTTTACAAAAACTGTATAACGTATTGGTTATGTTCAGAAAAGCTACGCTCTTCGCTGTTTTCTTGTTTGTCGCCGTTTCGATCATTCATGCTGTCACCCCAGCCTTTCCTACAGCCGAAGGCTATGGTAAGTGGGCGACCGGTGGCCGTGGTGGAAAAGTCGTTGAAGTGACCACGGTCGAAGACGATGGTACCGCCAACCTGGCAGGAAGCCTTCGCTGGGCCCTTCGCCAATATTCGGGCGAACCCATCACTGTTGTGTTCAAGGTTTCCGGTATTATTGATTTGAAAGGTGTGGAAATGCGCAGCAACAGACGTGGCGACATAACCATTGCCGGTCAGACAGCCCCCGGTGACGGCATCTGCATCAAAGGGGAATCGTTCAATATGGGGGGTAGCTACAATGTCATTGTCCGGCATCTGAGGTTCAGAACCGGAGCGTATACACCAGCTGGTGTAGCGATAAATGCCGCCAGTGTGATTCACGAAAATGGTGGTAACTTCATTTGGGACCATTGTTCGCTTTCCTGGTCTTCTGAAGAAAACTGCGATTTTGCCGATGGCAATGACATAACCGTGCAGTGGTGTATGTTCACCGAAGGCCTATACAATTCCGTCAACGGAAAAGGGGCCCGTAGCTATGGAGCCGTTTTGGCAGGAGAGGGAGCCTCCTATCACCACAATTTACTGGCTCATAATGTTTCACGGGCACCTCGTTTCGGCGTTTCCACCTCGGTCGATCCCCACATGCTGGTCGATTACGTCAACAACGTCAACTACAACTTTGGAGGCTCCCGTTCTTGTTATGGTGGTGAAAACGAGATGGCCAACAGCGGATCTGTGAAAATCAACTTCGTCAACAACTATTATAAGCATGGACCAGCCTATACAGGCGATCATTCGGCCTATTTCGTAAACGCCAGCTACGAAGTCGATGTGCAGGGAACAGCTTACAGCAAATGGCATATGAGTGGGAATTATATCAATGGTAGTGCCAATCAGAAACTGAATGCCGATAACTATGCCGGTCTGAGAATCGATGAATACGTTGCCAATGTCCCGACTTGTACCATCAACGACCTGAAGTCGGCCCATCATGCGGTGCGAGATTCTGTGCCTACGGAAAGCGCTCAGGATGCATTCACCAGTGTGATGGCCGGTGTGGGAGCTTTCCCCCGCGATACCGTGGACAGACGTATCATCCATGAAGCCCGCACCGGAACAGCTACCTTCTCATCCTCTTTCAATAACCACAAGGTTTGCGGCATCATTGACAAGCCGGAAGATGCCGGCGGCTACCCCGAATATAAGACGTACAACATCACCGCCGATGAAGACCATGACGGCATGGCCGATTACTGGGAAAAGGCCAACGGTCTGAATCCTGCCGATCCAGCCGACCGAAACATACTCTCGCCTCAGGGTTACACCAATCTGGAAGTGTACCTGAACGGTATTGTTGGAGAATACCTTCCTGGTTATCAATATCCTGCACCAGAATATATCGATTCTCTGGTAAACAACACCGGAAGAACGGCCAAACCTGCAGCCCGGATCTGGTACGATGCAGGGAGCCAGCTGCTCCAAGTGCAGGGAAACGTTTCTGCCTGCACCATGGTTGTCTATAACGCCTGTGGAAAAGTCGTACTGAAACAACAAGGTTCTGATGCAGGAAACTGTTCCGTAACCGACCTGCCCAAAGGTTTTTATGTAGCTTGCCTCTATCGGTACGATGGTGTATCAGAGCGCCTTAAGTTTATCAAGTAAGATTTCTTCGGTTCTTTGTTTTTTGTTTATATTTATGCATTAAGACCTT
>CAYPLF010000135.1:0-2035 GCA_964411555.1 uncultured Bacteroidales bacterium | reverse complement strand
ATTTTATCGGAAGCCATCCAACGGTTCATCCATCCCGCCAGCATTCAGTTTAAGGAAGCCATCCTGGTGGCCATCATCGGACTGGTAATCAATGTTGTATGCGCATTGCTGCTACACCATAAACACGAGCATTCAGACCATAACATCCGCGCGGCTTATATACACGTGCTGGCCGATGCCCTGACGAGTGTGACCGCCATCATCGGGTTGACAGCTGCTATGCTGTGGAACATTGTTTGGCTGGATGCGTTGGGAGCCATCATCAGTTCGTTTGTCATCATTACCTGGTCAGTCCGGTTGTTGAGGGACTCCGGTAAAACATTGTTGGACATTTAGGCCACTTTCAAAACATTTATTACTTTTGAGGCATTAATTCTATCTACCTCAAATCATTGTCATGAAACACTACTTCCTTACAATTGCCGGAGCCTTTTTGCTCGCCAGTTGCGTGGTTGCCCAAAATGCCAACAACACCCCGAAAATCTTCAAAGATGTGTACAAAGACGCCTTTAAAATTGGCTGTTCGGTAAACAGTTCCGTTTTCGGTGGTAGAGATGCTGCTTCTCAGAAGCTGATACTGCAGCATTTCAATTCCATTACCCCTGAGAATGAGATGAAAGCAGAAACACTCAATCCAAGCCCAGGCGTGTGGAGATTTGATCAGGCAGATGCGTTTGTCAAGTTTGGAAAAGCCAACAACATGTTCATTGTAGGACATACACTGGTTTGGCACAACCAAACCCCCGACTTTTTCTTCAACGATGCTGACGGAAAGCCGAAATCACACGATGCCATTGTGGAACAACTGCGCAGCTACATCGAGGTGGTTGCCGGCAGGTATAAAGACGGTGTCGATGCATGGGATGTGGTGAATGAGGTCATCAACGATGATGGTTCCTACCGCAAAACCAAATGGGTCAACGCCATTGGCAATGGTGATGAACTGGTGAAGTTGGCCTTCAAGTTTGCCAGCCAATACGCTCCGGGAGTTGAATTGTACTACAACGACTTCAACGAGTGGCGCCCTACAAAACGAGATGGGATTGCCCGCATGGTCCGCATGCTGCAAAAAGAAGGCATCCGCATTGATGGTATTGGCATGCAGTGCCACTGGGGACTGAATTATCCCAAGAACGAATACATTGAGGCCTGCATCGATACGTTTGCTAAATTGGGTGTCAAGGTCATGATTACCGAACTTGACGTAGACGTATTGCCCATCACCAAGGAAGGTCAGTTGATTGGAAAGATGATGGAAGATTATCAGTGGCAGTTGGAAGAATTCAAAGCGTTCCTGGATCCCTACCGCAACGGATTACCCGACGATGTACAACAACAACTCACCAAGCGGTACGAAGAAATCTTCAAGATCTTTTACAAGAAACGCGACAAAATTGACCGCGTAACCTTGTGGGGTTTGCACGATGGTATGTCCTGGAAAAACGGTTATCCCATACCGCGCCGTACCAACTACCCCTTGCTGTTCAACAGGGACAGAACGCCGAAACCCGCCTTTAACGCCGTGCTGAACATCCCTTTACAAACGAAGTAACCGACTCATTCGAATCAACATAAAAAAGCTGCAACACCTTGGATGAGTGTTGCAGCTTTTTTTTATCTAGGTATAGCCACAGCAGCCGGCAACGAACCGTCCGGTTTGCCGAACACCGTAAACTCGATGACGCCCAGCGGCCCAGACTTCGGCCAGTTGGTCATGGTCAATCGCACAAAGCGGCACTTCGTCAACGGAATCTCACCAAAAATGGTATTTCTGGACAACGCGTTGCCCGTTTCATCCACAAGAGTGGTGTAGGTAGTGCCATCCAAAGACCCCTCGATTTTGTACTGATACACATCCGGACTGAATGCACCCCGGGTCCGCATCATGCCACCAGCAGCACGCCCCCGTTGGAACAGGATACGGTACGAGTCAATTGTATAGAGTTGCACCACGTCGAAACGGGTGGCTGGTGACAGTTCGATGGTTAATGTGGGGGTGCTGTCGGCAGCCGCCGGTTCCCACCAGGTTCCGCTG
>CAYPLF010000134.1:0-2049 GCA_964411555.1 uncultured Bacteroidales bacterium | reverse complement strand
GTCGGCCACAAAAACCAGCCTGAAAAGGCCAAAATGATGCCCGTTCACCTATAAAAAAGGTGAAAAAATGAATAGAAAAAGTCAAAAAACAGTGGTGGCAGACACATTTTCCGGAGCATTGTCGGCCATAGCCACAGAAACAGAGCCGGGCGAGCGGCGAACGGATTGTATTCCGGAGCAAGGTCGGCCACATTCAAAAGTTAACATTTTCGTTTACAGTCAAATCCGGAACATAGTCGGCCACCCGGAAGTTGAATCGCATACCTTTGCTTTTAACGATTGGAAAATCATTAAAAGTAAAGATATATGGCAGGAACCATCATTGACATGAGCAAGATTAAGCAAATGCTTCAACTGAGCCGCGACGGGGTATCTAACCGCCAAATAGCAAAACGGTTATTGATCAGCCGGGACAAGGTGAACGAGTTCGTAAAAGCAGCACAAGAAGACCCACTTGGTCTTCTGGGCTTGCTGAAGTTGGAAGATCCGGTGTTGGAACGCCGTTTCCATCCGGGTAATCCGGCTTATTCTGATGAAAGGATGGAAATTTTTCTGGAACATCTTCCGGATTTTATTGAACAATTAAGCCACCCTCATGTGACCAGGCAGATAGTTTGGGAAGACTACCGGATGATGTATCCCGATGGATATGGCAAGTCGCAGTTCTTCTTTCATCTGGCACAGAACCTTAAGGCGCAAAAGCCGGTTAGCTCGGTATTGCCGCACGTGCCCGGGCTTAAACTGTTCGTAGACTTTGCCGGAGACACGCTTGGGTATGTTAACCCGGAAACAGGTGAATGTATCCAAACACAGACCTTTGTGGCCACGTTGGCCTGTACCGATTATGCCTTTGCTCTGTGTGTCCCCTCGCAAAAGACAGAGGACTTTCTGTATGCTCTTCGCAGAGGATTGGAATATTATGGGGGAGTCCCTAAGATAGTGGTACCCGACAATCTGAAGGCAGCCGTAATCAAAACAGACAAATACGAGCCGACCCTGAACAAGGCGTTGGAAGATATGGGCAATCATTACGGTTTTGTTGTAGTTCCCTGTCAGCCTGCAAAACCGAAACAAAAATCAAAGGTTGAGAACCAGGTGAAAATCATCTATCACCGCATTTATGCAAGGCTGTATAACCGACAGTTCTTTTCTCTTGAGGAACTCAATGAGGCTGTTGCCGGGTTCCTCAGGGCTCACAACCAAACACGAATGCAACAGCGTCCATATACCCGGGAGGAGCACTTCCATGCGGTTGAAAAAGAGGTACTGAAACCTCTTCCTGACGCTCCGTACGTGATGAAACGCTATGCCGATGTGACCGTCCAGCAAAACGGTCATGTGTATCTGAGCTGTGACAAACACTATTACTCAGTGCCTTATCAGTTGGTCGGATACAAGGCTAAGATAATCTTCACCACCTCTTTAGTGAAAATCTTCATCAAAGGCGAACAGGTAGCCGTTCATCCGCGTGTGAGGAGCTTCGGGTATAGCTCGTTGGTGGAACACCTGGCATCCAATACCCTGGCCTTCACAAAACGATCAGCTACCTATTACAAGCAACGCGCCCAGAGCGTATCAAAACCTCTATATCTATTGTTTAATGCTATGTACGAATGTTCGAACGGAAGCTGTCCTCCGGAATACTACTACAAAACCTGTGACATGATGTTACGGCTCCAGAAGAACTACAGGCCAGAACTCTTTGACCGGGCTTGTGAGATATGTCTGGAGAACCGTCTGTTCACAGGAAAAAGGCTTGAGAATGTCATAAAAACACTGGTACAGACCTCCAGGGAAGCTGAATCGACCATCACTCCCAATCCTACCCATCACGCCAATATGCGTGGAATCTTTTTCTTTCAATAAAAACGACAAAATCAATGGAACAAATACAATCATACTTCCATAAACTGCATATGCCGGGTATGGCCTCGTGCTGGAAAATACTTACAGAAACACATCAGGCAGATAAACTCACTTTGCCCGATGGTCTTGAACTGCTTTTACAAAGCGAATTGGACAGTCGTCAGAACAACCGTATTGAGCGAC
>CAYPLF010000133.1:0-2101 GCA_964411555.1 uncultured Bacteroidales bacterium | reverse complement strand
CCGTCTGGGCGCTATCCGGTTGATCGGGAAGTAGTTGTTGATTTCCACTACGTATTGCAGAATCAAGGAAGCATCGTAGGCCGACAAGGTATTGTCACCGCTCACGTCGCCTGTGGTCTGTTGCGTATCGTTCAAGGTAATGAGCGACACGTTGTGCTTCAGCACCAGGGAAGCATCGTAGGCCTGGATGTATCCATTCAAGCTGACATCGCCCGTTAACGGGTTCTGGATGCCTATGGTCCGGTAGGGGTCATAAGCAACACCTGTTGTCACAAATTCCTGATCGTTCGTGTGGTTGGTGCTGGTATTGTTCACAAGAGGGCCGTCGTTGCTGCCCCACCAACTGTTGAGCGCCTGTATGGTAAAGGCTTCATCCGCGTTCTTTATCGCGTAGCCGGCATTTTCACTAAAATCACAGGCAATCAATTCGGGATTGGATGCGGCTTCTGCCAACACGCCGTTACCGTTCCTGTTAAACAGGGTGTTTGAAATAATGGGTTTGGCACTTGTGGCTTGAACACCATTGATGGCATAACGGATGATGCAGTTGTTCAAACGACATTCGAGATCATCCGAAGTATTGAGGAATTTCAATCCTTGCCACCCATTATCACCATTGGCTGAGGGTGTTCGTCCTTGACCGTCCGAATTGGAATCACCGCCATAGAAGTCATCAAACAGACTCGTGAAGACAATGACACTGTCGGGTGACGAGCCCCCTTCTGCAATCAAACCATTTGAGACTGTGATTGATCCGCTGCTGGCGTACCATCCATCATAATTATACGAGTCGTAGTAGTTTTTGAACTTACAGATTACGCCCGGTTTGATGGTCAACGTCGCACTGGTACCGATGGTGTATTCTCCGAACAAATAGGGTATGTTTACCTTACCACCGAAATCGCGCTTGGGAAGGATAACGTTTTGCGTCAACGTCTCGTTCCTGACCTTGATGACCTTGTAGGTGGAACCACTGATGGTGTTGGCCACAGTAGAACGCGGATAGGCAACCAATGAAATCTGCATGGGCATAAAGCCCAGGTTGTGGAAGACACAACTGTCAATGACCGGTTGTGAGACGCCACTCATATCGATACCCAGGTGAAGTTGTTCAAAGCGGGTGGCATTGACTACGGGAGAGGCACTTTGCATGGAAATACCAAACTTTCCGTAGTTGAAAATGGCGTGGTCAACCCGGCTGGAATCGGAACTGATATCGGTAAACGTCAACCAGGTTCCAGACAAGCCGTTGCTTACCGCAGCAGGTGGCACGGTGGCACGGCCATCCATGTTCATGTCGGCAGGCGAACCGTAGGTGTCGTCGTAGGCATTGGTAAATACCACGGGGTTGGCTGCCGTTCCTTGCACATTGAGCCGCCCGTTGACCACAAAGCCATTGGCCCAGTCACCGCTACCCTGATAGGGTTTGCTTGAAGGTATTCCATGGATCGATTTGAACGTAACCCCGGCAGGCACCGTAATGGTACAACCCGAATTGATGGTGCAGGGGTAACCCATCAGGTAGTTGATGTTGTCAAAACCGGCAAAACTGCGGACAGGTATGGTATCCGATTTTGAAAACGTTTCAGGCACCACTGTCATGGCCATGTATCCAACGTTTAATGCCTTACAATTTTCAAAGGTCGGTTCAGAGAACATGCTCAACTCTATGGGCGTGTAGCCAATGTTATAAAAGTCTGTATTCTTCACAGTGGGATTGGCCGAACCAAAAGAAGCCAAACCAAATCGTTCACACAGCTGAATGGTGCAACTGTCAATGGTGGCATGGGCATTGTCCACCCGGACACCCAGCGTGGCGTAGGAGATCTCACAATTGCTCAGCACGTTGACCGAGTCGGACACTTCTGTGTTGTTGACAAACATAATGCCACCATTGATGTCGTACCAGTGGTATTGTCCCCAGTCGCCGGGTGCCGGAGCATCCGTAATGCCGTTGCCGTTTCCGTTATTGTTGGAATCACCTCCCCTGGAATCATCCTTGTAGGAAGTAAAGTAGATTTTATTGTTGGGTGTACCCTTGGCAATCAGATTACCTCTTGATTTGATGTAAGTGATGTAGGGATAATTCTCTGTTCTGAAT
>CAYPLF010000132.1:0-2115 GCA_964411555.1 uncultured Bacteroidales bacterium | reverse complement strand
ACCGAGTTCGATAACGGCATGAAAGTTACCTGCTCCACATTATCGAGCACATTATCGCCTGTGCTTGCTGCAATGGAAGGGTTGGTGAAGTCTAAAACCCATGGATAATTGGTGTTTCCGCTGGAATCAATGACACGCAAGTCGAGGTCATTAATCAATACCCGATTGGTTGGGTCCAATGCCCAAGGTTGAACTGGTCCTTCCGGGTCAGTCCACACAATGGTCACCTTTAAAGGTTCATTCGTCGAGACCGACACATCAAACTCAATCATCTCACCGTCTTGCAGGGCAACCTCCTTAATAAACGGCAGAGAGTCCCACGATGCATTGTTTGTGACTGACCACGCAGAAACAGGAGTACTGAACAATCCCCATCCGAACGTATAGTCAGGACCAGCCAAACCGATGTCATTCGCTGTATGAATAGCAATTCCTTTCAGCGAGGAAGCTAGCAACGGGTCATCTGTTCCGTGAATCCGCTCGTACAATTCCTGTACGAGCGCCAGCGACCCCGAAACCGAAGGAGCTGAAAAACTGGTTCCGCTGACGTCGTCATAGCTGGTGGTGGTAGTTCCATATGTCGTGTGTAGCTGCTGACCGTTTGCGACTACATCGGGTTTTATACGGCCATCATCTGTTGGTCCCGTTCCGCTGTATGATTCAAGCAAAACGTTTGCTCCGTTGGTGTAGCCACCGGGCAGGTCCTGTACAGCCCCTACCGTTAAAACATTTTTTGCAACGCCATATGGTGTCACACAGTCATATCCTTCAGGTAAGCCATCGTTGGCACGTACGCGTGTTGATATCTCCCATTTTTCTTGGACGTAGTTTGGAACAGCATGTTCTGGAGCATAAAAGCCAGTATTGAAATCTCCTCGATCATTTCCTGCTGAATATACAGGGAGATGATAGGGTGCCTCGTAACAAAAATTATCCAAAGCTTCGGAATCAGATTGATACCATCCGAATATATAATCTTCATCTTCACTCAAGCGCGTATCACCCCACCAGATACGAAGCCAATGTCCATTGTTTTCATTGTAATACCAGTTTTTGGTATCCCATCCAGCTTGTGCTCCATACGAATGATTAGAAATCTGAATGTTAGTATTGCTCGCAGCGCAATTTGCCATTTCTGCAAGGTTGTAATTCCAATCGTAAGATTCGACTTGGGCTGCATAAGCCATACCTTGAGCATTTGTATCGATGCCAGCCGCAACAATGGTACCAGCCACTCCGGTTGGGTGGGAAGCCACGACTGCCGTATTGGACATGTCGTTGCCCCACCAAACCCGTCCGTCGGTAAATTCAACATGATTACTTACCGCGTTTCCTCCGTCCCAGACGGCGACAGTAACGTTGGATCCAGTAAGTGAAAACGGTTCACTTCCTCCCGGACGAACTTCATTAACAGAAATTGTATCTGCCGAAATACGATTATGGGTAGTTAGATAGAGTGGGCGATCATGTTCCCATGCGTAAAGCTCAGAAATCTGCCCGTTTTCTTCAATGCGAATCGGAAGGCCTGCGCGTTTTGCTTTTTCAACAGCCTCTTCTCGACGCTTCGTCCATCGTGATCGTTCACGATGCTTCATTCGGATCATTTCAACTTTTTGGTGTTTCCGGCGTATGTCATACCCAATTCGTTTTGATCGGTCTGGCTGGTAAATGGGCGCAAGCTCCTCGAAAGCTTTGGATTCCTGTTCTGTCATTCTTGGCATAGAGCCATTGAATAACACATAGGCCAATTCTTCTACCGAAATAACCTTTTCCGCAGCTAAGGCGTTCCAATCTTTCTGTTTTTCAAGAGCAACTGGCGAATTTTCCACAACTGTGCCGCTTGGAAGACGCCCGAATTGTTGAACATAGCTATATTGATCTTGCGTAATTAAACCATAGTCGGCCATCTGCTTCCAAAGTTCAGATGCCCCAGCTTGGGAGCTTAGGGCAGACGATTCTAACGTTGTTTGAGCCAAAACCGACATTGACGATAGTAACGTAACAACAATCAATAAGTTTCTCATAGCTGATATTCCCTTCATTTTGAGTTAACCATATTCACTGAAAAAGGAACCCATCCCAAATCTCGTAATTTCATGTAAATGCTCCCGTTTT
>CAYPLF010000131.1:0-2129 GCA_964411555.1 uncultured Bacteroidales bacterium | reverse complement strand
TGTTCCAATTCAATGCGCTGACCTGGTCGGAACTGCTGATAGCCGCCGGTGCCGGAATCTTAACCGTAGTCTGGTTTGAAGTGTACAAAGCTTTCAACAAAAAAAGCAAGTAACGACCACTTATTTTAAAAAGAGGGGATTGTTCAATCAGGTCCTTCTTTCTGCAAGTACGAAACCGGGCAGAATTCCATGTAATCGAGACAGAATTCTCCATTCGATTCTCCTCCAAGTTGTTGTATTGTCAGAGAGTGATTTTCTGTTTTATTGAAGGTGTAAGTCCCGAGAATCAATCGCATATAACCATTATCACGACGGGGATCTCCCGATGAATTATCATAAATATAGAATGAATTAGGACGTTTCATGAATCCATGGTTGCGCATCCATTTGTCAGACTCCGGGGTGGTTGAAGGTGCTGATCCTATTATTTTAAAATAGTCGTCCCCAATAACCGGAGGGCCGCATGGTATATGGTCAATATATAATTGAAATAAATGAGAAGAGGCATTAACCCCCAAACGAACCTCATAGGTTCCAGCGGGTATGGGACAAGTTTTCAGTGTGATATCTATTACACCTTTGAATGAAAAACCATCACCTTGATAGTGATAAAAACCTTGTTTTAAATTGGGCTCAAAATACAGACAGTGGGTTGATGGAGATGCTGCAATATTTTTTACTTGCTTGCTATCGATGACCCAACAAATTCTTCTGTGTCTGTCGAGAAAGAAACCGTCACCTCTCGGGTTTCTACCTCGTAAGTTGTTGGTGGCTAGTTCAGGGAAAAAAGAAGCCACATCCATTCTCAACCGCTTTGACGACAAGGCATCCGAAAGGGTTTTGGTGTACATGACGGGTCGGGTGATGCCGTGGTAGTAGCCGTTCAGCGCCCCACCCGCTGGTAAGTCTTTCAGTTGCGTCAATAAAGCACGTTGTGCCGGGTCGTCGAAATTGAATACCCCATAGGCGCTGCTGGAGTCTGCAGCCAGGGCAGGCCCTAAGATGCTGCCCTTCCTGTCCAGCAACACTTCGACAATGGTATTTTCCAGCATGGTTTCGATGTATTCAGGCATGGGGTATTCAGGCAAGTTTTTTGTGGCAAAATGATTGAGTGTGAAATAATCCTTTACAATCCGGCTGCTAAACATGACTCGATCAAAACAGTGATACGAAATGAAGCGGTTCAGGTAATGTCTCTTGTCCAACTTATCGGTTATGGCATCCGCATCATGGTCGAAGGCAATGCCGTAGTGGTACCGGGCCAGTTTCTCCAAATCGGCCAAAGAGTGGATGCCGTTGGGTAGACCGGCTTCCACGTCCACATAACTGGCCAGGTCAGCATCGGATACGGCCAGAATGGTAAACCCGAACAGCAGGGATTCAAGTTTATATTCACAATAATCCCCAATCGGATCATAATTGGGTTGGGAACCAAACCTGTAATCATACGTTTCATCTTTTATCATCGCTTTACTCATTACTTCATACACTCCCGTTGCTTTCAGCGCTTTCACATAGATGGAGAACCGGGTGGAATCTTTTTCAAATACTTCGGCAATGGCACCGTAGGTGGGTCTGAAAGCCTCGCCCAGCACCTGGATGACACCGTTGTGCAACTCGATGTCGCGAGCCACGATGGGGCAATAATCGTTGATGACAACGGCGGAATCGGAAAACGAAATGGAGTACAGACGCCCGCTCATGGTCCGTTGGCTGAGTAGGCCGGCGTGCAGGTTTTTGACCTTCAATGTATCGCTTTTGATGATGTGGTTGTAGCAGAACTCCCTGATGTCATACAGGGGAAGTTGGTTGTAGGAGGTGATGGTTTCTCCCATTTCCATTGAGGCATATTCATAATACCGTCCCATGGCCTCGTTGGTGGGCGCAAACACCGTGTACGTGCCGTAGGCCTTCAACAAACCCATGGCACCCGAAGCATGAAGCATGCCGGTAAACTCGGAAAAGAGTTCGGGGTGGTTATCCAGGTAATCACCTACCAGCTCTTCCTGAATAACGGGCCATTGACCCGTTAAATCCTCAATGCAGCTTTGGCACAGGAAGAATAAAGATAATATGGCAATGCCCCCCCGGAAAGGACGATTTAAGGTCTTGGTTCGTTTCATGGCAAT
>CAYPLF010000130.1:0-2140 GCA_964411555.1 uncultured Bacteroidales bacterium | reverse complement strand
GTACCGTGTGTCCGGCGTGTTCGACCTGAACAACAAAGCCCCCTTCAAATCGTAAACAGCCACCTGCTGCATTGCCTCTTCATTGGATACATGAATGATGCCATCACGCACATACACACGGGTGACCTGCGACGCGGCTTCCCTGGTTTGTTCAAGGCCAATGATGCCATTATGGAACAGAATTTCAATGGACCCCATCGAAGCGCTGACAGAGGGCGATGAGAAAATACCATTCACCACCTGGTCGGTGACATCCACGCCGTTGTAACGTACCCGTTCAATGTAGGTGCCCTCGTCGGGTGTGATGTAGAATTTGATAGCCTGGTTATCAAGCACACAAATCCTGGCTCCATTTGCAACCAAGGCAGCGGAGGGATCATTCGTATGCACTGGGCTTGAGGTAATCCGCTGCACCCTCATGGGCGCATTACTGACAGGATTGACCTGGGCTGTGTCCACACTGGTGAACGCGACGGTGCCACCGGTTGAGGCCACCACATCAATCAAATTGCTCATCTGAACAAAAGAACCCCATTGCGAAGCATTCAAATAGTCATTGTACGATGCTTTCGGGATTGACAAAACACATCGCTTCGTTTTAACTTTATAGAACACATCGTCACCCAGGTTTGCCGGAGTCTCGTTCAAGGCACTGATGTTAATCAGGGCTGTGTTATAGCCGAACGCCATGGACCCGATGGACATTAATACCGGTGAGAGGTTCACCGTTTTCAAGCCCAAACAGGACTGGAAAGCACCCGAACCCATCGAATTCAACAACACACACTTAGACAGGTCAATGCCCACCAAAGAGGAACAACCTTCGAACGTACTGTTGCCAATGGAAACGAGGTTGGTTGGGAAATTCAGGGTGGTCAATCGGCTGCAACCTGTAAAGACATTATCAGACAGCTCGGTCATCGTGTTAGGCAACACAACCTGCCACAAGGAGGTGCAACTACTAAACAATGAGCGTGATAACGTTTTAATGGTTGAACACTCCGATAAATCAACAACAGCCAGGCTGCTGCAATTGGCAAAGGCGCTTTCACCCAACGTTTCCAAGGAATAAGGCAGCCTCAAGGTATCCCTCAGCATCGAACACCCCGCAAAGGCTTGGTAACCGATACTGTTGATTTTCGTCGAAAATACCAACGGCTGGTTGATGGCGTTGCAACCTTCAAACGCACGGTCGCCAATGGTCATCAACCGTTTAGGCAATTTGATGCCGGTCAGTGAATTGCAATTGATAAAAGCACTGCTTCCTATGGTAATGACCCCATCAGGTAGTATCAGTGTATCTTTCAAATTGGAGCAATTCTCAAAGGCGTTGGGTTTGATTTCTACCAAGAATTCAGGCGCCTTAAACGTCATCAGAATGGTTTTATTCTTGAATGCACCTTCGGGAATGATCATAACATCAGTCCCTGACACATCCAAGGTATGCAACAGCGGCATGTTGGTGCGCATGTTTTCAAAATCCACGGCGTTCAAATCACCTGTTACCACCATCGTTGTAACCAGGCGGGGAGGTGTCCCTGTCTGCTCCATGATGGATGTAGCCAAGGTTCCCGGTTTGGACACATGCACGGTCACAGCGCGTTCCCCACCAATGATGTCGTAGTCTTCCCATCCAGGAGCCGCCTCATACGCAGCGATGCATTGCTCCTGTACAAAAACGGCAACCATGGTGGAGGGGAATACCATCGTGCCCAATACTGGTGGCGTGGTGGCATCCGTTTTGCAGAACGTCAACTTGGAATTATTGATGAACGCATTGTTTCCAATGGCTGTCACGGTGGCCGGTATCGTCACTGTTCCAATGCTGTTGCTACCCTCACAGGCACTCATTCCGATGGACAGGAGGTTGGCTGGGAGCGTAAGGCTGGTCATAGCTGAATACTGAAAGGTTGAAGCATTAATATTCAGTAAACCCGTACAAGCAGACATATTAACCGTCTTAAGCGCATAACAATACTGGAAAGCGCCCTCGCCTATCGTTTTAAGCGTGGCTGGGAACGTAATGGATGTCATGTTCGCATTACTGAAGGCCATTTGATTGATGGCCACCAGTTTTGAAGCGGAAGATAAATCGATGTTAGTAAGGGCTGAACAACCCGAAAACGCCCAACCACTAATG
>CAYPLF010000129.1:0-2157 GCA_964411555.1 uncultured Bacteroidales bacterium | reverse complement strand
GCCATTCAGCACGCTGAACTTGGTATCGTCATCATAAATAAGATGGGTGCTTACATTTACTGAAATGGCCTTGTTCACCTTCATCACAATCATGTTTTCCCAGTTGACATCCACCCGTTCCGGATTGTGCAAATAGTTGGAAAACAAATCAACCTTGGTGGTCAACGCTACATTTTTGAGCCAAGATTGAGAAAAGTCCTTACGGGAATAGATGCAACGAATGTACCCACCAAACTCACTGCGGGTTCGTTCACCAACTTCCACCCCAAATGCTCCTGCCAACGACAACGAATCATCGTTCACAAAGGTCATCTTTCCGGTTAAAGGAGCCACAAACGCACTGAAATAGGCATCCGGTTTGTAATCCATACCCAAGGCAACAGTCAAGTAAGCCGGTGCCATAAAACGCGAAATGTTCTTAGTTACATCGGGATAGTTGTAACCGTTATCCATTTGTGTCTTAAAACTGACAAGCCCCGCATAATACGTATTCTTGAACGCCTCAATACCCAGTTTTGATAAGGCATCAATTTTGTCGTCCGTCTTCATAAAATAAGAGGTTGATTTTTGCTTCAAGACGCCGTAACCAATGTTCAGCGAATTGTCCCACGCCATCTTATCCTTCTTGTAGTTGGCAAAGGCATTCAGGTATCCGTTGACGGAGTAGGACTCCTGACCTCCGGCTGCCCAATTGATCAGCGCTGTCTGAGAAAGCGAGACGCCCATTGTTGCCCCTTTCAGCCAGGTTTTCTCTGCCTGATCACTTTTTTTCTTCAACAAGCCTTCCACTTCGGTTACTTGTGCCATCGTCACGGCCGTTCCCACTATAAGGAATGCCATCAGTAATTGAACGTGTTTTTTCATAGCCATTAGTTTACTCATCCAGTTTATACAAGTTATATCACATTTTTGTTCAAACAAGACCTGGCAATCGCAATCACACATGCAAGATATGAAAAAGGTTTGGTATCTTTGGCATGAAACGATTCACCATGATACTTCCAAAGCTTCGTCATGTTTTGTTGGCCGGGCACCGCAAGGGACATGGTATTCATTCTCCCTATCTGTATCACCTAATCACTCAGGTGTTGTTCAACAAGAACCGGTATTATTGCTTTGACAGCATTGAAACGTCATATCCTGCCACTCAAAAAGAACACGCTTTGGGACAAACACTATTCCGGTTAGCCGAAGACATCAACGCTTCCACCATGGTTGTTTGTTGTGAATCTGACAACGTTGACATGGCTTACCTGAAATCTGTCAAGTCGGATGCACGTATCGAACGCCTCACAGATCCCGAAGAGCTCAAGAATATGGCCACCATAGACATGGCCGTATTTGACTTATGTTACGATAAGAATAAACTGCTCAACTTGTTTGATGAGATGCTATTACATACACTCCCAACCAGTGTATTCGTTGTTAAAAACAGGCACATAAAAGGCATTGCGAACGATTGGGATACGTTCATTCATCACCCCAGGGTAACAGCAAGCTTGGATTTGCATCAGTATGGGATTCTACTGTTCAGACCTGATCTGGAAAAAAAAACCTACCACATTAGACAATAAGACGATGGCAAAAATCTACACAAAAACCGGAGATACAGGTAGTACCGGCCTGATAGGTGGCACACGCGTACCCAAAGACGACATACGACTTGACGCGTATGGAACGTTAGATGAGCTGAATGCACAGCTCGGTATGCTTATTTGCGAATTACACGAAGAACATGATGTGGAGTTTGTCCAAACCATCCAACATCAGCTATTCCGGTTGGGTTCAAGCCTGGCTACCGATGCCAGTGTGACGGAACCTCACTTCAAACACCCGGTATCCGATGAAATGGTCTCGCGGTTGGAACAGGAAATCGATCACATCGAACAGGGCCTTCCCAAACACAATCACTTCATTCTGCCCGGTGGGAATAAGGCTGCAGCCTGCTGCCACATTGCCAGAACCGTTTGTCGAAGAGCTGAACGACAGATCATTCATGTGATGAACACCTATGAAACTGACCCCGAAATTGCGACCTATGTGAATCGACTGTCTGATTACCTGTTTGTACTGTCTAGAAAAGCTTGTATCCACGACAGCCCGGAATTTTTCTGGGATCCGTCTAAATAATTTTTCAGGGTTGTTGTTTTATCAAAA
>CAYPLF010000128.1:0-2186 GCA_964411555.1 uncultured Bacteroidales bacterium | reverse complement strand
GGTGCCATGACCGATTTCGGCCCGATGTTGGCAAATCCCAAGAGTTTGTTGCTGGGTGCAGCAGCTCAATTGGGCGTTTTCATTGCCTTCTTTGCAGCTATTTCTTTGGGTTTCAACTTGGATCAAGCTGCTTCGATCGGAATCATTGGGGGCGCAGATGGCCCAACCGCTATCTTTTTAACCTCCAAACTGGCGCCGGATTTGCTAGGACCTATTGCCGTTGCCGCTTATTCGTACATGGCGTTGGTTCCTGTGATACAACCCCCCATCATGCGTGCGTTGACCAGCAAAAAAGAACGCGGCATCAAGATGAAACAACTCCGCACAGTCTCCAAAACCGAACGCATTATTTTCCCAATTTTCGGAACGCTTCTCATTACGTTAGTGTTGCCTGCAGCTGCGCCTCTAATCGGATGTTTGCTGCTTGGTAACTTGATGAAAGAATCCGGAGTGGTTGAGCGTCTGAGCAAAACGGTTCAAAACGAACTGATGAACATCGTTACCATTTTCTTAGGCTTGACCGTTGGTGCAACCGCTACCGCAACCTCCTTCCTCAATGTACAAACCCTTGAAATCATGGTTTTGGGTGTGTTTGCCTTTGGATTTGGAACAGCCGGGGGTGTGCTGTTGGCCAAGTTTATGAATCTGTTCCTCAAAGAAAAAATCAACCCACTCATCGGGTCGGCTGGTGTTTCTGCTGTACCAATGGCTGCGCGTGTTTCGCAAAACGTCGGTCAGGAAACCGACCCATACAACTTCTTGCTTATGCACGCCATGGGTCCCAACGTGGCCGGCGTTATCGGTTCGGCTGTTGCTGCCGGTCTGATGCTGACGATGCTAACCTAAAGCTGTCCAAAATACGCCCTTTAGGTTACTCGATCGCCTAATAACCTCTTCGAACGAGGGCTACGATATCGCATAAAAAAGTCCCGCGATTGGGTTTGAAAACCTTTTCGCGGGACTTTTTGTACATTCGTCCGAGCAGTAGAACAACGTCGAGACCTTTAAAATAACAGACTTATCACAGTGTCTGAACCATTGCAAAGCCTCATCCGCAACAAAATCCAATTTTTCACAACGCCTGAACTTCTTACAGCGCCGAGACCAATTGTTTAATCCGGGTTTCGGCCAGTTTTAGGCCAAATTGGTACTTGATTAAACGGGTGGTAGATTGTACGAAATTTTGTTGAGCCAGATGCACTTCGAGCGAGGTCGTTTGACCCCAGCGAAGGCGTTCAATGCTGAGTTCCAGCAATTGTTTGGACAAGTCACAGTTGGTGACTTCCATTTGCATCAGCGCCTTTTGATTGGTGTAATCTTCGTACGCACTTCGAAGTGCGGAACTGGCCTCCAGCTTGGCTTGTTGAAGGGTAAGCTCGGCTGTTTGCTTTGTGATTTCTGCCTGTTTTTTCAACCTCGTCGCTTCTCCTGCCTGATAAATGGGAATGGACAAACGTCCGGAAACGTCAGGACCCGAATTCGCGTAACGTTTTACCGTCGATGAAGAACCTCCAAAACCCTG
Source organism: uncultured Bacteroidales bacterium (assembly GCA_964411555.1). Classification (GTDB taxonomy): domain Bacteria; phylum Bacteroidota; class Bacteroidia; order Bacteroidales; family UBA1402; genus UBA8389. Next base: position 664 of record CAYPLF010000128.1, on the reverse strand, counting down.
TGAATAGCCGGCACCGAGGTCAAACTTTGGCAGGTAATTGGTTCTGGCCTCGTTGTAAGACAAGCGGCTAATTTCCACCTGTTTTCGGAAGGCCTGGAGCGATGTATTTTGCGTTTCAAGTTGTTGAAGCAGGGACTGCAAATCGGGGATGGCTCCAGCAACAATCTCGCCGCTAACCGTAAACGGCGTTTCGGAGTCTCTTGCCAACAGCAGGTTCAAAGAGCGCTTGGCATCCCGAATGGCAACCTGTTGATTCAACGCATTCTCCTGAGCATCGTTCAAATCTATGCGCGCTTGCAACAAATCCGTTTTGGCTTTATCGCCCGACTTAAACGAAGCTTCCGAAATGGTGAGTCGCTCGGTATTGTAACGAATGGTTTGTTCGATGCTCAACAATTGTTGCTGTAAGCGACTCAGGTTGAAGTAAGCCACCACCACATTGTAGGCATTTTGTTCGATGGTTTCCTTCATTCGGATCGTCCCCAATGCCGCAGACTGTTGCAACCGCTCACGGGTAATAAACATTCTCCCCCCGTCAAACAGCGTCCAGTTAAGGTCTAAGCCAATCGAAGCACTGCTTTTGTTCACACTAGAATTTGTAGTTGTATTGTTGGAAAGCGTCTGTTTTTCGTTGGTCTGACTCCATGCGGCAGTTCCGGTGGCC
>CAYPLF010000127.1:0-2190 GCA_964411555.1 uncultured Bacteroidales bacterium | reverse complement strand
CTGGCATTCGTTCTGATCGGCCCCGCTGCACGGGCTGCGGAAGCCCCCGAAGCCAGTGAACAGGCTGTCGGAGTACCAGCTCACACCCACGCGCACGGCGAAGCAACCGAAGAAAAGTTCGACGCCGGCAAATTCATTTTCGGCCACATCGGCGACGCCTACGATTGGCACATCACCGACTTTGGCAAAACCAAAATAACCATTCCTTTACTGGTCATTGTTCACAGTCCCACCAGAGGCTGGTTCGTATTTCCTTCCTCCAAACTGGAACACGGTCACGCTGCTTACGAAGGGTTTTCCATCGCTAAAACCGGCCCCTACGAGAAGAAACTAGTGGAAATTCAGGCAGACGGAACCGAGCTGCGTCCGCTGGATTTGAGCATCACTAAAAACGTTGCATCCCTATTAATTTCGGCCATTTTACTGCTGTGGATTTTCATCGGCATGGCCAATTTCTACCGTCGTGACCCCATGAAGGCTCCCGGAGGTGTTCGCGGCATGCTGGAAGTCATCATCGTGTTTGTACAGGACGAAGTCATCAAACCCGGTGTTGGAAAAGATTACCTGAAATACTCCCCCTACCTGCTCACGTTGTTTTTCTTCATACTAATTAACAACATGTTGGGTATTATTCCCGTATTTCCGGGCGGAGCCAACCTAACGGGCAACATTGCCACCACCATGGTGCTGGCTGTCCTGTCCATGCTACTCATCAACGTTTTTGCCAACAAAGGTTATTGGGAAGAAATCTTTCTGGTGCCCGACATGCCCAAATGGTTGCGTCAGCCCATTCCTTTCATGCCTTTTCTGGAACTGGTAGGCGTCATCACCAAGCCGCTGGCGTTGTGCATTCGTCTGTTTGCCAACATGATGGCCGGGCACATGATTGCCATGGTATTTATGGCCATCATCTTCATCTTCGGAGCCATCAGCCCACTGTTGGGAGCAGGTGTTTCCATCTTTGCATTGTTTTTTGCCATATTCATGAACCTGCTCGAACTCATTGTCGTGTTCCTTCAAGCATACGTCTTCACCATGCTGACTTCCTTCTTTATTGGAATGGCGCATCCAGAGCCGCATCATGCCCACGGGGATAAGCACAGCAAAGCGGTGGTACCGGCAGGCGAAAAACCCTTAACTGAAACGATTTAACATTCATACTCAAAATTAAACGACTATGTTATCTACTATTCTTCTTCAGGCTGCTGCAGCCGGTGTTTCCCTCGCAGCTATTGCCAAAATGGGTGCCGCTTTGGGCGCAGGTATTGCCGCTATCGGTGCAGGTATTGGTATTGGTAAGATTGGCGGTTCTGCCGTTGAAGCCATTGCTCGTCAGCCGGAATCTGCCGGAGATATCCGTACCAACATGTTGATTGCCTGCGTACTTGTAGAAGGGGTTGCCCTTTTTGCCATCATCGTTGCCGTACTAGCCATCGTTCTCTAAGTCATGGGATTGTTTACACCGGATACCGGATTGCTTTTCTGGATGCTCATCGTCTTTTTGACGGTGGTTGGCATCCTGTGGAAGTTCGCCTGGCCTTTCATCACGAAAGCCATTGCCGAACGGGAGCAATACATCACGAATTCGGTCAAGGCTGCTGAAGAAGCGTATCTCAAGCTTGAAACCGTCAAAGAAGAACGCACCGCCATTTTGGCTGAAGCGCGCAACGAACAACACGTCGCGTTGAAAGAGGTGCAGGACTTGCGGGAAAAACTCATCGAAGAGGCCAAACTTCAGGCCAGAGCCGAAGCCGACAAACTGATCGCCGACGCCAGACTGACCATACAAAGTGAAAAAGAACAGGCACTCAAGGAAGTGCGCAATCAAGTGGCTATGCTTTCTGTAAGCATTGCCGGCAAGCTGCTGCGCAAAAACCTCGAGAACGACGCTGCTCAGATTGAACTGGTCAACAACATGCTGGACGAAGCCAATACGTTGAAAAATTAACCATCATGGACGAAGGTAAAATTTCCATCCGATACGCAAAAGCACTCTACGAACTGGCTTTAGAAAAGGGCCTACAACAGGAAATCTATGCCTGCATGTTGCAGCTTTCCAGAGCTTTTATCGAAGTGCCGGGGCTGGACAAGAGTCTGTCCAATCCCATGCACGGACGAACGGCAAAGCTGGAGCTGCTGCAAACGGCTTCCGGTAGCGGCAAGAAATCGCTTTTGTCCGAATTTTTCAGC
>CAYPLF010000126.1:0-2242 GCA_964411555.1 uncultured Bacteroidales bacterium | reverse complement strand
AGCGTTGCAGTGGAGCCGGTAGGGTGAGCTGATGCGTAGTTGCGAAGAAGGCCGTATAGAACCGAGCGGCGGGAGGCATAAAAAAATCTCATCTTCGAGGAAGGAACGTAGTGACTGACGCTTTGAGATTTTAGCCGGGAGCGCGAAGTGGTTGCAGGCCTTCAAGTCGGAGCACAGCCACCCTGCCGGCGTAACGGAAACAGCTACATGTTCCGTATGAAGCCAAAAAAAATACCGCATCAACCGACGCGGTATTTCAACTATATAAAGGAGTGGAAATCACGAGTGGCTCTTCTGTTCCAAGCCGTAGTGTTTGCGGGCATCCTCCCGTTTCAAGGCAAAAGCGATGAAGATGGACAGCAAAGCGAAGCCGGCGAAGATGGCCATCACAAGCGTGTAGTCGTACGAAGGCGTACCATCAGCCGCAATTGTCTTGCAGTAGCGGTCAAGCACCTTGCCCACCAGGAAAGGAACCCCCATCAAGCCAATGTTCTGAATCCAGAAAATCAAAGCGTAAGCCGTACCTAATTGCTTTTCAGGAATGATCTTCGCCACCGAAGGCCAAATGGCCGAAGGAACCAACGAAAACGCAATACCCAATACAATCATCAGCACAACAGCCAAGATCCAATTGTCCAGCGCAGGAATGGTATACACCACATGCACCAAAAACAACATCACAGCCCCCAAAATCATGAGAGAAGCCCCACGACCCCTCTTATCGTAAATACCCCCGAACAAAGGCGTCAACAAAATAGCACCAAACGGCAACAAACCAGGAATGGTACCCGCCAGCTCAATATCCACATGGAATTTGTTCACCATCAAGTCAGTGGCATACTTCATAAAAGGAAGCACACTCGAATAAAACAGCAAACACAGCAGCGTAATCAGCCAAAAACCCTTATTCATCAGGATAACCTTCACGTCAGAAAGTTTGAAAGCATCCTCCTCATCCGGCAAAGCAGCACCCTTGTCTTCAGCATCCAGCTTCTTATCCATGAACGAATAACCGATGAACGCCAGCAAACCGATGCACAACAATACAGCCCCCAATAACACAGGAGCCGGCACCGAATGGAACGCATTCGCAAAAGGAACCGTAATGATCATAGCCATGCCTGTGCCCAAACGAGCCAACGCCACCTGCACACCCATGGCCATAGCCATCTCCTTCCCCTTGAACCACTTCACAATCACCTTCGTCACCGTGATACCAGCCACTTCACTACCAACAGCAAAAATAGCATAGCCAATAGCAGCCCAAAAAACAGGAGCCGAAATACCAAACACCTGAAGACCGACCAGTGAAGGAGAAGCAATGCCCCAGTACTTAATTAAAGCACCAAGCACCATCAAACCAGCCGAAAACTGACCGGTAAACCGAATGCCCTTCTTGTCGAGGAGATAGCCCCCAATCAACAACATGAACAAAAACACATTGAACCACCCGTAGGCACTGGTAAAGAAACCATAGTCACTGCTATCCCAGTGCATCTCCGTTTCCAACAGCGTCTTCAACGGCGACATGACATCGGCAAAGAAATAAGCAGCGAGCATCGTGAAAGCCACGATGCCCAGTGCTGTCCAACGTGCTACGGCTGAGTCGCGGATCGATTCAATCCTGGCAGACATCCGGTAGAGACATTAAGACTTAATAACCGCGGATGGCTTCAATACCCGGCAGTACACGACCTTCAATGGCCTCCAGCAAAGCACCGCCACCGGTGGACACGTAACTGACACCATCGGCCAAACCGAACTTGTTCACACAGGCAACGGAGTCACCGCCACCCACCAACGAGAACGCACCCAGTTTGGTGGCTTCAACAATGGCTTCACCTACAACCTGTGAACCGTGTGAGAAGTTGTCAAACTCAAACACACCGGTAGGACCGTTCCACAAAATGGTCTTGGAGTTCTTGATCACATCGGCGAAAATGGCTTCGGTTTTCGGACCAATGTCCATACCCTGCATATCGTCGGGAATCTCGTTGACATCAACAAAGGCCGTCTTGGCATCGTTGCTGAAGCTGTCGGCAATCTTGGCATCGACAGCCATCACCAGTTTGACATTGTTTGCTTTGGCCTTCTCAATCAATTCCAGCGCCAGGTCCAGTTTGTCATCTTCGCAAATGGAATGACCGATTTTGCCACCCTGAGCTTTTACAAAGGTATAGGTCATGCCACCGGCAATGATCAGGTTGTCCACCTTGGTCAGCAGGTTTTCAATGATTTCAAT
>CAYPLF010000125.1:0-2278 GCA_964411555.1 uncultured Bacteroidales bacterium | reverse complement strand
TATTAACCCGCTTTCTTTTTGGTCCCAAAGCTCAACCCTGGTGCTGCTGATTGTCATACTGGCAGCCTTGCGGGTGTTCTACAACCTTATTACCTACCGTATCCAAAGCCTGGTGAATCAAAAAGATGTGGAAATAGCTAACATGAGAGCCCTGAAAAATCAGGCCGAACTCAACGCCCTACATTCACGCATTAACCCGCATTTTTTGTACAACGCGCTGAATTCCATTGCCAGCCTGGCACACCTGGATGCCGATAGAACGGAAAGCATGGCGTTGGGACTTTCCGAACTGTTCCGGTATGCCATCAACAAAGATGGCAGCACCTATGTGACCGTTGCCGAAGAATTGGAGATGGTGAAAAAATACCTGGACATTGAAAAAACCCGTTTTGGGGAACGATTGGTGTATGACATCAAGGCCGATGAAAGTGCCAGGGATAAGCAAATCCCCAAGTTTCTGATACAGCCCCTGGTGGAAAATGCCGTCAAGCACGGTTTGTCCATGATGAAAGACAAAGGTGTCATTGTGGTGGAGGTTAAGCAACAGCAGAACGATTTGCTCCTTGAGGTGTATGACAACGGACCCGATTTTCCGGCCGAACCGGTGGGGGGGTACGGCTTGCAAAACCTGCACGACACCTTATCCCTTCTTTATGGCAATAAGGCCAGCATCAATTGGGTGAATGGAACTAACAAGCATATAGCGGTGACCTTGAAGCACTTCTTTGAATCATGAACACGAAACGACCCTTTACAACCCTTGTGGTTGACGACGAAGAACTGGCCCGTTTACGCCTGCAATCGTTGATCCGGGACTATCCCGAAACGTTTGAACTGGTTGGTGAAGCGAAGAACGGAGAGGAGGCCATTGAGAAACTAAACCGAATGAGACCGGCCTTGGTTTTCCTGGACATACACATGCCGGCCATCAACGGATTTGATGTGTTGAAGGGGCTGGAGTATACTCCGACGGTTATTTTTTGCACGGCCTTCGACGAATTTGCGTTGAAAGCGTTCGAAACCCATTGTGTGGATTACCTGGTCAAACCGCTCACCAAAGAGCGGTTTGCCAGAACCGTTGAAAAAATTGATCAGCTGGTTGGCGAAACAGGTACGACCACCAACCTGAACAAGCTCATTGAGCAGTTCAACCAGGAATACAGAAAACACGAGGCAACATCCATACCTGTCAAGGTGGGCGATCGTGTGGTGTTTGTGCGACTCGACGAGGTCTCTTATTTTCAGGCCGATGAGAAATACGTGACCTTGGTGACCAAACACACAAAATCGTATATCCTGGATGGGAGTCTGAAGAAACTGGAAGAGAAACTCCCGGCCTACTTTATTCGGGTGCACAAATCGTACCTTCTCAACCGGAACTTGCTGAAGGAAGTCAAGAAACACTTCAACAATCGTTTTGTGCTGGTGATGGACGATTACAGCCAAACCAAAATCCTGAGCGGCCGGAGTTATTACCAGGCCATACGAGAACTGCTGGATTATTGATGGATGAAAGGCACAGCAAATTAATGTTGTGTTTTGTATTGATTAGTTGCTAATTTTGTGGTATAGATATTTCAGTATGTCTTAATACAGTTTACAAATAAGTAGCTATTTTTTATGAAGCGAAACGTATCCATACTTTTGCTGGTTGCTTTGCTATTTGGTTGCAAGAGTCAGCGAGACAGGACACCCAGTCCGGAGCCGAACTATTTCCTGAATCTCTATACGCAGGAAGTGCTCTCCAAAGACGCGTATAATGCCTTCATCGATTCGCTGGATGTGGCTTATGCTGACACAGTGGAAGGGCATTTCATCACCATTCATACAAAGCCAATTATCACCGATGAGAGTGGGGATTCAGTTATTATGCCTTTCATCTATGATGTACGGGTGGGGACCGAATACAAGATTCGATCAAAGGAGTACCCCAGGATAGGAACAAACATAGCCGAGAAACGGTTGAAAACCGTAACGGGCGACAGTGTTCAAATTGGTGGCAAACAGTCAAAACCAACGTTGATTAACCTGTGGTTTATTGGTTGTGGTGGGTGTAGGGCTGAAATACCTGCCTTGAACCATCTGCAGAAAAAATACGCCGATCGGGTCAACTTCATCGCACTGACAGATGGTAATGAAAAGGATGTTCGCACGTTTCTCAAGAAGACGCCCTATACTTTTACGCATGCGGCCAGCCAGAATTGGAAATACGATGAAACCAGTTTGCGGCCTTATATTGACGCCATCAAAAGCTATCCATACCCTGAAAACATCTTCA
>CAYPLF010000124.1:0-2324 GCA_964411555.1 uncultured Bacteroidales bacterium | reverse complement strand
GGGCTGTCACGGTCAGGGACTGGCTGCGACCACCCAGTTCGCGGTTAGACTTCAGAAACTCCCTGTCCTCCTGAATGACCCTCAGGTAAGCATTTTGAACAGCAACGTTCGACTCGAGCGCCTTTCTCTCATCCAGGAGTTTTTGCCATTCGTCGGATGGTTTGGACGCATCCAGGAAATTCTGCTGGTGGTTCACCCCCAAAACCGTAAACGCACCGTTTGACTTGAGCTGGATGCTTTTCGCATCCACATCGGGCGCCAAACCCGAAAAGACCAATTGCGTCCTGCCTGATTTCAAATCGACCGAAGCCGTCCGGGTTTCCCGGGCACCATCGAAATACACCGTCACAGCTGAAACCTGCGAAGGCACATCTTGGTTGGTTACTTGTTGATTCGATGATTGCTGACCGGATACTTGCAGACCGGATGATTGCTGGGCAACAGAAAAAAGGGAAACAGCACTCACGAAGAGCGCCAGCAGTGTTTTTTTCATCGTTGTATGGTATTTTTCTACTATTACTCAATCACCAAATACTGGCTCTTCGGGTACTTCACCGTATAATTCAACACGAATTCCTTGGCAGAGGGAGCCAGCTTGGTTTCCCAGCGAACTTCCCCGTTTTCAGGATTATAGACACCGCCTGCTGAAATCTGACGGCTCACTTCGATTTCCTCGTTCCGGGATACCGGAGCCTGGTCAAGCAACAACAAATTGATGGGTTCCTTGCGGTTGTTGCGCACGGTGATTTTCCACGAACGGGATTCCTCCTTCTTGTTGCCGATAAACTGTTTCGAGGAATAGGCCTTCACCTGCTCGCGCTTCACGGAAATACCCTTGTCCCTTCCCAGAGAAATTGCCAGGGTATCGGTAGCGGCATTGACATTCAGGATGGTCTTGCCCACGTAGCTGTCTTCAAAGAACACGTTGGCCTCGCCTTCCAGAAAACTGTATTGCTGCCAGTCGGTCAATTGCGCCACCAGGTACACTTCCTGTTTGATTTTCGGCACACAGAAATATTGGTAGGTGGCCGGTACGGAAATCTCAGCCATATCAACCGAAACCACCTTGTTGTCGGAGGCCACGCTGTACGGGGTGTTGATTTCGAAATCCACGGAGATTTGCTTTTGTACTGTTTGCTGAGGAACAGGAATGGTGGTCTGTTTAGACTGGCCTCCTCCACCAGATACAGCAACACGCACCAAACTTTCTCCATTGACCACAATACGATGCTCATTCAAATCAGCAATATCCACTCCAGCCTCCTCATCTGAAACCATGGCTTCCCTCCGTTTCAACGATGTCTGTTGCTCACTGCGGGATAAGGAAACATTCATCACGGAACCGACAATGTTACGCGTTGACGGCACATAACCCGACAGGTTGAAACTAATCCTGGAGGCATTGGCCGGCAAGGTCAACGAATAATACCCCTGCGCATTGGTGGATGTAACCAGGTAGCTGCCTTCCACACCCACCCGTACTCCGGAAAGGGCCTTGTTATTGGTGTCGGTGACCCGTCCGCTCAGCGTGTTGATATCCTTCCCATAAACCGGAGGTGTGCTGTTGTAATCCATGTAATACGTTTTCAGTTCGGGAGCCACACCGGAAACACCGGGGTTGTACGAAGACAAGGTCAGCTTGACGTTTTTCCAGTCACTGCGGGTTTGCTGGCGGATATTGGCTTTGTACACAATTTCCAACGGCTCGGTAATGTTGTTGGCACGGATGTCATAGGTTGGGTACCAGCTTGCATTGGAAACCAGGTAAGTCAGCTCAAAGGTAGCCTTGGTGGCTTGCTTGGCTTCCACCAGCACTTGTATTTCACCGGTGGGCCATACCTCTTCTTCGTTCAAATCATTCAACTGCTTGTTGATGGCATTGATCTGACGGTTCAATTCCTCGATATTCTTGTAATATGTTTGCTCCTTTGTCACCAAAGACGTCATGCGTTGGCTGAAATAATCGGCACTTTCCTTAAGGGCCGCCACGGTGGGGGATTGGTCGCTACCACCCAGCGTGCGGTTGGTCTTTAAAAATTCAATATCATCCTGAATGACCTGGAAGTTAGCGTTTTCAACAGCAATTTTCGATTCGATGGCTTTTCTTTCATCCAGCAGGCGTTGTGATTCGGAAGAAAGTTTGGAAGCATCCAGGAAATTCTGCTGGTGGTTTACACCCAATACCGTAAATGCACCGTTGGATTTGAGTTGAATGCTTTTCGCATCCACATCGGGAGCCAAACCGGTAAACACCAACTGCGTCCTGCCGGATTTCAAATCAACCGAGGCCGTCCGGGTTTCCCGGGCACCATCGAAATACACTG
>CAYPLF010000123.1:0-2403 GCA_964411555.1 uncultured Bacteroidales bacterium | reverse complement strand
GACTACCTGACAAATTGTTCGTTTCATGGCCTCTAGGTTTACCTGTTGATGGTTCAAATATACGTAATATCCAGAAAGCGTAACGTTACCAATGAGTTTTTTTTACTAAACATCGCATGGAAACATGTCAAAGATCGCATATGCATAAACCAGACCGTTAATTATACATGAAAACTACCTCGTAGGTCCCCGTATAATACCCGGCTGGATTGCTTAATCCATTTCCAATCAATAAGGTTGCCCCAATGCTGATTTCTGTTTTTCCGTCCAACTGACGAACCACCTGACCTCCCACCGGAACATCGGATGTAAATGCATCTACTGTAATTTCACTGTTACCGTTCGACAATATCAAGCGTTGAGGCGTTTGGGGCAATATAATAGATACCAAACTACTGGGCACACCGGCTACCGTAAAGCGACCGGCACTGTAGGTTTCATCCATCAATAATATGCTTCCGGAAGCTGTCCGTTCTCCGTTGGGTGAAATGACCACCGAACCTCCACTGGCTTCCGGTATGATTTTTCCAAAATTCAACAACTCCGTTTCCACAGCAGTAACCGGCACAGCTATTTCCACCTCCATTTTTCCCAACACGTTCGTCTGTGCGTATGCGGCTGTAGCAAACACAACGGATAAAAAGAGTACTATGTTGGAAGGTATTCTCATGGAGTGTCGCATTAATTATACGAAATGCTGACAGGAAAAGTACCCTGATAACTCCCGGCTGCTTGTGTTTCGGGTATGGTCAGCGTAGCTCCCACAGCAAACGAATTGTCAGCGCCAATGGTACCGGTCAATGTTCCAACCGCCTTGGAAGCAAGTTTTACCGTAAAATCACTCACATTCAGGGTCTCGGTCGATCCAACCCTGGTCAATGTAACGGGCGAAGAAGGTATGAGCACCGAATAATTGGCTGCATCTGTTCCATCTACCGTAAATACGGCTGCGGCGGGTGTTGCTCCTCCCGATGAGGTCACCAGGTTGGTCACTTGTACCGAACCGTCAACGCCCAACACCAGGACTCCTTCACCGTTTCCACTTAATGAAACACGACCAAATTGCATGTCAACGCTTTTCGCCAACGACAAAGGTGCCATCAACTCAACATCGATGGTAGCTGATGCCACCGGATCCGCTGCCATCAACGACGACAAGCTGCCCATCAAGGCAGCCATCACAATTGCAAGTCGTAGTCTGGTTTTCATCAGGTGGTTGTTCTATCAATTGTATCCTACACTCACTTCAAAACTGGCGCGGTAATTACCGGGAGGAAAGTTGGGTGAACTGATCACCAATTTACCGCCAACGGTAAAGAATGCATTGCTGGTTATGACACCTTTCAAGCCGTTTTCTGTAGCCGATGAGGGCTTGGCCTGCAGGTTCTCCACCACCAACTGGTTCCCGTCTTTTTCCAGTGTTATTTCCGTGGGTAAACCAATGTAGTATTCGTAATTCGGGGTTCCGCTCACTTCAAACCGAGCCGGACTCCACCCCGATTCTCCAATGGCCGTTAAGCCATTTACACTACGTTCACCCGTTGTACTCAAATTAACGGTACCGACAGACCCGTTGGCCAACCGACCGAAACTCATGTCTTCCACTTTGGCAATCTGGAGCACCTCAAGCAGTGTTACGCTAGCGGAGGATTGGGCAGAAGCCGAAGTTTGAGCGTTTACATCAATCGCCAAGACGGTCAGCAATACCAGCAGTATGTAAACCATCTTTTTCATTGATATTCGTTTTATTGATAAGCAACTGTTACTGCAAAAGAACCTGTGTATTCTCCGGCCATCTGATTGGCACCAACAGAAAGGGTAGCTCCAATCGTAAAAGAGGCTGACCCGGAAGAAGACAAGGAAGAAGGTGCATTACTGGTAAAACCATTCACAGCCATCGTTTCCGCTCCACTGACGCGGGTAAGGACAACCGTCCCGTTTGCCGGTAACGTTACATTGAACGCCGAACTATTCTCACCGGTAACGGTAAACGGAGCCGGAGAAAAGGAAGATGAGCCCAAAACGCCCACCCCACCGTCTGGAATTCTATCCCCAGTGGTTGGAACAGTCACGGTACCCGCAGTGGATGACCGTGAAACTGTACCAAAATCCAAGGGTGTATTGCCATTATTCTCCAAGGTAATCGGTGCAATCACTTTCGCATCGATGCCTATACCTGTTAGAGTTGATGATACCTGAGCAACCACATTCCATGCGCTAGCAAAAGCAAAAAAAAGCAGTAGTGTGATTGACAGATAACGAATCATGGTTCTACTTAAATAAAATTATCACTAGTGTCCCGTTAAACATAAAATTTTGAAAAAGACTGCATTGAGGCTACTTGTGTTCAATATTGAAATCAAATTTCATTTTCTAATCAAAAAAATGTATACATGGCTATAT
>CAYPLF010000122.1:0-2540 GCA_964411555.1 uncultured Bacteroidales bacterium | reverse complement strand
TGAATCCGGACCGTATTTCCATGCCCGATATAGATATCGACTTTGACGATGACGGTCGTGGGCAAGTTTTACGGTGGGTAGAAGAAAAGTACGGGAAAGAAAAGGTGGCGCACATCATCACGTATGGTACCATGGCGGCTAAGTCGGCCATCAAGGACGTAGCCCGCGTGCAACGGTTGCCCTTGCCAGAATCCGATCGCTTGGCCAAGCTGGTACCGGATAAGATTCCCGATGTCAAGAAGGTGAACCTGAAAAACGCCATCAAGTTTGTCCCCGAGCTCAAGGAGGCGGCGGAATCGTCCGATCCGGTACTGCGGGATACGATGAAGTACGCCCAGATGCTGGAGGGCAACGTCAGGAACATAGGTGTCCATGCCTGTGGTGTCATCATCGGCAGGGACGACATTTCCGATTGGGTACCTGTGAGTACGGCCGACGATAAAGAGACCGGCGAGAAGTTGCTGGTCACCCAGTACGAAGGTTCCGTGATTGAGGAAACAGGCATGATCAAGATGGACTTCCTGGGTTTGAAGACGTTGTCCATCATCAAGGATGCCATCAAGAACATCAAACTGTCCCGTGGTATCGATATTGATATTGATACGATTTCGTTGGAAGACGAGACCACCTATCAGCTCTACAGCAATGGCAATACGGTGGGCACGTTCCAGTTTGAATCGGCCGGTATGCAAAAATACCTCAGGGAATTGCAACCCACCAAGTTTGAGGATTTGATAGCCATGAATGCCCTTTACCGTCCGGGCCCCATGGATTACATACCCTCGTTTATTGCCCGCAAACACGGTAGGGAGGAAATCAAGTACGACATTCCCATCATGGAACGGTATTTGAAGGATACCTACGGCATTACGGTCTATCAGGAACAGGTGATGTTGCTCTCCCGTTTATTGGCCGGTTTTACCCGTGGCCAATCGGATGAGCTCCGAAAAGCCATGGGAAAAAAGATCATCGAAAAGCTGAACGCCCTTAAGCCCAAGTTCATCGATGGTGGCAAAACCAACGGCCACGACCCTGAAGTACTCGAAAAGATTTGGGCAGACTGGGAGAAATTCGCTTCCTATGCTTTCAATAAGTCGCACGCCACGTGTTATTCGTTGGTGGCCTATCAGACGGCGTGGCTCAAGGCCAATTACCCGTCTGAATACATGGCGGCCGTGCTTACCCGGAGTGTGAACAACATAACCGACATCACCAAATTCATGGACGAATGCCGCTCCATGGGCATCCAGGTGTTGGGCCCCGATGTCAACGAATCGAACTTCCAATTTACGGTCAACAAGGATGGAAACATCCGTTTTGGATTGGGTGCCATCAAAGGTGTGGGAGAGAGTGCCGTCCGTGCCATTCTGGAAGAGAGAAGTGCAGGGGGGCCTTTCAACAATGTGTTTGACTTTTTGGAACGGGTCAACCTGAATGCGTGCAACAAGAAAAGCGTGGAATCCATGTCGTTGGCCGGCAGTTTTGACTCCATGAAGCACATTTCCCGTGAACAGTTTATGGCAGAGAATGCCAAGGGTGAAGTCTTTTTGGATGCGTTGATGCGCTACGGAAACAAGGCCCAGGCTGACAAGGCCATCGTCCGGAATTCCTTGTTCGGGGGTGACAATGAAGTGGAGGTGAGCAAACCTGAATTGCCCAAGGTTGAGACGTGGCCTGAACTGATCCGCTTGAATAAGGAAAAAGAATTGGTGGGGATGTATCTTTCATCCCATCCGTTGGATAGTTTCTCGGTGGTGATGAAATATGTCTGCAACACCACCATGGATGATATAAAGAACAACAATCTGGTTCCCAACAAGGAATTGATTTTTGGTGGTATCGTAACGGATGTGAGGGAGCGTACCAACAAACGGAATGAATTGTTTGCGTTTGCCACATTGGAAGATTATTCAGGTGCCTGTGAAATCCCTTTTTGGACCAAGGAATACGTGGAGTTCGGCAAGTACCTGAAACCGTCCATGTTTCTGCTGATAAAGGGCATGTACCAAGCCAGATCCTGGAAACCGGGAGAAATGGAATTGAAAATAAAATCCGTCAACCTGCTTTCTGAAGTAGCCGGGAACAGTGTGGAAAAAATGAATGTCTCATTGCCGCTGGATTCCATCAGTAATGGTTTTATGGATATGTTCATGGATGAGGTGAAGAAGAATCCCGGGAAAACCAAGTTGATGTTTTCTATCACTGATTATGAGCAGGATCCTCCCATACGCATTGAACTGTTTTCGAAGGCACATAAAATATGTGTTTCCAAACGATTGGTCGATTTTATCGAGGGTTTGGAGTTTGCGGAACTTAAAATAAACTGACGGTCTTGTTGAGGGGCGGATAATTTCTTATTTTTGACAGTCGTTTTGAATAATATCTCTTAAACGGCCTATAAACGAAAAAAAATACATTATTTGAGTAAAAAACATGCCAAAAATTTTGCAGGGTAAAAAAAAAGTAGTACCTTTGCACCCGCAATTCAGAAATGATGGCGGGATAGCTCAGCTGGTTAGAGCGTCGGATTCATAATCCGG
>CAYPLF010000121.1:0-2544 GCA_964411555.1 uncultured Bacteroidales bacterium | reverse complement strand
CCAATACGGTAGCCGGTTTTGCGGTCGGGATAATTCTCCTGCGGCCCACGTCCAAACCATTCAACCTGTTGCAGTTGCTTATTGAACACCCATGTTGTTCCGATGCGTGGCAACGACGTGGGCATTTTTCCATTCGGAATTATCGAGTGCTGTAAACTAATTTCACCGTCGGCCGAAATCGTATATATCATCTCATTTTCGAAGCCATCATTTTCAGCATTTCCAAAAAGATCCATCGAACGAATACTGACAATTACATGCGCCACCTGCCATTCAATTCGAATTGATTTAATTTTAGACTTCATATGATCCAGGCCGATGGAATACCATGAATTAGCAACCATCCTTCCGTAGCCCACGGCTCTGCCTTGACCAGCGGTCCAGTCGTCCAGTTCGTTCGCCAGAGGTGCACGCCACACATTGAGTTGCGCTCCCTGTTTCAGCAATTCAGTTCCCATGTATTTCATGGAGCTCAATTGTCCATCAGCTATAGAAAAGGTATAATCGAAATTTACGCCAGATACTACAATAAACTGCGTATCCTTAAAGTTCACATTCAACGAATTGGCCTGTTGCTGTACCACTTTTTCAGCGACAGGAACCATCCATGGCATTTCCAATTGATCCCAACACAGTTCAAAACCCTTAGGCGCCCATTGGGTAGGCACTTTCGAATGAAAACTGACGGTTACCAAATAGGTTGCACCGGCTTTTAGCTGTGGCTTTTGGATAGGAAGCACATAGGTTTTCTTGGCTTCCGGTTCGACATTCACATCCAATTTTCCGGAAGCAATCGAGAGGCCGTTTTCCTCCAGATTCCACCGTGCTTCATAGGCATTCGTAGAGGTGAAAAAGTTACGGTTCTGCACTTCAATTTCCAGTTTTTCGGCATTGCTCCACTTGACAGAAATGGGTTGAGCCGACTTTTTCATTTGCCACATTTCAGGCTCAACACGGCGGTCGGGCCAAATACTTCCATAGGTACGCGCGCCAATTCCGTAGCTGAAAAACTCGCCTTCGTTTTGCTCCTGTTCAAAATCGAGCCATAACGCTGCACGGTTTTTCAGGTCTGGTTTTGCTGCAACCAACTCAGAGACTTCAATGGCTTTATTGAAAATACCCACCTGATCGATGATGGCATCGCACAAATAAGCGGAGGTTTGCTGACCCTGTGTCTCGGCATTTTTGCCCACATTAAGTGGGAAAGGGAGATTGGTTATGTTCCCGGTGACCTCTTTTTCAGCCACCCGTTTGTTGTCAATATACAGCGACATTGTTTTCCCGTTATACACGCCTGCCACATGATGCCAGTTTTGTGCCCAATCGCTGGGTAATGCAGCACTGACCACTGTTTTACTCGACGCGTACAGATAGAAATCGAGCGATTTTGCCGTTTGCAGCACACCAAATTGATTGTTGCCTTTGGAGAGCAGTGTAGCACCCGTTTTCAGTAACTCGTGTGGGAAAATCCAAAACGAAACCGTCAGTTCATTGCCCGAGATTTCAACCGATTTATCTTGATACACTTCTACCCACTGATCGTGACCATTCAGATCAATCCCTTTTCCCTCGTGTCCGGCAACCAGTTTGGCGCGTCCCATGATGTGAGTGGATACCTTGTTGGGGGAAGCATCGGTCAGTTTACGAACGGGCTCGCGCAAGCCTGGACTCACGAAATCCCATAATGCTCCGCCCATGATGCGTGGATACGTGTAAATCACCTCCCAATATTCGTCCAGTCCACCACCGGCATTTCCGGCCACCGAAAGGTATTCGTCCATAAACGAGGGTCGCGGATCTTCACTCTCAGCAACCTTCCCCACCTTGTTTATGAGGTCAGAAATGGATGGATAACGGGGGCCGATAATCTCTTCGCACGTATGTGAAAAGGCGTTTCCACCATACATCCAGCTACGTGTCTTATCGTATTTCTTACCTTCATCAATCACGGCACAAATGTTCTTCCCTTCGCCACTTTCGTTTCCGGCGCTCCAAAATAGAATGGATGGATGATTCCGGTCGCGCAATACCATTTTGCGAACGCGCTCACGGTACATGGCCTCCCATTCGGTTCTATCGCACAAGTATTCAGTGGCATGTGCTTCAACGCCTGCTTCGTCTATAATGTAAAATCCGTATTCGTCGGCCAACTCCAGATACCGTGCAACCGGTGGATAATGTGACGTCCGTACACAATTGATATTGAATTGTTTTAGTATTTCAAAATCCTTCCGAATGGTCGCCTCGTCCATGGTGTGCCCCAAATCGGGATGTTGCATGTGCGAGTTAATACCATTCAGTTTGATGGCTTTTCCGTTCAAATAAAAAACCTGATGACGAATTTCAGTCTCCTTAAAGCCAATGCGACCTGCTATTACTTCTTCGGTTTTTCCCTTGCCATTGATTAATTCCAGCGTTAACCGGTATAGAGTGGGCGTTTCAGCTGTCCATTTTTGGGGATTCTTAACCAATGAAGTAACAGGTACGATTTGCTTCGTATCAGCACCAACTTGAACGGCATCAGATGTAACACGCTGAACCAAC
>CAYPLF010000120.1:0-2572 GCA_964411555.1 uncultured Bacteroidales bacterium | reverse complement strand
AGGCCTCCAATCGTTCTGCATCCCCGGCTCAGTAGCCGACGACCGCAAAGTAGGTCTGGGCCACGGTAACCTGGCCGCCATGTTGCTGAAAGAAGAAACCAAATGCTTCGCCTTCCTGGCCGGCCACGAATCGTTCGCCGCCGCCGAAGGAGCCATCGGTATCGCCAAGTCCGCCAACCGCGTGCGCAAGG
This sequence comes from uncultured Bacteroidales bacterium, assembly GCA_964411555.1. Classification (GTDB taxonomy): domain Bacteria; phylum Bacteroidota; class Bacteroidia; order Bacteroidales; family UBA1402; genus UBA8389. The sequence goes on along the minus strand of CAYPLF010000120.1, from coordinate 2,381 downwards.
AACCCTTACGCGTCATCCTGAACGGCCTCGGCAAAGACGCCGCCAAGATCATCGCCCGCATCAACGGCTTTACCTACGTAGAAACCGACTTCGATTACTACACCAGTGAACTGAAAGAAGTACAACGCATCTCCTACTCGAAAGGCGACCGTGCCAAAGTAAACTGCTACGGTGCCAACGACGTACGCGAAGGCGTTGCCATCTTCCACAGCGAAGGCGTCGACGTATCCATCACGGGTAACTCGACCAACCCCACCCGCTTCCAACACCCGGTAGCCGGTACCTACAAAAAAGAATGCATCGAACAAGGTAAGAAGTACTTCTCCGTAGCCTCCGGTGGTGGCACGGGCCGTACCCTGCACCCAGACAACATGGCCGCCGGTCCCGCCTCCTATGGTATGACAGACACCATGGGACGTATGCACTCAGACGCCCAATTCGCCGGTTCATCTTCCGTTCCCGCCCACGTGGAAATGATGGGTCTGATCGGAATGGGCAACAACCCCATGGTTGGTGCTTCCGTAGCCGTAGCGGTTGCCATATCGCAAGCATAGTTTCTCAACAATAAGCCCTGAAGGCACAGCCCGTGGAGATCCACTCCATCTTCATGGGTCTGTGCCTTCTTTTTTTTATAAAAAGGATGGCATCCTTTTTTAAGGGATGGCATCCCTTTTATAGAGATGGAATCCTTTTTTACTCAAGGTAATGAACATTTGTGCAAAATAACTTATCTTTGTTGCATAAATAAAAAGCCGTGCCACGCCCCAAACACCACAGAACCATAGCCGTTCCCCCCATCATGCTGGGTTACAAACCCTTTGGCATCCCAAGAACAGCATTGGAATCGGTCACACTCCATTACGACGAATACGAAACCATCCGCCTGCTCGACCACCTGGGCATGAACCAGGAACAAGCAGCCGAACAGATGAACGTATCGCGCCCCACGTTGACGCGCATTTACGAAAGCGCCCGTAAAACCATAGCCGAAGCCTTCGTCACCGGAAAAATGATCAATATAGTAGGTGGTGAAGTCAGCTTTGACAAGCAATGGTATCGCTGTAGACGTTGTTATAAATTGGTGGCCGGTTTGGAAAATCATACAAAATGCCAAAACTGCTCTACTTTCAACAATGAAGAACTGATGCCAATCAATGAGAAATAGCGTGAACATCACCGTACTGTCCGACAACCGGAAAATGGATGAAACGTTGGAATCAGAACATGGATTGTGCGTCTTCCTGGATACCGGAACACACAAAATTCTTCTGGATACAGGCGCTTCAGGTCTATTCCTACAGCATGCGGAACGATTGGGCATTGACGTGAGAGAAATCGACTATGTTTTTATATCCCACGGACATTCCGATCATATCGGAGGTTTGCTTCCCTTTCTGGAGATAAACACAAAAGCAAGCATACTACTATCCGAAAAGGCACTGAATCAACACTTTTTTTCCAACAGAAATGGATATAGAAACATCGGTATCGATGCTGAGTTCGGGAAATACAAGGAACGATTTGTTTTTATTGAAAAGGAGACACACATTGACGGTGATATAAGCATCTTTTCCTGCGATTCAACCACTTTCTCCAAACCCATCGCAAATAGTACTCTATTTAAGGACTCAGGAAATGGACATGAATTGGATGACTTCAACCATGAACTGGTATTTTGTTATGGCACCGATGACTTGTTTGTTTTCACAGGGTGTGGCCATAAGGGACTGTTGAACATTCTTGTCACGGTGGAAGAAATGACAGGTAAAAAACCTACCATCGTGTTCGGTGGATTCCACTTATTGGATAGTAAGCCTGGTCAACTCTTTGAGCCAAAATCAGCGATTGTTCAACTGGGAGAATTTCTGAGCAGTAATTATCCCAACACCCGTTTTATCACAGGTCATTGCACCGGTACTCTTGTTTTTGATCAATTAAGTAAGCAACTCAATCAACAAATTGAATTATTTTATACTGGATATACTACCCAGTTTTAATACAAACAACACTATGAAAATTGCCGTACCCGTAAAAGAAAACTACGAAATTGACAGCCACTTCGGCCACTGCGATTTCTACCAACTCTTCACCATTACCGAAAACAACGAAATACTGTACGTTGAAACCACAGACGCCCCCGAAGGCTGTGGTTGCAAATCGAACATGGCCGAAGAGCTCGAACGCAGAGGCGTCCGCTTCCTATTAGCCGGAGGAATTGGCACTGGAGCCATCAACAAACTGGCCGCCCATAACATCCAGGTCATCCGCAACTGCGAAGGCAACGCCACCGAACAAGTGAAACGCTTTTTGGCCGGTGAACTCAAAGACGGAGGTGCCACCTGCACTTCACACGAACACGGACACGACTGCGGCGAGCAGCA
>CAYPLF010000119.1:0-2610 GCA_964411555.1 uncultured Bacteroidales bacterium | reverse complement strand
TAGAAAGCATATTGGTTCACCGTTTGGACGAGGGTTCGACTCCCTCCATCTCCACTGAAATCAGACTAAAACCTCACAGAATTTTCTCTGTGGGGTTTTTTATTATACAATTATGAGTATATTTAAACATCAATAAGAACTACACTATCTTGGAAAGTGTTATAACGCAGTACTTTCTTTATTCATCAGGATATTATGATAGAATTATCCATCATAACCGTCAACTACAACGGCTTCGCATTGACCTGCGATATGCTGAATAGCGTTAAAACAAACCTTACCGGGCTTTCGTATGAATGTTTGGTGCTCGACAATGGATCAACAATCAATGAGGCAGTCAAGCTACAAACCCGCTTTCCGGAGTTTTCCATCTTTCGGAGTGATACCAATCTGGGTTTTGCCGGTGGTAACAACTACTGCATTCAACAAGCAAAAGGTCGCTGGCTTTACTTTCTCAACAACGACACACTCCTATTGGATAATTCAGTTGTAAACCTGATTGACTATATGGACAAACATCCTGAAATCGGCGCCGCTACTCCAAAAATTCTTTTTCAACATCCTTCCGAAACCATACAATTTGCCGGATACACGGCCATGTCCAAGGTTACGCTCAGAAATAAAGGCATCGGTTATTTAGAACCAGACAGAGGGCAGTACAATGTACCAAACAAAACCCAGTACTTACACGGTGCAGCAATGATGGTGAGTAGAACAGCTCTCAACCAGGTAGGGATTCTGCCAGAGGTGTATTTTTTATACTATGAAGAATATGATTGGAGTGAAGCGTTCATTCGAAACGGATTTGAATTGTGGTACCTACCATTGACTACCGTTATCCATCGTGAAGGACAAACGGTTGGAGCCAACAGCACGGTCAAACAATACTATATGACAAGGAACCGGTTGCTGTTCGCCAAACGCAACAGAACAGGGATTGAATTTGCCGTTTTTTTCCTTTATTTTATTTTTATGGTCTTTGTTAAAGACTTGCTGATTAATAGTATTAAAGGTCAACCGAATCATGCCAAGGCTGTTGTAAAAGGCATGGTTGATTTTATCTGTCATCGTTATGGAAAAAGATCTATTCATTGAATCATTCATCGTGCTGGACTGGTTGGTTTTTACCCTTTTAGCCCTTTCAATATTGTATTTGTTGGTATATGCCATCGCATCGCATTTTTACAAAACGCCCATTTTTGATGCTCCAAATACGACGAAAAAATTCTTGATTCTGATACCGGCCTATAAGGAGGATGGAATAATCGTTGAATCGACTAAGACAATCCTTGATCAATCATACCCTGTAGCATCGCGTGAAGTGGTGGTCATCGCCGACCGGATGCATCAAACAACAACAAACCAGTTGGAAGCAATGGGAGCCAACGTATTTGTCTTTGAACCGGAAGAAAGCCTCAAGTCCAAGGCACTCATCTATGCGATGAATCAATACGAGAATGGCTCATTTGATGCCGTAGTTATACTCGATGCCGACAATATGGTCGAAGCATCATTCCTGCAACAGCTTAACAAGGCTTGCAATGCAGGATTGAAAGCCATTCAAACTCACAGGACTGCCAAAAAAACAGAAACCAACGTTGCCATTTTGGATGGATTTAGCGAAGAAATCAATAACGCTGTTTTTAGAAAAGGACATATGGCACTTGGGGTATCTTCTGCCCTAATCGGTTCAGGAATGGTTTTTCCGTTTGACTGGTTTAAAGGGATTATCGGTCAATTGGCCACAGCCGGCGAAGACAAGGAGCTGGAAATGATTTTGTTACGCGAAAATATCAAGGTAGATTACCTGGATGATGTAATCGTGTACGATGATAAGGTTTCCGGCGATTCTACCTTTTTCAATCAACGAAGAAGGTGGTTGGCTGCTCAGTTTTATATATTATGGAAGTCCTTCGGTGAGTTTCGAAAGATAATACTGATCAATCCCGTGGATTACGTAGATAAAATAATTCAATGGATGATGCCACCACGGGTGGTATTGCTTGGTACGATAACTGTCATCTCCATCATTGTGAGTTTCATTGACCTTACACACGCCATCAAATGGTGGGGTTTATTGCTGATGTGTTTGGCGTTTATTGGTTTATCCTTACCCTCTTTCATGATTAAACGCATCACTCTATCTTCTCTGCTTCATCTACCTGTTTTATTTTTCTTGATGGTTGCCAACTTTTTTCGTACAAAAGGCGCTACTAAGATTTTCATACACACAAAAAAACAGTGATCGGCAAAAAAACGATCTCGCTGCTTGATTGAATTACGAAACCTCCATAAACCCCTCACAGTCTATAGGCTGTTAGGGGGGTTATTCGTACAATGAGATAGACCTGACAAGAATCATTAAATTCCAAAACTTAATGATACTATTGGAATGGTGTTTGAACATTGATTAACGAAAGACTATTATCTTTGGAGGATAATTAGTGCTATTTGCCATGAGAAAAATCAACACGTTTCCAAGTCTGCTTTCCCTTATCCTTGTAAGTCTTTTTATTTCGAGCGGAACCCTTCAAGCAAAAACCCATTGGGTGGGCACCTGGGCCACCGCACCCCAATTGGTGGAGACACACAACAACCCACCTCAACCCG
>CAYPLF010000118.1:0-2627 GCA_964411555.1 uncultured Bacteroidales bacterium | reverse complement strand
TCGTACCTGCCCCCTACTGGGTAAGTTACGTTGAAATGGTCAAACTGGCCGAAGGTACCAACGTGATTGTTTCTGCCGGCATCGACCAGGACTTCAAGATTACACCCGCCCAATTGGAAGCAGCCATCACGCCCAAAACAAAGGCGCTGATTCTGTGCTCGCCCTCCAACCCTACCGGTAGCGTTTACTCCCAGGAAGAATTGGCCGGTTTGGCAGAAGTCTTGGCCAAGCACCCCAACGTCATCGTGATTTCCGACGAAATCTACGAACACATCAACTACATCGGCAAACACGCCAGCATAGCCTCATTTGATAGTATCAAAGACAGGGTGGTCATTGTGAACGGTGTCTCCAAAGCATATGCCATGACAGGCTGGCGCATTGGCTGGATTGCTGCTCCGAAATGGATAGCCGCTGCCTGCAACAAACTACAGGGTCAATATACCTCAGGCCCCTGCTCCGTATCGCAACGGACAGCCGAAGCAGCTTATACGGGCACCCAACAACCTGTTGCCGATATGCGCGTGGCTTTCGAACGCCGCCGTAACCTGATTGTCAAGTTAGCCAAGGAAATCCCCGGACTCAACACAGCTACTCCTCAAGGTGCCTTCTACATTTTCCCCGAATGCCATTCCTTCTTTGGCAAGTCATTCAATGGAAGGGTGATTGAAAACTCGGGCGACCTGGCCATGTACCTGCTCGAAGAAGGTCACGTAGCTGCCGTGGGTGGTGCCGCCTTTGGTGCTCCCAACTGCCTGCGTTTCTCCTACGCCACGTCCGATGAAAACATCGTGGAAGCCATGCGCCGCGTCAAGGAAGCGTTGGCCAAACTGAGCTGAGCCATTTAAATCAACCCATAAAAGAGGGTCGTTCTATTAAGAATGACCCTTTTATTTTTGCAGCCTTTTTTCCAAAAAGACGTGTTTCTCCAAAAGACTGTTTGCCTCTCGGTAGCCAATGTCAAATAGCTGTTGGTATTTATCCACATCGGAACCACTGTAATCATTGATGGCAGCCGGCTCAATGACCCAGTCGCAGAGTTCCTTGGCATACGTGGCGTTGTTGCGGAAAATCAGGGAATACGAACGCAAGGCAATGGTTGGAATGGAAAGATCGTAAGGCCCTGTCCGTACAGGTCCTGTACTGACCCCCACCAATGTTTTGCACAAAGGCCTTATCGCAAAGGCTGGCAAATTTTGCAACACGCCTCCGTCCACATAGTTGATGCCTTCAATCGTATAGGGTTTGAACAGAATGGGAACGGAGCACGAAGCCACCAATGCCTCAACCAGCGAACCCGTGGAGAACACCACGCTTTGCCCCCTATCCAGGTCGGTTGCCACTACCCGGAGCGGAATGTTGAGGTCTTCAAAACGGTCAGCTCTTAAGAAACTATCCAACACGGCCTTAAAGCCATCCATACTGAAAAAACCACCATGGTTCCAATCGAAGCGCAGCACATCGGTGATATGTAAGCTTTCACTCAATTTCAGGATGGAATCGGGCGTGTAACCATCGGCATACAAGGCCGCCACTACAGCTCCCGCACTGACCCCAGCCAGCACGTCGGGTTTGATACCGTGTTCTTCAAACGCTTTTAATACGCCGACATGGCAGAGCGCCTTGGCTCCACCTCCGCTGAAAGCCAAACCCAGACGATAAGGAGTCTTTTGGGTTGCATATATATGTTCCCCATACTGGGTAGCAGGCATCGTCCGTTCAACCACGACGGTCCTAACGCGCTCCGGCTTATTGAGGATAAGCACGATAAGCATGAGCAGAACCATCAGGATATACAATTGCCGCTGATTCATGGGTGTCGATTTACAACAAAGATAACAGGAAAAAGAGCCAATGGTCCTGTGCGCTGCGCAAAAAAAACTACCTTTGCCCCATACCCTTCAATGCGTTACAACCATGATAAGTGAACAATTAGTTGAGAGCGTAACCAATTTCAGCGAAGGCAGGCGGTTGGATTGTGTGGACGGCATCGTAGACTGTTTCAGGCACCGCACCGGTGTGAAATTGCTGGATTTCACCCACGACACCGACCACAACCGCATGGTGGTCACGGCTGTCGGGAATCCGCAGGCCATGAAGGAAGCCATGCTTGATGCCATCGGTACAGCTGTTGAGCTGATAGACCTTACCAATCATTCCGGTGAACACCCTCGGTTGGGTGCAGCGGATGTCATCCCTTTCATTCCCATCAAGAACATGACGATGGAAGAGGCGGTTACCTTGGCCAGAGCGGTTGGCGAGGAAGCTTCTAAACGTTACGACCTGCCTGTTTACCTGTACGAGGAAGCCGCCTCAGCACCGCACCGCCAAAACCTGGCCGAGGTACGCAAAGGCGGGTTTGAACACCTCACTGAAAAAATGCAGCAACCGGGTTGGCTGCCGGACTTCGGACCCAACCACCCTCACCCTACAGCCGGCGCTTCCATTATCGGTGCCAGGCGTTTTCTGGTGGCCTACAACATCAACCTTCGCTCAAACGATCTAGAAATGGCTAAAGCCATCGCGCGCACCATTCGTTTTTCTTCTGGTGGTTTCCCCTACTGCAAAGCACTGGGTTTGCGTCTTGATTCACTCGGGATGGTGCAGGTATCCATCAACCTGACCAA
>CAYPLF010000117.1:0-2698 GCA_964411555.1 uncultured Bacteroidales bacterium | reverse complement strand
TTGCTTATGCCAAGCAAAAACAACAAGAAACCGGCATCAAACTGATGTGGGGTACCGCCAACGTATTCAGCCACGCTCGTTACATGAACGGTGCCAGCACCAATCCTAACTTTGACGCTGCTGCCCGTGCCATGGTTCAAATCAAGAACGCCATCGACGCTACCATCGAACTGGGTGGTAAGGCTTACGTATTCTGGGGCGGTCGTGAAGGTTACATGAGCTTGCTCAATACCAACATGAAACGTGAAAAACAACACATGGGCACCATGTTGACCAAGGCCCGTGACTATGCCCGTTCCAAAGGTTTCAAAGGCGTGTTCCTGATTGAACCCAAACCCATGGAACCCATGAAACACCAATACGATGTAGATACCGAAACCGTTATCGGTTTCCTGAAATCATTCGGTTTGGAAAAAGATTTCAAGATCAACATCGAAGTCAACCACGCTACTTTGGCCGGTCATACCTTCGAACACGAACTACAATGTGCTGCCGACGCCGGTATGCTGGGTTCCATCGATGCCAACCGTGGTGACTACCAAAACGGTTGGGATACCGACCAATTCCCCATCGACCTGTACGAACTGGTACAAGCCATGTTGGTTCTCCTGCAAAACGGTGGCCTCCAAGGTGGTGGTACGAACTTCGACGCCAAAATCCGTCGCAACTCGACCGATTTGGACGATTTGTTCATCGCCCACATTGCCGGTATGGATGCCATGGCACGCGCGTTGATCGTAGCTGCCGACATCCTGGAAAAATCACCGTACAAGAAAATGTTGGCCGACCGCTACGCTTCCTACGATGCCGGTAAGGGTAAAGAATTCGAAGAAGGCAAATTGTCGTTGGAAGATGTGTACGCTTATGCCAAGGCAAACGGCGAACCCAAACAAATCAGCGGCAAACAGGAATTGTTTGAATCACTGATCAATATGTATATCTAATTTTATGTAGCAGTGAACCTATTTTTATCCGTTCTTTTTGGCAGAGGAAGGCAGTTGATCTTGTCTCTGCAAGTGATAGTGCTTTTTGGATTACCGTTATTATTTCCGGTTTCTGTTTTTGCCTCTCAGAACGATAAAGCATATATACTGCAACAAATCAACCAGACAACCGGACGGGAAGACCGTCCGGTTGCTCAGGTTAAAAATATTATTTTACTCATATCCGACGGCTGTTCGCTGTCCACCATTTCTGCCGCACGATGGTACAACTGGTTGCTGAATCCTGACCATCCTGCCTTATACATCGATCCCTTTGTGTGCGGAACGGTGCGTACCTTTTCTTCCAATGCTCCCATTGGTGATTCAGCTCCTACCACCTCCTGCTACATGACAGGAGAACCTTCCAGAACGGGTTTTGTTTCAACCTACCCGGTGGAGGATCCCAGAAACGATATTATGGCCAGAGATCCAAGCAAGGCCTATCAGCCAATGATGACCATACTTGAGGCCGCCAGGCTGGTCAAAGGCAAATCAACGGGCTTGGTCTTTACCTGTGAATTTCCTCATGCTACCCCTGCCGATTGTTCTTCACACAGCTACAACAGAGATGATTATACCAGCATTACCTCACAAATGGTACATAATCACTTGGATGTTGTCATCGGGGGTGGTGTGAAATATCTGAAGGATACCCTTCAATTGTATTTAAAAAATCAGGGATACACCGTTCAATTGGACGACGTGAACGCCCTGAAATCGTTTTCCGGAAAAAAACTCTGGAGTTTGTTTGGAGAAAGTGCCATGCCGTATGAGCTTGACAGGCAACCGGAAGAAGCTCCTTCCATGGAAGATATGACCAAAAAGGCGATTGAATTGTTATCCAAAAATAAGAAAGGCTTCTTCCTTATGGTAGAAGGCAGCAAGATAGACTGGGCTGCCCATGCCAACGATGTCGTGGGTATGGTTTCTGAATATGTGGCTTTCGACAAAGCCTGCAAGGCAGCATTCGATTTTGCCAAAAAGGACGGCAACACAGCCGTCATCGTTCTTTCCGACCATGGAAACAGCGGAATCAGCATTGGTGTTCGGCGTATGGGTGGATACGATAAGTTATCAAAGAACCAGATTTTCGGTCCCCTCTTGCGATACAAGAAAACGGCCGACGAGTTGGCTAAACTGCTGAACGCAGGCAAACGTCAGGAAGCAGGTATTATCATCATGCAGCATACCGGTATCATGTTGATGCCGGAAGAATATCGATTGCTTGATTTCACCAAGGATTACAAACACAGTCCTATTCCAGCTTTTCAACGCAGAAACAACATTTCTCTCTATAACCAAATAGCCAACATTATGTCATTGAGAACCGGTATTGGTTTCACCACAGGTGGCCACACGGGTGAAGAGGTCCTGTTGGCTGCTTATCATCCCAAAGGCCAAGTACCCAACGGCGTCCGGTTGAATGTGGAAATCAACGATTATATGTGCCAGCTTTTTGGTATCAGAAACCGCTTGCCTGAACTGACCGCATCCTACTTTGCCAAGCACGACGAGGTATTCAAGGGCATGAAGTACACCATCAAGACCAATCAGCCGGACAGACATCCTATTCTAACGGTTGAAAACAAGGGCAACGTGCTGAAACTTGTTGATGATTCCAGCGTGGCCGAACTGAATGGCAAGACCATCCAACTCAACACGGTCGTTGTATACATGGACAGGAATAAAACGTTTTATTTGCCCAAGGAGTTGGC
>CAYPLF010000116.1:0-2765 GCA_964411555.1 uncultured Bacteroidales bacterium | reverse complement strand
GTAGGAAGAAAACGAAGTAGTTTTCTTCCTACTCGATTGCTTTTCCGGAACATTTACCTGTTTCCGTTCCGTTGGTTAGCACAACTCTAACTAATAGACTGTCTCCGTTCCGCCGGCAGGGTAGTCTGTGGCTCCACTGCAACGCTCATTGTGCTGGCGGCAGTGAAACCAGTTCCTGAAAAATTACCTCGGAATGGCCACGGCAGCGGGCAGAGAGCCGTTGGGTTTTCCGAAGACGGTGAATTCGATGATGCCCAATGGTGCTGATTTTGGCCAGTTGGTCATAGATAACCGCACAAAGCGGCATTTCGTCAGCGGCAATTCACCAAAAATGGTATTTCTGGACAACGCATTACCGGACTCATCCAGCACCGTGGTATACGTCGTTCCGTCCATTGAAGCCTCAATCTTGTATTGATAGACATCCGGAGTGAACGCACCCCGGGTTCTCATCATGCCACCCGCAGCACGCACCCGTTGGAACAGAATACGGTACGAATCGATGGTATAGAGTTGCACCACGTCGAAACGGGTGGCTGGTGACAGTTCGATGGTCAACGTAGGTGTACTGTCGGCTGCAGCCGGCTCCCACCACGTTCCGCTGGAATTGTCCACCGCATAGGCGGCATCACGGCCCGGTTGTTCCGACGATACCTTCGACAAGGCATTCATGGCCCTGAACTTATTGATGGTTATAGGCAGCGAGCCGCTGTTGTCATCGCTGACCTTGACACCTTTTTGCGGCGCCCATTGCGGCACATCGGTCACCTTGACCGACATGTTCCCCTGTTTGTCAAAGGTGATACGGTCCATGCCGATGCGGCGACCACCCGGAGGGTTGGACAAGACGATGGTGTAAAACTGCCACAAATTGCCGTCAGGACCTTCCACGATGCAGCCGTGGGCTGTGCCTGTAACCAGACCTTCTGTCTTCCGAAGCAGCGGGTTGTTGGGCGCGTAGATAAACGGGCCCATGGGTGATTTTGAGGTGTAGTAGCCTTCGGCGTATGTTTTCCATTGCGTGCCGGAAGCTGAGTACTGCAGGTAATAGGTGCCGTTGTGTTTTTCAATCCAAGGACCTTCAATCCAGGCCACATCGGGATACTCATTCATTTCGCCGTAGCGTTCCCACAGATGGGTGTTGTTAAAACTGAACAAGTGCTTGGGTTTGCCCACAAAGCGGGTCAGATCGTTGGGGTCCAACGCCACCACATAAATGCCGCTCACCCCGCGACCCGGGTAATACAAATAAGGCTTTCCATCGTCATCGATGAAAATATCCATGTCGAAGGCGTCGTTCCAGCCATCGGATACGGTTGGGGTATTTTTCCAAGCACCCAGGCTGACAAAAGGCCCAAGGGGGCTGTCGGATGAAAAGAGGGGGCCATCGTTTCCACAGAGGTAAAATTTGCCCTTATACTTGATCACATGGGGAGCCACCGGCACGTTTTCCACGCGTTGGAACGTCCAGTTCAGCATATCGGTGGAAACCCAGGCGCCGCCTCCGGTGCAATACATGTAATAGGTGCCGTTTTCACGGATCACGGTCACATCGCCCGAAGCTTGCCCGCCCTGGCCTGTGACCATGGGAAGGGGATTGCAATAGCGGGGACTTTTTCCGATGACCGGCTCTTGGGCAAAGGTGTTTACGGCAACCCCTGCCATCAGCAGGATAGTAGCCAATAGAAACGTGTTTTTCATGACAGTCAGATTGAGAGTATTGGTTTATCAGCACAAGTTTAGCAAAAAATGACCACATCCCTCCCTTCTCAACCAAATTATTGCGTACTTTTGAAACGTAATACGATTTATGCAAGCTAATTACTCCTTTACGGAACGTGTGTAAGCGATAGTCGGTGCGCTTCCGGCTATCAACCCTACCCTGCCATTTCTTTGCAGGGTGTATCTTTATTTTCTACATTATTACACACCATTTTATTCGTACTACAATGTCAACAACTTCACATGAAGACAAAACCGTTCTGGTCGAAGACTTTGACCTGAACATGATCTGTAATTTCTTCCGCGTGCTCGACAGACAAGGTCCGGGCAGCGAAGAAGCCACCCTGAAAGCACTGGGTTTTATCGAACACCTGCCGTCACGGCCGAAGATTGCCGATATCGGTTGCGGTGCCGGGGGACAAACCGTAACGCTGGCCAGGCACACGAAAGGGGATATCGTTGCCGTGGATTTTCTACCCGGCATGATTGAAGAGCTGGATAAACGCATCCGTCAACACCGCTTTGGTAAGCGCGTGACAGGATTGATTGGTTCCATGGATGATTTGCCGTTTCACGAGGGCGAATTAGACCTAATGTGGGCCGAAGGTTCCATCTACCACATGGGGTTCGAAAACGGCTTGAAAGCCTGGCGTCGCTTCCTGAAACCGGGAGGCTATGTAGCCGTAACCGAAATGACCTGGCTGACCACCGAACGTCCGGCTGAAATTGAACGGTACTTGAATGAAAACTGTCCGGAAATGGATACCACAGCGGGCAAACTCAAGGTACTGGAAGAAGCTGGATATTCGCCCGTTGCCACCTTTGTGCTTCCCGAATCGTGTTGGATAGACACGTATTATCGGCCCGTTGTAAAACTGTACGATGCCTTTCTGGAAGCCGAGAACCACAGCGATGCAGCCACGTTGTTTGTCGAACGCATAAAGGAGGAAGTGGCCATGTACGAACGGTATAGGTCGTACTTCGGTTATGTATTCTACATTGGACGCCGCATGTTTTAATAAAAAGGATGCCATCCTTTTTAA
>CAYPLF010000115.1:0-2794 GCA_964411555.1 uncultured Bacteroidales bacterium | reverse complement strand
CCGTATAGGACTTACCCGGCTGCAAAAGTACACATTTTTGGCAGCTCCGCAAAGGGTGTCTGTAAAAAAAGTGTATTTTTGCGGTAACATCACGTGAACACTATGGAAGAACAAGCCAACCCCATCAAAGTAAAATACAAGTTTGCAGCCGATTACGGGCTTATCCTGGGAGGATACATCGCCTTTTTCTACTGCCTGCAACTGATTTTCGCCCCCAACAATGTGGGCAATGCACTAAGCACCGTGGTCGGCCTGCTGAACACCGCCGGCTTTTTCGCAACCCCCTTTCTGTGTTACAAACTGGCGAAAAACTACCGCGACAAAGGCTGCGACGGCTTCATCAGCTTCGGCCAGGCTTGGAGTTTCGGGGTGTGGTTGTTCCTGTTTGCCGGCCTCATCATGGCGGTGGTCTATTTCGTGCACCTGCAATGGCTTGACCCCAACTACCTGAACAACATCTTCAACCAGACCTTGCAGGCCCTCGAAAAAATGAACTACGACCAGTCGTTGATGGATAAAATGGCCGACATGACCCTGCCCACCCCCATCCAGATTGTAGTAACCTACCTGTTTTTCTACATCATCGGAGGTGCCCTCCTGTTTTTGCTGGTTTCCGGGTTTGTGGTCAAAAAAGATCCGAACGCAGGTTTGCCCGGTCAGGGCGGCAGCGGAACCCCCTACCAACCATATGGCGACAACAGCTCATCGTCCACTCCTTCTTCCAACGAAAACACCAACAAAAACGCCTAACCCACCATGGATATCAGCCTAGTCATACCCTTATACAACGAAGCCGAATCACTGCCCGAACTCCACGATTGGATCAAGCGGGTGATGGACGAAAACGGTTACTCGTACGAAATCATTTTTGTGAACGACGGTTCCACCGATGCTTCCTGGGAGGTCATCAAAGGCTTGCAAGCCGTGAACCCGGCCGTGAGGGGCATCAAATTCCGCCGTAACTACGGCAAGTCACCGGGTTTATTCTGCGGCTTCGAAGCAGCGCAGGGCGACGTGGTCATTACCATGGATGCCGACCTGCAGGACAGTCCGGACGAAATTCCGGGGCTCTACCGCATGATTACGAAAGACGGGTACGACCTGGTTTCGGGCTGGAAAAAGAAACGCTACGACGGCAAGCTGACCAAGAACCTGCCTTCCAAGATTTACAACGCCACGGCACGCCGGATTTCCGGACTCCAACTGCACGACATGAATTGCGGGCTGAAGGCGTACAAGAACATCGTGGTGAAAAGCATCGAGGTGTACGGGGAAATGCACCGCTACATTCCCTACCTGGCCAAGAACGCCGGATTTACCAACATAGGGGAAAAAGTGGTGAAGCACCGGAAGCGCAAGTTCGGTGAGTCCAAGTTTGGGATGAACCGCTTTGTGAACGGCTACCTCGACTTGATTACCTTGTGGTTCCTGAACCGCTTCGGCAAAAAGCCCATGCACTTTTTCGGGTTTACGGGCAGTCTGATGTTCCTCATCGGTTTGATTTCCATCATCGTGGTGGGTGTCATCAAATTGACGGCCTTGATCCAGGACATCCCGGCGCGCTTGTTGACCGACCTGCCTGCCTTCCACCTCTCACTCACCTTCATGCTCATGGGTACCTTGTTGTTTGTCACGGGTTTCCTGGGCGAACTGATTGTACGCAATGCACCGGAACGTAACAATTACATCGTTGAGGAATCCATTTAAAGCGTGCTGCTTTCTGCTGCTGGCAACCTGCGTTTTTCCCTTGTTCACGGCTTGTCAAAGCAAGGGATGTTACGACCAAACCGATGTCAGGGTGGTATGTTCGTTTTATCAAACCGACCTTTCCAGGGCTGTTTCGTTAACCGGCGTTTCGGTATGGGGGCTGGGCATGGATTCCCTGCTTTACAAGAACAAGGCTGTCAGCAGCATTGAGCTGGAACTCAATCCGAACGCTTCCATTTCCCGGTACGTGTTCAAGATGGCCACCACCAATGGAACCTTTTATGATACGCTGTCATTTTATTATACCTCGAGTTCCTGGTTCCAGTCCATGGATTGCGACTGCATGACCTTCAGCACCTTGGATTCCTGCGTGACAGCCGGCTCGTTGTTTCCTTCGGTTACGCTCAACCAACCCAACATAACCAATACCAAGACCACCCATGTCGTGCTCAATCTGTAACCGTCGGTTGGTGGTCGGCTTGCTCCTGCCGGTCTTGCTCCTGTTTGCCTTGCCCTTGTCTGCCAAGGACAAACCCAAGGTTGAACCGGTAGAGGTTTACCGGGACATGAACCTGGGTATTGAATTCGGCGGAGGCCTGATGCACGTGTTTTCCAACAATTGGAGTACCTCGGCCAACTTGGACTTCAACATCAAAAACAAGGTGCTTCCCACCCTGGAAGTGGGCCGGGCCCACCTGGAAAAAACCGGGGAAACAGGCATCGGGTATTCAACCACAGGCACTTTTATCAAGGCCGGGCTCAACAAACCGTTGGTATACAGCGTCAGTGGACGGGATGTTTTCTACGTCGGGTTGCACTATGGGTTCTCTTCGTTTGACTACGACTTGACAAACCTGTCGTTTTCGGGTGGCTACTGGGGACAGCCGGCTGTGATTTCCTTCATGGGTGAGCATGCAACGGCGGGTTGGTTGGATGCGGTGGCCGGTGTGCGGGTGCAGGTACTGGGACCCATTTCTTTGGGCTGGTCCATCCACTACCGCTCGGTGCTGCATGTGAGCAATGGTTCCAACAGCGTTCCCCAATACATTCCGGGCTACGGACAGAACGTCAAGCCTTTCGCCGGCAT
>CAYPLF010000114.1:0-2869 GCA_964411555.1 uncultured Bacteroidales bacterium | reverse complement strand
GTCTGTACGCCAACGTCCGCCCGGTGACCGTGTTCCCTTCGTTGATTGAGCGTTCGCCACTTCGGTCGGACTTGGTCAAAAATGCTGACTTTGTCTGCATCCGTGAACTCACGGGTGGTTTGTATTTCGGCAAGCCGCAGGGTCGCAGCGAAGATGGCAACAGTGCTGTGGATACGTGCTCGTACACCCGCCCGGAAATTGAACGCATCTTGAAGCTGGCCTACGAATACGCGGGCAAACGCCGCAAAAAACTGACGGTGGTGGACAAGGCCAATGTATTGGAAACTTCGCGTCTGTGGCGTCAGATTGCGCAGGAAATGGCGCCGAACTACCCGGACATCGAAACGGAATTCATGTTTGTGGACAATGCGGCCATGCGTCTTATCCAATGGCCGGCCAGCTTCGACGTCATGGTTACCGAGAACATGTTCGGTGACATCCTCACCGATGAGGCTTCCGTCATCACAGGTTCTCTGGGTATGCTACCTTCGGCTTCGGTCGGTCTGCACACCTCGGTGTTTGAACCCATCCACGGTTCCTATCCGCAGGCTGCCGGCAAGAACATTGCCAATCCATTGGCCACGGTGCTTTCGGCTGCCATGATGTTTGAGTACGCCTTCGGTTTGATGGAAGAGGGTGCTTTGATCCGTGAGGCGGTGGCTGCCAGCATGGATGCCGGTTTCGTAACCGAAGACATTGCCATCGACGGTCAAAAGGTCCGTTCCACCAGCGACGTGGGCGACTGGTTGGTGAAGTACATCAACGGCTAAACATGTCCGGAACATCATCCTGTTTCCGTTCCGCCGGCAGGGTAATCTGTGTCTCCGACTACGAAACACTAAAAATAAGCAACGGAAGGCTAAAACTTCAAAGCGTCGCTTCGCTCCTCGGCAGATGAAGTTTCTTCACGCCTTCCTTCTGCTTATTTTCTAAACGTGTTTCTTCGCAACTACGCCACAGACTACCCTGCCGGCTCCACTGCAACGCTCATTGGGCTGACTTCAGTGAACCAATAAAAAAACTGGACACATTAGGTAGTTGAGTACCAAATGTGTCCAGTTTTTTATTGGTTATTCGGAATTCCGGGAGCCAGATTTACCTCATCATACGGGGAAAGTAAGGGGCGTCGGAACCGAAGAGTACGGTCTGGGATGCGCTGTTGAGAGCTACCGAAGGGGTGTATTGCGGAGCAATCACTTTGTTGGTGGCTACCATGGCTTCAAATTTTTCTTTTTGGTTCTTATTCAGCACAGACTTGATTTCCTTAGCCTTCGCAGCAGCCAGTTTTTTTGTGGCTCTTCTGGAAAGGTTCGTGTTGGATTCCAGGTTTGCATACTTCTGATTGATGTCAAGGATGTCAATCGCTTGGTCACTGGAAAGGTTCAGGGAACTGATCAACTCACTGGTTTGTTCATAAGCTTTACTTGCAAAGTTGTCTGCGCTGTTTGTTTGGGCCATCAACGTGGTGCTTACTACCAGGAATGTTACTGCGATAAGAGATTTCATTGCTTTCATAGTTGTACGTATTAATTGTTGTTTTAAAATTGTTCGTGTTTGTTTCTCGTTTCTACAGCTTAGAGTGGGCAATGGGGCTTTTGTTTAATCGACTGTAGGTGAATGGATTGATAATTAACGAATAATGACGTTTCAGCCACTTTTCTATCCATTCACCGACACGAAACATCCGTTTGTCGGCAAAAATCAAACCAACAAGCCCTTTGTTAAACCGTTGGATGCTCGAAGTGTTTGACAGATTTTATACTCAACTACCAAATCTGTCCAATTGATGACTAAATAGTTTATATCCAAAGAATTAGAAGGCGTGACAGCGAACCATTTACAGCTCAGTGCTGACTATTTTTCTGTTTTTTAATTATTTAAGGTCGCAATTTGCGACCTTAAATAAACACAGAAAAGGCGCATTTTTAGGAAGAGAAGAATATGAAAACTTGAATTTGCCACATGCTCTATAAATAATAGGGTTACATCAAATGGCTCACTAAGGTCTATATAATGATGGTTTCCAAATTCTGCACTATCAGTAAACCACATTTTTCTTGACAAAACTCATTTTGAGCATTATCTGTTTGTCACATTTTAGTTGCTCCACTCTGATTAGCCAAACAAACTGAGAAAATAATGTAAAAATACCCATGTAATCTTGTTGCACTCGAAAAAGTAGACACTGAAGGGTAGAAAAAGATGATGATGTGTATCTTTATACGATGATGTTGCTTCCTGAAGGAGGGGCGTAGCCCCGAGTGAAGGGAGCAACATCATCGGCGCCGCTTCATCATCGCGCATTTCTACCGGAAAGGAGTCTACATTATGGGAAAACATTTCAATCCTCTTGAAAAAGAGTTCTTGATTCGCAGTTACAGGAATAACGGGCGGATCAAACTTGGCGATTTCTGTGTTGCAAATAATGTTTCTGACAGTTCATTCAAGAAATGGCTCAAGCAGTACGATGAGGGCGGTCTAGAAGCCTTAGCACGGGCTGATGCCGATTTTGGGGCCGTACTTCCCGAAGGCATCGACAGGACCGAAGAATCCTACAAGCGTGAGATAATGAAACTGCGCATAGAGAACGAACGTTTAAAAAAAAACTACATGGTACGGACGAACGAAAATGGGGAACAGGAGTTTGTACGTTTAAAACCGAAGAATTCGACATAATAGAGGCTCTTTCCCGCGACTACAGCATCCACAACCTGTGTGACCTTATGTGCGTGAGCCGTTCCGGGTATTATAAATGGAAGAATCGCAAACCCTCCTCTCGTGACATAAACAGAGAAGAAATGGTCAAGATTGTGTCTGATATACATAGTAAACATACGTCTCATGGTTATCGCTGGGTTGCCTCATTC
This sequence comes from uncultured Bacteroidales bacterium, assembly GCA_964411555.1. Classification (GTDB taxonomy): domain Bacteria; phylum Bacteroidota; class Bacteroidia; order Bacteroidales; family UBA1402; genus UBA8389. The sequence continues at coordinate 2 of CAYPLF010000114.1, read as the reverse complement.
AT
>CAYPLF010000113.1:0-2960 GCA_964411555.1 uncultured Bacteroidales bacterium | reverse complement strand
AGCCAAGGTCAGACCTACAAGAACGAACTCATTGCCGAATTGGAAGATGGTACGATTTCCACCTATACGCAAGGCAACTTCACTGACTTGTGCCGCGGCCCACACCTGATGACCACCGAGCCCATCAAGGCCATCAAATTGCTGTCCGTTGCCGGTGCTTACTGGCGCGGTGACGAAAAGCGGAAGCAGATGACCCGTATTTACGGTATAACTTTCCCAAAGAAAAAAATGCTGGACGAATACTTGGTGCTGTTGGAAGAAGCCAAAAAACGTGACCACCGCAAGATTGGCCGCGAACTGGAACTGTTCATGTTCAGCGATGCTGTCGGCAAGGGTTTGCCCATCTGGTTACCTCGGGGTACCGCACTTAGGCTTAAGTTAGAAGAGTTTTTGAAACGCATCCAAAAGAAATTCGGCTACCAACAGGTCATGACCCCGCACATCGGCCAAAAAGAATTATGGATGACCTCAGGTCACTACGCCAAATACGGAAAGGATTCGTTTCAACCCATCCATACACCGGAAGAAGGCGAAGAGTACCTGCTCAAACCCATGAACTGCCCGCACCACTGCGAGATATACAAGTTCCTGCCCCGCTCCTACAAAGACCTGCCCTTACGCTTTGCTGAATTTGGTACGGTTTATCGGTACGAACAGAGCGGTGAGTTGCACGGCCTGACCCGCGTGCGCAGCTTCACGCAAGACGATGCCCACATCTTCTGCCGTCCCGACCAGCTGAAAGACGAATTCCTCAAAGTGATGGACATCATATTCATCATCTTCAAAGCCTTGGATTTCAAGAATTTTGAAGCCCAGATTTCACTGCGCGACCCGAACAACAAAGAAAAATACATAGGTAGCGACGAAAACTGGGAAAAGTCGGAACGTGCCATCGTGGAAGCTTGCCAGGAAAAAGGATTGAACGCCAAGGTTGAACTCGGTGAGGCTGCTTTTTACGGTCCCAAGCTTGACTTTATGGTGAAAGACGCCATTGGCCGTCGCTGGCAATTGGGTACCATCCAGGTTGATTACAACCTGCCTGAACGCTTTGAACTGGAATACGTTGGCAGTGACAACCAAAAGCACCGCCCCATCATGATCCACCGCGCACCCTTCGGTTCCATGGAACGTTTCGTGGCCGTGCTCATCGAGCACACTGCCGGAAAATTCCCCTTGTGGCTCACGCCCGACCAAGTGGTCGTGTTGCCCATCAGCGAAAAATTCAACGATTACGCCTACGAGGTGAGCCGGTACTTAAATGAACAAGATATCCGCACGGTGGTGGATGACAGGAATGAGAAGATCGGTCGGAAAATCCGCGACAACGAACTCAAACGCATCCCCTACATGCTCATCGTTGGAGAGCAAGAAGCAGAAAAACAAGAAGTTTCTGTAAGAAAACAGGGTGAAGGCGATAAAGGTTCAATGAAATTTACTACCTTTGCCGCGCTCTTGACGGATGAAGTCGAGAAAATGATGACAACATGGTAATTTAAACAACTGAAAGTCACTATAATACTAACGAGGCTAACGCACCGAATGAGGAACGACGAATTTAAATTGCAGTACCGGATCAACGAACGCATCCGTGTCAGGGAAGTCCGCCTGGTAGGCGAAAATGTGGAACAGGGTGTTTACTCCATCCAGCAAGCATTGGAACTGGCGGATCAAAAGCAACTTGATTTGGTGGAGATTTCTCCGAACGCTGATCCCCCCGTTTGCCGTATTACCGACTATCAGAAGTTTTTGTACCAACAAAAAAAGAAACAGAAGGAACAGAAAGCCAAGTCGACCAAGATCATCCTCAAGGAAATCCGTTTCGGTCCCCAGACAGACGATCACGATTACAACTTTAAGTTGAAACACGCCAAGTCATTTTTGGAAGAAGGATCGAAGGTCAAGGCGTATGTGTTTTTCAAAGGCCGCTCCATCCTGTTCAAAGAACAAGGTGAAGTGTTGCTGCTTCGTTTCGCCAACGATTTAGAAGATTATGGAAAAGTGGAAAACATGCCGGTATTGGAAGGCAAACGCATGATCATCATGCTGGCGCCTAAGAAAAAAGCAGCACCGACCCCTGCTCCCGCTTCACCCAATAAACAAGTTTCACAACAAAAAACAGAGCAAAATGCCAAAGATGAAGACTAATTCCGGTTCCAAAAAGAGGTTCACCCTTACCGGAACAGGTAAAATCAAGCGTAAACACGCATTCAAGAGTCACATTCTGACGAAGAAGACGACCAAGCAAAAACGCAACTTGACCCACATGACGTTGGTTGACAAAACCGATGTGAACAATGTAAAGGTCCTGCTGGGTCTTAAGTAATCAATCAGAATTTAATCAGTTTCATTTTTTAACCGAATCGTCTAGCTCAAAAGTTCATCTGAGAAGCATGACGCTAGCATTCAAAAAAAAGTAACAACAATGCCAAGATCAGTCAATCACGTTGCCTCAAGGGCAAGAAGAAAAAAAGTCCTCTCCCTGACCAAGGGATATTTCGGTTCAAGAAAGAATGTATGGACCGTAGCCAAGAATACCTGGGAAAAAGGGATGCAATATGCTTACCGCGACCGCAAAGCCAAGAAACGTGAGTTCCGTGCTTTGTGGATCCAACGCATCAACGCCGGTGCCCGTTTGGAAGGTATGTCGTACAGCCGCCTGATGGGTGCTTTGCACAAATCCGGTATCGAAATCAACCGTAAGGTATTGGCCGACTTGGCCATGAACGAACCGCAAGCCTTCAAGGCCATCGTTCAAAAAGCCAAGAACGCCTGACAAGCTACATAGTTAATTAAGAAAAGCCATTTCGACAGGCGTCGGGATGGCCTTTTTTATGTATTTTTTGAGCCGGTTTTATTTGTTTTATCCCGTTTTATTGTTATCTTTGGTGTAGAGAAGTTGCGTCAGTCTTGATTGGCAGACTCATCAAATCTTTTCTGAACACCGAGACAACGCTTAGGTT
>CAYPLF010000112.1:0-3066 GCA_964411555.1 uncultured Bacteroidales bacterium | reverse complement strand
GTTGCCGAGCACTTCGTCGGTGGTAATCACGCCGGTGATTTCGCCCAAGTGGTGGATGCATTCACGCAGATCCTGGGAAAGGAATTCACTGGATTGTTCCAGGTTGAGGCCTTCCTGAACGCGGAGGATGGCTTCGTGGGCGGCTTGCAGCGACTGAAAGTGGCGCAAGTTGGTGACAATTACATCCTGACGCGCCAGGTCGGGCAGGCCGGCCAGTTCGAGCAGTTTGGCTTTCAAGGCATCAAGGTTGAGGCCTTGTTTGGCAGAGATGAACAAGCGATGGTCGGAAATGGATTTGAACTGAGTGTCCAATACCCGCTGTTCCTCTTTTTCCAGTTTGTCTACCTTGTTGAAAAGGACCATGAGTACCTTACCCTCTGAACGGGGTAGGATGCGGGAGGCCATCCATTCGATGTGTTCCGTGAATTGGGTGGCGTCAATGACCCACAACACGATGTTGGCTTGTTCAATTTGCTGGTAAGCACGTTCGATGCCAATGAGTTCGATTTCGTCCTTGGTTTGACGTAAACCGGCCGTATCGATAAAACGGAAGGATATGCCGCGGATGTTCACCCTGTCTTCAATCACATCGCGGGTAGTGCCCGGGATGGGAGATACAATGGCCTTGTCTTCGTTGAGCAATTGGTTGAGCAGGGTGGATTTGCCGGCATTGGTTTCACCTACGATGGCTACCGGGATGCCGTTTTTCAAGGCATTGCCCAGGCGGAACGATTCGGTGAGTTTGCGCAGGCTCTTTTCCAGTTTGGCGGCCAGTTCGGTGAGTTCGGTACGGTTGGCAAATTCCACTTCTTCCTCGCCGAAATCCAATTCCAGTTCTATGAGGGTGACAAAATGAAGCAGTTGCCCCCGTAACTTGTCCATTTCTCGTGAGATACCACCCCTCATTTGGCGCATGGCCAACTTGTGATTGGCGGCTGAGGAAGAAGCAATCAGGTCGGCTACGGCTTCGGCCTGGGCCAGGTCAAGCTTGCCGTTTTGGAAGGCCCTGCGGGTGAATTCACCCGGTTCGGCCAGGCGGCAACCGGTTTCCAGTAAGACCCGGATCATTTTTTCCTGAATGTAGGTAGAGCCGTGACAGGTGAACTCAACCGTATCTTCTCCCGTAAACGAATGGGGGTTCCGGAACAGGGTGGCCACTACCTCGTCAATGAGGTAGCCATCTTGTTGGAATTGACCGAAAAGAACCGTATGGGACGGTTGGTCAGTCAACCGCTTCTTGGAATCCTTGGGTAGAAAGAGGGTGTCACACAGCGTGATGGCTTGGGCACCCGAGACGCGGATAATAGCCATGGCACCAACCCCGGGAGCTGATGCAATGGCGCAAATGGTATCATTCATTGATGGGAGAATAAAGACGGTCCAATACGGTTTTTACCAATGACAACATGGCCGAATGGTAATCGACGTTCACCAGGGTGGACAATCGGTTGGCGATGACCAGGCAGACGGTGACAGCCCGGTGTCCGAGCAAGGCGGAAAGGCCGGCAACCGCAGCGCTTTCCATTTCATAATTGGTGATGCGGTGATGCCCGAAGCGGAAGGTGCCCAACCGCTCGTTGATATCGGGCTTGGCCAACGGACTGCGCAATTCACGACCCTGGGGGCCGTAGAACCCGTTTGCGGTGATGGTGACACCTCGTTTGAAATTAACATCGCCCAATAGGCGCACCAAGCTTTCGTCGGCAGTTACCACACAAGGGTGATTGAACGAAGCGGGCCAATCCATGTGCGAACAGAACGCCGCTTCAAACGATAAGTCCCTGATGGTTTCGGAGCCTTGGTAAAAGTGGAGCAATCCATCAAACGAAATGGATTTTTCCGAAATGAGGAACGTGCCAGGAGGTAAATCGGGTTGTAAGCCCCCGCAGGTTCCGATACGGATAAGGTCCAACGACCGCTTGACGGGTTTTTCCAACCGGGTTTCCAGGTCAATGTTGGCCAGCGCATCCAACTCGTTGATGACAATGTCAATGTTGTCGGTACCGATTCCGGTGCCGACAACAGAGATGCGTTTGCCTTTGTATGAACCAGTTGCTGTTACAAACTCCCGATTGGCCACCCTGCATTCCACGGCATCCATCAGGCCGGCTATCATGTCCACACGCCCCGGGTCGCCTACCAACAAAACGCTGTCGGCCAACTGTTCCGGCTTCAGGTGCAGGTGGAAGATGCTGCCGTCCGGGTTGATCAGCAGCTCGGATGGGGGAAAATGCCTCATGACTGTTTATCAGGCTTTCTGTTCAGGCTTGCCACCGGGTTTTGAGATGCTCTCGCGCATGGTGGTGTCGGCCTCGATGTTTTTGATGCGTTGGTAATCCATAATTCCCAGGTTGCCTTCGCGGAAGGCTTCAGCCATGGCCTTGGGAATTTCTGCTTCGGCTTCTATCACCTTGGCACGGGCTTCCTGAGCCTTGGCCTTCATTTCCTGTTCCAGTGCCACAGCCATGGCACGCCGTTCTTCAGCCTTGGCCTGGGCAATGTTCTTATCGGCATTGGCCTGATCCATTTGCAACTCGGCACCGATGTTTTTACCAACGTCGATGTCAGCGATATCGATGGACAGGATTTCGAAAGCGGTACCGGCGTCCAGGCCTTTTTTCAAGACCACCTTGGAAATGGAGTCCGGATTTTCCAATACATCCTTGTGGGAAGTGGCAGAACCGATGGCGGTAACAATACCTTCGCCCACGCGGGCCAGGATGGTTTCTTCACCGGCACCACCCACCAACTGGCGGATGTTGGCACGAACCGTTACGCGAGCCTTGGCAATCAGCTGGATACCGTTGATGGCAACAGCAGCTACCGGAGGAGTATCGATTACTTTGGGATTTACCGACATCTGAACAGCCTGGAATACGTCGCGGCCGGCCAAGTCAATGGCTGTTGCCATTTGGAAACTCAGTTCGATGTTGGCCTTGGAGGCGGAAACCAGCGCGTGTACCACTTTTTCTACATGACCACCGGCCAGGTAGTGGGCTTCCAGTTCGTCTCGGGTAAGGGTCTTCAATCCGGCTTTGTGCCCTTCAATCATGGCGTTGACGATGA
>CAYPLF010000111.1:0-3224 GCA_964411555.1 uncultured Bacteroidales bacterium | reverse complement strand
CGACCCCCTGCGTGACAGGCAGGTATTCTAACCAGCTGAACTACCACACCGTTTTAAGGGTTGCTTTCGTTTGTCGATTGCGGATGCAAAGATAGACAGAAATCCCGAATCTGCAAGCACCACAAAAAGATTTTTCCCACTTCGGCATGATTTTGTACTTTTGCGGATGCAAACAATACAGGCATGAAAAATACCCCCATTGACCCCACGATAGTTAAAGCCGTCATAGACAGCTACAACCTCCCCGAGTTCGGCAAAGCCACCATCCGCGAAGTCCTCGACATGGCCAACCAGATCGAACAACAAACCGGCGAAAAATTCATCCGCATGGAAATGGGCGTACCCGGACTCCCCGCCTCCCAGATAGGCGTAGAAGCCGAAATCGAAGCCCTCAAACAAGGCAAAGCCTCCGTGTACCCACCCCTATCCGGCACACCCGACTTCAAGCAACAAGCCTCCCGCTTCATCAACGCCTTCATCGACATAGACGTGCCCGCCGAGTACTGCACCCCCGTGACAGGCTCCATGCAAGGCACCATAGCCTCCTTCATGACCAGCATCCAACGCGACAAACAACGCAAAAAAGTCCTGTTCATCGACCCAGGCTTCCCCGTACAGAAAATCCAGCTCGCCATGCTGGAATGCCCCTACGAATCCATAGACGCCTATGAATTCCGCGGTGACGCCCTCATCGACGAACTCGAACGCAGGCTGTCACAAGGCCAGATTTCCACGTTGCTGTATTCCAACCCCAACAACCCAGCCTGGTTCTGCCTGCAAGACAGCGAACTCCAACGCATAGGCGCACTGGCCACCAAGTACGACGTGATTATCATGGAAGACCTGGCCTACTTCGCCATGGACTTCCGCAACGACCTGAGCCAACCCTTCCAGGCCCCCTTCCAACCCTCGGTGGCCAAGTACACCGATAATTACATATTGCTGATTTCCGGGTCGAAAGCCTTCAGCTACGCCGGACAACGCATAGGGTTTATTGCTGTTTCTGAGTCGTTGTTCAACCGCTCCTTCGCCGATTTGGAAAAACAATACGGCACCGGGGAATTCGGGAACGTCCTGGTAAACCGCGTGCTGTACGGTTTGTCGGCCGGCACCAGCCACACGGCACAGTATGCCATGGCCGCCATCATGAAAGCCGCCTGCGACGGCACCTTCAACTTCGTGGAGAACGTACGCGAATACGGACGCCGCGCCGAACACGTGAAGAAAGCCTTTCTGGACAACGGCTTTTACATAGTCTATAACAACGATTTGGGGGAAGACATAGCCGACGGCTTCTACTTCACCGTGTCCTGGCCGGGCATGACGGGCGGACAGCTCATGGAAGCCTTCATGTACTACGGAATCAGCGCGATTTCACTGGAAACCACGGGCAGCGACCAACAAGGACTGCGCATCTGCACCTCGTTCATCCGCGCCGAGCAGTACCCCGTATTGGAAGCACGGCTGGCCGCGTTCAAAGCCAATCACTAATTGGTAGATTTAGTCTAAATCAAGAACGATAAGAATATTCTCTTTGACTTTTTCAACAGGTTCAGCCGATTCAAATTCGTTCAATACGTGCATGGATTCCTCTTTGACCAAATTGGATTCCTCTCTCAATTTTTCCTTTAAGAGTTCTGTTTTCATCGGATAACTGTTTGCAACAAAATTAGACTATTGGTATATACCAACAAAAACTACAGTGTGGTTTTTTCCACCCAGTCGGCAAACGTGGACATATAGGAGGAGAATAAGGCAGCCAGGGCCTGATCTTTCACGGCGCCGGCTTCGTCATAGACCGCCATGACATTACCCACGTAGAGTTCAGGCTGGCCCATGACAGGCATGTCCAGGTAATTCAGCACGTACTTCAGGTTGTTGTTGGCACCGAAGCCACCCAGCGCACCCACGGAAATACTGGCCACAGCAGCCGGTTTGCCGCCCCAGATGCTCTTGCCCCAGGGACGCGAACCCACGTCGAGCGCATTTTTCAAGGCGGCAGGAAACGAGCGGTTGTGTTCGGGAGTGACGAACAGCACCGCGTCGAACCCGGCCACCTTGTTGCGGAAAGCGGTGTAGGCTTCGGGCGAAGCCGCATCGTAATCCTGATTGTAGAGGGGAAGTTGTGTGATATCTATGAATTCAAATTCAAGCGAATGATTGCTGGGAGCCGCGGCTATGAGGGCTTTGGCTGTCTGTAAACTGAAGGAATTGGCGCGGATGCTGCCAACTATGACGGCTACTCGTTTCATGGGCGTTTAATTTAGTTCTGCCAAGATACAAAAAAAACCGTATCCAAACAAGTTTAAACAAGTATTTGCTTGTTTAATTTAACCACCCTGAAAACGAGCGTGTTTAACGGCGGAACGGCATCTTTACCACTTCGGCCTTGAGCAGGCGTTCGCGGATGCGGATGAAGATTTCCGAACCCGGTTGCGAGAAGGCTGTTTCCACGTAACCCATGGCTATGCCCACCTTCAGCACGGGCGAAATGCTGCCCGAAGTCACCTCACCGATGAAGCGGCCCGAAGCATCCGTGATTTCGTAACCGTGGCGGGCGAAACCCTTGTCGCGCATGATGAGACCCACGCGTTTTTTCGACACCCCGTATTTTACCTGTTCTTCGAAAATGGCACGGGAAGGGAATTGCTTTTCCGGTGTGAACTTGGTCACCCAGCCCAGACCCGCTTCGATGGGCGAGGTGGTATCGTCGATGTCGTTGCCGTAGAGGGTGAACCCCATTTCCAACCGCAGGGTGTCGCGGGCGCCTAAGCCTATGGGTTGGATGCCTTCCGGTTTCCCGGCAGCGAAGACAGCGTTCCACAGCGTGAGCGCGTCTTTGTTTTCCACGTAGATCTCAAAACCACCGGCTCCGGTGTAGCCCGTGTTGGCCAAGAGCACATTCGGAATACCGGCCATCGTGCCGTAGGCGAAGTGGTAGTAGGGAATGGCTGATAAATCGGTGGACGTAAGGCGTTGCAGCACCTCGGTGGCTTTCGGGCCTTGCACGGCCAGCTGTGAAAATTTATCCGAAGCGTTTTCTAGTTCGGCACCGGCCACGTTGTGCGCCTGGCACCAGGCCCAGTCCTTGTCGATGTTGGAGGCGTTCACCACCAGCAAGTAGGTTTCCGCGTCCATCTTGTGTACCAGCAAGTCGTCTACTATGCCCCCGTCTTCGTTGGGAAAGTAGGCGTACTGCACCTGACCCACGGTGAGCGTGTGCA
>CAYPLF010000110.1:0-3267 GCA_964411555.1 uncultured Bacteroidales bacterium | reverse complement strand
CTTCACATAGTAGGTGGTATTGGGCTGCAGCCCGGAAATTGTGTATGGATATACCCCGGCGTCACTGTTGCCGGTGGTTTGCGTGACCTTTCCCTGTTGGAACGCCTCATCGAGGGCACACACAATGCCTTTGGCATGAGCTATCCCTTCATCGAAGTTGGTTAAGGAAAACGAATACGAAAGGGTGGAATCAGTGGTTGAAACCAGAAGAACGGGGTTTATTTGCGGCAAGCTGGCTGTATTCATCATTTCCGGGAAATCAATGAACGCTTGTTCAGGCAGCTCGTAGAACCATCGCGCATCATTGGCAGGCACCACTATCTTGGCAGCTTCTGCGTGGTTCGAGCCGTCGTAGGTGCGGTCAATCCCCCTGTTCAGCCGCTTCAGGTCAAAATAGCTGAACCCTTCACCCCACAACTCTATCCTACGTTGGAGCAACACCTCCTCTACCGTTACGCTCGTTGCGTTCCACGATGGGTTCCGTGCCACCATCAGCAGTTGCATGGCTGTGGCCGCATCCTGGTTCCGGCCCAGACGTGCCAGGGCTTCCGCCTCAATCAACACCATTTCGGAGGCTCGCATGTAGCAATAATCCATGGCCCAATGTCCATCCCAACCAAATTTCAGGTTGGCATACGGCAATTGCCAGGCTGTTGCATTGGTAGCTGCACGCATTCCTACCGTTATGCTTCCTTCGGGATTCTGGTACAACTGTTTGCGGCCATCGGTTGCCGGGATGATATCGTACAAACGCTTGTCAATCAAACGTGGAGCCAATTCATATCCTGCATATCCCGGGCTGAGATTTGAAATGTGTGAAAAGAAGGAAGCAAACGTGGTTTGCGTTTCATCTGTATGCTGATACCCCCACATCCATTCTTGGTTGTCGCTGTCCATATACCCATCGTCGAGTTGGTCTATGGGTTGAATGGTGTAATTTGCCAGTGCCTGTGTTGCTGCCGTGTAGGCTTTGTTCCACTCTCCTGTGAGCAAGTAAAGCCGTGCCAGCAATCCATTTACCACCGATGCGTCTACTTCGTTTATGGATGCCCGTTCGTTGACCAGCAGTGTTTTTGCCTGCTTCAAATCGGTTTCTACCTGTGCAAGGGCTTCCGATGCCGGTACTCGGTAGTTGCGTTTCCCGTACAGGGGTTCTTTTTTCGCATACTGCAAGGGAATGGTGGGTAGATTCAGGTTTGAGGGCACTGCGTAATAGGCGGTAAACTGAAACAGTTGAACCAGGTAAAACTGTGCAAAGGCTCGTAAGGCATAAGCCTGTCCCAGCACCTGCATCACCATCGAATCTGACGATACTGCGGGTTTGGTGTCAATGATGATTTGGTGCGGCGGTAATTGAAATTCCGGTTGTCGTGTTTATAATCGTATCCAAACCAGTGATCATTGGCCATCACAATATCTTCGCTCATCATGTCGCTTGCGTGCAAAATGGCCATCAGACCGAACACATCGTGTGCATCGCTGTAGAAATCATACTTTACCAATAAGTCGGTGATGCTGTTGGGTGCTTCAATGTAGTCGTCGTACGTCAGGGTAAAGCCGTCGTCGTTGAAATTCATGCTGTCTATTTCATTAACGGGTACTCGCGCTATAACAAATCCATTCTTGTAAACTGAGAGGGTCTTCGTTCCCTGTGCCACAACCGGTACAAGCAACGCAACGATAAACACGATCGTGAAAAAATGTATGCGTTTCATGGTAGTTTCTTTACTGTTTGATGAAGGTTGCGGAAAATAGACGGTTGCCGTCAATGATGCGGCACAGGTAAATGCCTTTGGGCAATGTGCTCACCGAGAGCTGCGTTTCGCCGGTAACATTCCGGGCCGGAATATGGGTGCCCTGCAGCACTTTTCCGTTCATGTCGAGCACCTGAATCACCACATCGAGTGTTCCAGTGGCTGTATAACGCAGGTGCAGCACTTCGCCGACCGGGTTGGGATATACGCTAAGGGGGTTGGGGGAAACTACCGGGCCAAGGGGTTTGATGGCCGTTGGTGTTGATGCGAACACCATGTTTTTGAAGAGAGTCAGCTCAATTCGGCTGTTTTTGTCCGGCTGTTGAATGACCAGGGCTTCACCGTTTTCAACTACCATGTTCCGAATGCTTTCAATGGGAACGGGTGCAACTGAGCCATCAGTCAGGTAAATGCACAAAACATCGTTGGTGTTTGCGCTCAGGGTTGCCGCTATGAGAAACAGCCCTGAAAGTAGCCATTGCTTGTTTTTCATTAAAAAAGATTTATTGAATTGTCCAAATCGGACGCGTAAAATCAGTCAAATCCTAAATAAGGAACGGCTTCCGTTCCGCCGGGAGGGCACCTGTAACAAGTAGCTGTTTCCGTTCCGCCGGGAGGGTAGTCTGCGCTCCGACTTGAAGCCCTAAAACCCTTCACGCTCCGGCTAAAATCTCAAAGTCAGTCGCTCACGCTCCCTCCAATGATGAGATTTTTTTACGCCTCCCACCGCTCGGTTTTTTTAACGGGCTTCCGCGCAACTACGCCGCAGACTACCCTACCGGCTCCACTGCAACGCTCATTGGGCGGGGGTTAGTGAATGGCCATTTCACCCTAACAGCGTGTCAGTAAAAAAGTAGCGCTTCCCGTTATAGACAAATTATCGCAGGTGGCCGGAATAAACACACAGTCTCCCTTTGTAAACGAGAGGGAATCATCGGCTGAAGCAAGGTTTCCCTCACCGCTTATGCATAGCAGCGCACGAAAAGAAGTAGGTAGAGCGGGTAACAACACGCCGGTAGACGTATTGATCAGGCAACGAGTAACCTGGAAGTATGGGCACTGGCATAGCAGTTCGGAGGCAAATCCGGGTCTGTAACGAAGCACACGCATGGGTTGACGTGGGTTCTGCAGGCCATCCAAACGGGACACCTGTAACGCCTTGTCTATGTGCAATGCGCGCAACTGTCCCTTACTGTCTACCCTATTGTAATCATACAATCGGTAGGTTAGGTTTGAACGTTGCTGAATTTCAGCAATAAGCGTCCCTTTTCCTATAGCATGAATGGTACCGGGGGGTATGTAAAAAACATCATTCTTTCGAACCGGAACGCGATGCAGGTAGCGTTCAAGCGTACCATTTGCAATACAGGTGCGTACCTGTTCCACCGTTAATTGACGCGAGAGTCCAAAAAAAATCTCCGCTCCGGGTTCGGCATCAACCACATACCACATTTCTGTTTTGCCCAACTGATCCTTTTCATGGTTTGATGCAAATTCATCATCCGGATGAACC
>CAYPLF010000109.1:0-3338 GCA_964411555.1 uncultured Bacteroidales bacterium | reverse complement strand
AGGTCTTGTACAACTGTTTGCCGTTTTCGTCACAGAAGGTAACCAGAATGCGCCCTACACCGTTGTCGTTTTCATCAAATACAACACCAGTCACTTCTCCCATAGGTTGGATAGCCACTGGCAACACCTTGAACTGGTTGGGGTCAGTAATAACCTTGACCGTTTTATAAGGTAGACGCCAGGCCAGGTTCTGGAAGCCTGATTCATCCAAGGTCAATGTGTATTCCGAGAAAGGTTCCAAACCCACAATGCGAATGATGGAATCTTTATCGCTGAGAACTTGCTGTCCACCGCTGCAACGCACCTTGATAGGCTCCGAGGAAGGCTCTCCTTTATCGTGAATGCCGTTGAAGTTCACGTCCACAAACGCATCGATGGCAATTCCGCTTCTGCCAACAGCATTACGCCTGTCCGCATGTACGTAATTATTGCCGCTTCCAAAGGCAAAACTACCTTTGGCACTTTCAGACGCTTGCATTTGCTTATTGCCCCAGTTGCCACCCAGGTAGGTTGACAGGAAGGGTAAATCGTAGCGGAAGGTTAGACCGAAACCGTTGGAACCGGATAATAGGTTGTTGTCGTAACGCAACGAAATATATCCGTTCTTGAACACCTTAGACTCCATTTCAGCCCGGAATGAGATGATGTTTCCGGATGAATAATTGTATTGCATCGAAGGCCGTATGTTGATGCTTTTACCCAGTTTTAAACCGGCTGAAACATTGGCATAGATATTTGAACTACCTGTACTGCTCCAATTGATGAAGTGATTCACGTTCATGTTGAACTTCTTGTAATTCCCAGTCACCATCCACTCCGCTGAATTGTATTCATACTTCGGGTAGATATTTTGACGCAGGCTGGCCTTGGTATAACCGTTTATGCCAATCAGGCGGTAAGGCACAGACAAGCCGGCAGAACGTTCTTCCAGGTAATTGTAGATAATGGCCTCCTGGTCTTTATCGTACAGTGAATAATTGATATCAAGTGCAGCGTTACCGGGCAAGTTCACATTGACAGTAGCCTTGGTACGTACGTTATGGGCGTATTCCCCGGTAATCAACACTGTTGAAAAAGGCTGGAAGGTAACGTTAAAGAAGGGTATTTCCGGATGTGTAGAAAGCGAAGACAAGTACTCAACACCGGCTCCGGCTGTCAACCACCTGGCCACCCCGTAGTTCACCTCAGCCCTGCCATACAGGGAAGATGTCGTATCCATTACTGAACCTCCGCTCACCCTGTATTCCAGTTCTCCGGTAGGCAGCATATTGTACGGCATGTTGATGCGTTTTTCCAACGAACGGATTTCCCCACCCGGTCCGTAAAAACGCAGTACTATGTTGGATAAACCATACACAATGGGTAGCTCAAAGCGATAAAATCCGGACGCATCCGACCGGGTATAATCAATCAATACGTTGTTCACATACAATTCAATGACCCAATCAGGCTCCGTGTAATCTGATATCTGATAGGTGCCCAACGCTTTTCGCAGCGTGGTCGGGGTATTGCTCAGCATAAACCCGTCCATGGGTGCCAACAGGGATGCAATGCTTCGATTACTGATACGACCCAACTGCACTTGCTTGACAGCACGTGCATCGTTGTTGGCCCATCGCCAGTAATACTGTTGTTGTTCCCTGTTCATACCATATTTATCTGACCAGTTCAATGTTATGTTTGTTTCACCACCTAAAAGTTCTACGCCTCCTCCAAGTTCCATGCGTGTTTCGCCAATCGTTGAATTTGATTGCGTTGAAGCCACCGACCAATCAAACATACCCCCTCTGAAATAATGGTACGTTCTGGGTATAATGGTATCGTAAGCTGCCTCTTGTCCTTTTCCACTCAGTTTCAACCGGTTCTTTTCCTGCTTTTTCAACTTGATTACCGGCAATTCATAATCAACGGCAAACTTAGCTGTCAGATTCCTGAAGGAAAACTCAAAATTAAACCCAAAGCTTTCTTTTAACAGCGTCGTTTTCAGGTAAATCGTACCCATATCCATGATGGCATCGCCCGGCTTAATGGGTGTTACCTTCCCGTTGAACAAGACTAACGTATCTTTTGCATTGACCTCAAACGGTCTGTCCTGCGTTTCTACGTACCCTTTTATGACACGACCCTCTTCGGTTACTTTCCTGTACATCTTGAATAAGCCGAACAATTCATCAACCGGCAAATACAGCACATCCGGGTCTTCGTAGAAGGCGGGAAAAATATAGGAGCCAATTTCACCAAAGTTGATGGTGACATTGAATGATTCCAAATTGGGATTATCCGAGGCCTCCTGTACGGCAGCCCGCATGGGGAACACACTTCCCATAAGCACGAAAGAAGCCGCCATCCCCAATCTGAAGAACCATGACTGAACACAATGCGGGATACTAACGGCCATCTACAAACAAGCGTTTTTGAAGTGTAATCAGGAAATAAGGCGCATCAATACGCCTCAATAATCAGCGGCAAACTACCATTATACGTATCGGGGGGATTGGACAACCGACTGTTGACCAACAACGTTCCACCCATTTTCAAGCGGTGCAACCGGTTGCTGCCCACGTGCGACTTAAAGCTGATATAGGTGGACGTCTGTTCCAGTATGGTTCCCCCTTCCAACTCAAACGTGGGGTTGATGAACTGCATGGATCCACCGGCACTATTACCGGATACTGTAATCGTATTGATAAAACGCACATAGACGGTTCTGCCCGGCATCAAATAGAACTCAAACTGTGCCGGTTGTACCGTTCCTCCAAACAGATAAATATCACCACTGGGTGTTATAGAACCGGAGGTGGAAACAGTGACCGAACCGGAAGAGCCTGAAGGTGCCGTAAAATTACCAAATCGTATGGGCGTTGTCGGCTCCACTACAACCGGCGTACGGGGTGGCAATGAGGGTGGGTCAAGGGCAAAAGCACTCACTCCCCCCATCAAGAACACTAAAAAGGGGTATGCAATTCGCTTCCACATAATCAACTTTTTTTGTTTATGGCAACTTCAACTCAGCTCGTGCCAGCTCACTTGCACCGGCATCACGGGGCGTCAGGAAACGGACCAACAGTTTGCCTTTCATTCCGGGTTTTACCTTTAAAGGCAACGTGTAGTTCCGTTTGCTCAATTCCGTATAGATGCCCACACCATTGGCCAAACCAACAACCAACTGACTGCCGGTTTCTGGCACATAGGTAGCTTCCAGGGTACCATACGCCGACATGTTTCCCGATCGATTCAGCGTAACCGATAGGTTTGACACCGTATCGTTCACTGCTTTTACCGACAGATCCGACAATTTGACCGTCATGGTTGTTGCGCCTTTACGCACAATGATGGGA
>CAYPLF010000108.1:0-3371 GCA_964411555.1 uncultured Bacteroidales bacterium | reverse complement strand
GTGGCCGCAAGGCTGTGCAGGTTCGAGTCCTGTTCTGGGCACAAAGAAAAAGGCTGACAGCTCTAGAAGCGTGTCAGCCTTTTCTTTTTGGGTATATCGTGTGCCCAGAACAGGACTCGAACCTGCACAGGTCATCAACATTTCCGTTTCGTCGGTTTACTTTTGAAACACCTTAAAGACCACCGCAATCGGATTTGGAATTACCGTAGGTTTTTCAATTCTCAGAAAATCAGCCTGTTGATTCCATTTGATTTTTTCCTTACTTCCAAGCATTTCAATTTTGGAAATTTTGGTGGATGAAACCGACGCACCTAGATTTCTGATAGAAATACTTTCTTCCGGGGCACCCAAGACGGTTACATACAGGATTTTTCCGTTTTGGTTGAACCGGATGTCTTTTGCAGAAAACTTGACCCTACCTTCATTGAAACCTTGGGCCCTGATGGGATTGGCGGCGTCTGCGGCAGGACCTTCACCGAACACCTTCCAGGGACGGGTATCGAAAATGCTTTCCTTGTTGATATCCATCCAGGCAGCTATACCTTCAACCACGGCAATTTCCTTTTCATCGATTGTGCCATCCCCCCGAACAGGAATATTCAAGAGCAAGTTTCCATTTTTACTGACGACATCAATCAACATCTGAATAACATCTTTTGCTGATTTATACCGATTGTTCTCATACACAGAGGTATTGTAATGCCAATCACCTATGCAAGAACAGGTTTGCCAGGGAAACTCCTGAATTTTGTCGGGAGAACCCCGTTCCACATCCCAAACCATGCATTTTTTCTGTTCGGGTGTCAGCACCTTTCCGAACAGGACCGCCTCCAGTTTCCCTTTGTGTCGGGCCATATTGCTGTTGTAGAAATGGGCTGTAATTTTCAAACCGGCATCACTGACAGGATACAACGGCAATGCCGTATCGTCAAAATACAACAAGTCCGGATGGAATTGATTGATTAAGTCCATGGTACGGTTGTAAAACTTCTCACAATAGGCTTGGGAAGGAATGGTCACACCATTGCCCCAGTCCCATTGGCTGTGGATTTTATTGATATCCTGGCTGCCTTCGCTCAAGGGGTGGTCCTGGGCATACAATTCCTGTGGATCAAGTCCTTCCCACCACGTGCCTTTACCGTCTGCTTTTGTCAGTTTTCCATCATAAGGTATGCCGGCCAAATCGCCATTTTTATCCGAGCGTTGCGACACTTCATACCACGACCAAGCATGCGCCGCATGGACACTGAGTCCAAAAGGAAGGTCGTTTTTCCTGGCAGCTGCAGCCCACCCGGCCAAAATGTCTTTTTTGGGGCCGACCCGTACCGTATTCCATTCCTGATACTTGCTGTTCCACATATCCAAATTGTCGTGGTGGTTGGCCATGGCAAAAAAGTACTGTGCACCGGCGCGTTTGTACAAGGCAACCAGTTTTTCCGGATCCCATTTTTCAGCTTTCCAGCTGTTGATTACTTCCATAAAGCCGGCTTTGGACGGATGGCCATAATGTGCCACCTGCCATTTGTACTGTGAACTGCCTTCATTGTACATGGAGCGAGCATACCAGTCACCTTGTCCGGGTTGGCATTGTGGCCCCCAATGCGCCCAGATGCCGAATTTGGCATTACGGAACCATTCGGGCACCTGGTACTGACTCAATGATGCCCAAGTCGGTTCAAACTTCCCTTCAGCTATGGGTTCATTTCCGGAGCGGATAGGCACCTGGTACCTTTCCTGGGCAAACAGACAACTTTGAACCAAAAGAAGAGCAAGGATCCATTGTAGGGTTTTCATCGGTATATGGATTATTGATTGAGATTGACCGGATTTGTAAAAGCTGTGGTAGCCTTGTCGGCCGGTTGTTTTGCAAAACAGCCGGATCCAACAAGGACACACAGTAAAAAAGGCTTACTTTTTTCATTGAAAGGGTATTGATTCAAACATAGGGTTCTTTATTAATTAAGCCGACACTACGGATCTACTGCAAAACCTAAGGATTTACCTAATTTCACACATACACTACACCGCCGAAATAAATGACTACCTGTTTTGGCACACTGGTTGACTGAACCAATCAACGAAAACGCCAAAAAACGGTAACTGTGTTGTTTCATGTTAATGTCATTCAAGGGGTAAAAGTAGGGCCAACCATGGAAGATAGCTCTACAATATGACTAAAATATTCTATGTTTGAGATAAAAAACGGTACCTGCCCTTATTTAGATAGAAGGCAAAAACCAAGCCGTTTATGAAATCATTCCTGAAGGTGATTTTCCCGTTTGTTTTTTGAAGACAATGCCGAAATAGGTCAAACTGGAGAATCCACACAATTCACTGACCTCCGTCACCGAATACTTCCCACTTTGCAGCAACTCAATGGCATGGTTGATTCGGACGGTTCTGATGAATTCGGTTGGCGATTGATCAGTAAGCGCTTTGACCTTTTTATAAAGCAACGACCCGCTGACATGCATGGCCCGGGCAAACTCATTTTTATCAAAGTCGGCATTCGCTCGGTTCTCTTGTACCACCAGGAACATCTTTTTGACAAAGGCATCGTTCAATTCATTGTTCAGGATGGGTTTTACGGGCTCCCCCTTACTCAAACTCAGCGCCTTTTCCCGAACCAATTCCCGGTTGCGGATGATGGATTTGATGCGTTCTATCAGTACCGCCGTATCAAAGGGCTTGGTCAAATAGTCGTCGGCCCCCAGGCCCAACCCGTGCAACTGGTCGGTTTTTTCCGACAGGGCCGTTAGCAGGATGACCGGAATATGGGACGTATCAAACGTCGATTTGATCATCCGGCACAGTTCAAAACCATCCATATTGGGCATCATGATGTCGGATACCACCAAATCTGGTACCTGTTTTGAGATGAACGCCCACGCTTCCGCTCCGTCAACAGCCGTGGTCACATTGAAATTGCTGCCCAACGTTGTTTTCAGGAACTGCAACAACTCATCGTTGTCTTCCACGATCAGCACGTTCATTTCATGCACCGTTTCTTCTGTTGGTTCATGCCCACCATTCGGATGGGCCGGCTCCGTTTCGACAGCGGATGCCCTATGACGAAGAAGCCGATCATCCACTAAGGTTCTATCGTCTACAACGTTCCTGTCATCCACCGATGAGGACTTGATTGCCGACTTGTTTGGAACCGATTTGAACGGAATCTCGACCCGGAAGGTTGAACCTTTGTTTTCCTGACTGTCAAAGCCGACCGAACCGCCATGCAATTGCACATACTTTTTCACCAACAAAAGCCCGATGCCCGAACCTACGATTTTTGCATTGACCGCGTTCTCACCCCGGTAAAATTCCTTGAACAGCTGCCGTTGCGCCTTTTTGCTGATGCCAATGCCCTCATC
>CAYPLF010000107.1:0-3424 GCA_964411555.1 uncultured Bacteroidales bacterium | reverse complement strand
CCCGGTGTTGTACCTGGTCAGCGGCACCACCGACACGGAAGAAACCTGGTTCAAGGTGGGTCGTGCCAACATCATCCTCGACAACTTGATTGCCGCCAAAAAGGCTGAACCCATGATCATCGTCATGCCCTACGGTTACATGAACATGGGGGCTCCGGGTCCCAAAACGCCGGAAGTGGTGGAAGTGTACAAAACCTTCAGCAAGGAAACGGTGGACAACATCATTCCCTTCGTGGAAAAGAACTTCCGGGTCATAGCCGACAAGGACCACCGTGCCATCGCTGGTTTCTCCCGGGGTGGCGGTCAATCGTTGTACACGGCGTTGACCAACCTGGACATGTTTTCCTACATCGGTTCCTACAGCGCCTACCTCATGCCTGACGCGTATGCTGAAAACGTGAAATCCACGCCTGAACAGCTGAACAAGCAGTTGAAGTTGTTCTTCCTGGGTGTGGGCAGTGAGGATTTCCTCTACAAGGAGGCTTCCGATTTCATGGCCTTGCTAAAAGACAAGGGTGTCAAAACCAAAACGCTTGTCACCGGTGGCGGCCACACCTGGATGAACGCCAGGCACTACCTGACCGAAACCCTGCAGCTGTACTTCAAGCAATAACCGCTGCAGCAACCCAATACTAAGGGCGTCAAACCAGTACCAACAGTTTGACGCCTTTATTTTTTTCTGGATTAGCAGGGTGTTTCCGTTCCGCCGGCAGGGTGGCTGTGCTCCGACTTGAAGGCCTAAAAACCTTCACGCTCCGGCTAAAATTTCAAAGCGTCAGTCACTGGCGTTCCTTCCTCGGAAGATGAAATTTTTAAACGCCTCCCGCTGCTCGGTTTTCTATACAGCCTTCTGCGCAACTACGCATCAGCTCACCCTACCGGCTCCACTGCAACGCTCATTGGGCGGACGGCAGTGATCTTATTGTCAAATTTTTTTGGTGTTTTGTACCGGAAATCTAACATGTATTATATATTTGTAGTTAATATTTTATTAATATATAGTATAAGTGGATGCATCTATTAACAGAAATCAGGTAGAACCCCAAAAGAACGTTGCAATTGAAGTGGCCGGACGCCGCATTTTTATTCGACTGCCAAAGAATGCCCTCGATATTCAGTTTCTACGGTCGTTTACCTACGTGCGTTGGGATCCGGGTGCTTTTGTATGGGTTGTACCCAACTATGGAAAAAACCTTGAGATGCTTCTTGACTATTTCAAGGAACGAGTTGCCTCATTAAACCAATCGGCTCAGCTTGAATTGCCAACCGCTGTTTCTTGTATTCAAACCATTCCTGTTGGAAGTGTTCTGTTCTACAAAACTTTGTCAAATAGACTTCGCATTGTTTTTGCCAACAACCCTGCACTCAACTATGCCATCAAAGGCACACCCTATTACCGATGGGATGGTGTGAACAAATGGTGGGTGGTTCCCTATTCCGAAAACATCCTTGAACGTCTGCGTCAAATAGCCGAAGCACAAAACCTGACTGTCATCTATGAGGAGGAAAAATTGCAAGCCGAGAAGCCGGGTCGCCTAAGGCCTTTGCCCGATTCATCCTATAAACATTGTCCGGTTTCTTATGTGCTGAAGCTAAAGGAAATGCGTTACAGTGAAAACACCATCCGCACATACACCAGTCTGTTTGAGGAATTTATCAATTACTACGCTCAATACGAACCCGATGAAATTGATGAGACCATGATTCTAGCCTTCGTGCACTACCTAGTGCTTGAACGAAACATATCCATTTCGTATCAAAATCAAGCCATCAACGCCATCAAGTTCTACTATGAGCGTGTATTGGGCGGCCAACGGAAAACTTACCTCATTGATCGTCCACGTGTAGACCATGCTTTACCGGTCGTACTCAGTGAAAGCGAAGTAGCCTTAATCCTCAATGCCACATCCAACCTAAAACACAAGGCCATACTGATGACCATCTATTCAGCGGGATTACGCATCAGTGAAGCCATAGCGCTTAAACTTACCGACATCGACTCACGACGGATGCAAATACGGGTGGTTCAAGCTAAAGGAAAGAAGGATCGCTACACGTTGCTTTCTCCCAAAACGCTGGACATTCTTCGACGATACTTTAGCGAATACAAGCCTAAGCTATGGCTGTTTGAAGGGCAGGATGGTTCCAATTATTCCGATCGAAGCATTCAAAACATTCTAAAAGCTGCGGTCAAGAAAGCCCAAATAGAAAAGCATGTCACGGTTCACACTCTACGCCACAGCTTTGCCACCCATTTGCTCGAAAACGGCACCGACCTGCGTTACATCCAACACCTGTTAGGCCACGGAAGCACCAAAACTACTGAAATCTATACGCACGTAACTACCAAAGGTTTCGATCAAGTTAAAAGTCCTCTTGACAAACTGGATGTATAAAATCAATCAGAAAAATTAATAAGTTGTTCACGTGCATATGAAAAAATACACTACTTTAGGTACGCAAAATTTGATGTTTGTACATATCATGTTCACACATCAATTGTTTTGCTTCTGCTCTGAGATAAACGGTCTTTCAAATACCTCAGAGCAATAATTGTATTTAAACTACCACCGCTGCTCAACATGAGGATGTGAGTGACGAACTTCGTTGCGTTTATTTTATAAACGCAATAAAAATAAATAACACGCAACGCCTATTCCAATAACACGCAACTGTTTTTTGGGGGCTGTTTTGTTTTTTGATAGGGCTCTAATGGTATTCTGTTTGGGTTTTTGTTTTCTTGCGTGTTTTGTAATAGTGATATAAACACAATATATGTTCGTTTATACAAATGTTAGCACACATCGTAGAACGCACGGACGACGATTCCTGCAATAGTTTATGAAGAGAAGAGGAAGAGAAGGTGGGGTTTAAGCTAATCGAATGTGTAAAAAGACAATCGCTCAGATTGATGAAAAATAGATTCTGTCGTGTTTTGTAAAGTGCTGTATAACAATTCTATACATGATTTTGTCGATAAAGTGATTCTGTTTTTTTGGGATAAAGAAACGTCGATGTTTATTCCCTAATGACAAATTATTGGTATAGATTGATTGGCAAAGGATAGATACCAAAGATAAAAGAAAGAAACGGCTTCGCCGTAGAATAGACCTTGCTGATCCAAATGGATTGCAAATTGAATGATTCAATCGGATTCGGAATAGCAACTCTGGATAATGATGAGCAGATGACAGATAAAATGTGATTGTCGATTAATAGCTGTCAGATACTGAGGATTGATAAGATAAAGAGAAACGGCTTCACCGTAGAGTTGTTCTTGCTATTCCAAAGATAATTGCAACTGTAAGATACCATCAGGTGGAGAATCAATCGAAAGATAATCAGGAAGAAAGAAGAAGAAAAAGGAAAGAAATAAAAATAAAAACGACGTGTGCTAACACCAGCTAAGCCACGGCGACTCTTC
>CAYPLF010000106.1:0-3432 GCA_964411555.1 uncultured Bacteroidales bacterium | reverse complement strand
GTTCAACATACCCGAATTCATCGTCAATCCGGCACCGATGACAAAAAGAGGCATCTTGAAAGCCCAAGTTGAAAACGCGCTTAATGCAGGCTTGTAAGCTGGAACGCACAGTGGTAA
The DNA here is from genome assembly GCA_964411555.1 of uncultured Bacteroidales bacterium. Classification (GTDB taxonomy): domain Bacteria; phylum Bacteroidota; class Bacteroidia; order Bacteroidales; family UBA1402; genus UBA8389. The sequence continues at coordinate 3,315 of CAYPLF010000106.1, read as the reverse complement.
TTTACTATTTATACCAAATTGTCACTGAAGAAGTTCGTATTTAAAAAACAAGAATCGTTTTAAACTTTATTAACACCCCCGACTGCCTAATATTTCTTAGCTTTGCGTGCCTTATTGACTCCAGAATGATTTATCGCATAGCTTACTGCAACCCCACTTTACAATCAATCGATTCTTGCCTGGCTGATTGTATAGAAAAACTTCATCAACAAACAAAAACAAGCTCCTTGCTTGGTGTTGTCTTTTTTATTGAAGCAGAAACCATTGAATCGTTTCAACCCGTACAGAACGCTATCGTTGCGTCCATGAAAAAAAACGGGTTGCAGATTCCTTATAATGTGCTGGCTCAAGCAGATTGCTGTCCCGTTTCCATAGAGATGTGGCTGGACGATACAACTCAAGCATTAGATTACCTTGACTACAAAGGAATAGCTTATACACGCTTTCGGGATGAAACGGGTATTTCCATTTGTTGTATGGGAATTCGCCATGTCGATATATTGGCTGGTTTGCATGAACAATTGGATGAAACATTCCAATTACTGGTTGATATCCTTCAACATGAAGGATTATCGTTGTCTGATATTGTGCGTCAATGGAACTATGTACCTGGCATTTTGGATGTTGTACAAACTCAGGGAAAATCGGTTCAACACTATCAAGTTTTTAATGAAGTTCGTAAAGAATGGTATTCCAAATCATTGTTTGTGGATGGCTACCCTGCCGCCACAGGTATCGGGGTTAAAACCGGGCCGTTTTCGATTGATTTTATTGCCACCTCGCCCATTTCTTCTCTACGAAAAATTGGCTTATACAATCCTAAACAGGTGAATGCGTATCACTATGAACAACAACACCTTGTAGGAGATGCCCTTCATGGAAAACAAAAAAATCCTCCCTTGTTCGAACGAGCCAAAATGCTAGAATCCAACAACGAATTACAAGTATTCATTTCGGGTACAGCTGCCATACTTGGTCAGGAAACAGTTGGTTTAGGGGACGTCCGTAAACAAACGGAAGTAGCTATCAGTAACATGTTGGAACTGGTATCTCCCGATGTTACTCTAAGCAATCAGACCTTTCACTTCAACCACATCAGGGTGTATATTAAAGACCTTGAATACCGTGATGCCATCAAGTCAATATGTGAAACTCAATTTCCACATATATCCAAATCCTTGGTCCTGGCTGATATATGTCGGGATAACCTGTTGATGGAAATAGAGGGTGAAGCATACAGCCCAAAAAAATGAAGACAACGTCCATGACAAAAAAGACCAACAACGTGCACGTTCATCGTTCAGACAGTATGACCTCACCCAAACAAAAGCAGAACGTTAAGCAACAACAACCCAAGATAGAAGAAAAAAACCGAATTCGTTTGTTGATAAATGGAAAGACGCTTCCAATACTCTCGGCTGTACTGTTTGTTCTGTTTGTAGGTTACCAACTGCTATTGGAGAACAGGTCTGTTCTCTGGAAATTACAAGATCGATCACTTTTCATCTCCGATTTGACCTACTTGAAAGAATGCCTGTCCAGGGTTGGTGGACTTTCAGTATATGTTTCCTCTTTTTTCAATGACTTCTTCTATTATCCATGGTTGGGCACGATCATCTATACCTCTTTTTTGCTACTTGTAACGTGGATGACCAGCAAAGCGTTCAACCTGAAAAGAGAGCTTTTTCCACTTGCGCTGATACCATCCCTGCTTTTGTTGCTCATGTTGACGCAAAATGGATACATGATCTATTGGATAAAACTCAAAGCGTTTTCCTATGTACCCATTATGGGAGTATTGGTTGCAATCACGGGCATTCTCTTAGGGAAAACGACAAGAAAACCAATCGCTCAATCGCTGGTGGTTGTCCAATACATGCTAGTGGCTTATCCGATTGCTGGCGTATACGGAACAATGGGATCGCTGTTGTTCACCATTATCTCCCTCAAACATGCTATCGGAGAGAAGAACACCTCTCACCTGATACCGACAGGGGTTGCCCTGGTCTCTATGCTGCTTGTACCGCTCGCATACGACGAATGGGTGTTCCAGGCCTCCAACAAGTATTACTACCTATCCAACTTGCCGGATTATTGGAACTCAGAAAGCAAACGTATGCTTTGGTTGCCTTATCAACTCGGAGCCATCTATCTTATTCTGTTTACAATTATCCCACCAATTAAACCAACTGATAAAAAACGATTCAAATTATTACCTTTCTTCTTTTTCATTGCAACCGCATTCTTAGTCGATTCTATGACGTGCAAAAACGGAAATTACATAACCGAACTAAGTATGATGGAGGCCTCGGAAAAAGGCGATTGGGACCAAGTCCTCCGGTTGGCGAAAAAGGAGCGAGATGAACCGACCCGGTTAATTGTCATGTATACCAATATGGCCTTGTACAAATTAAACAAGTTAGGTGATGAGAAGTACCATTACAGTGATGGAAATAAAATGAAGGAGGACACTCGTTTTATCAAAGACCCGGAAAACACGGTTGATTATCATCTGGCAGGCCCGTTCTTTTATTTCAATTACGGCAAAATCAATTCTTGTCAAAGGTGGTGTATGGAAAATTCGGTCGTATACGGCATGAGTATGACCAATTTGAAATACTTTGTATTGAACAATGCGGTCAATGGTCAAAAGTCATTGGCCAGAAAATACAACAATATCCTGGCAAAAAGCTTGTTTTACCGTCCATTGGCCAAGAAACTGGCCACCTTCATCGAAGATCCATCCTTATTGGAAAAAGACCCGGATTATTCAACGGTTTTAGCCCTCACACATTATGCCAACAATCTGGAGTTTGCTTTTTCAAACATGGAACAGCACTTACAGTTAAGCTTCGCGTATACGGTAGGTGGACCTCCCGAAATGGCAGAACTGTGCCTATTGGCAAATATGGATTTAAAAAATATCGATCAGTTTTGGCCGGCTTACTTTGCCTATACTGAACAATACAAAAGACGCATTCCCATCCATATCCAGGAAGCAGCTCTCTTGTTCAACCAACTACAGCAAACTCATTACATCAACCAAGACCTATATGATCCTGCTGTTTTACAGCGGTTTAACCAATTTATAACAACGGTTGAACAATACTCCGGATTGTCGGAGAGTGCTGCCAGAAATATGTTCAAGCCTTTGTTTGGCAATACCTATTGGTTCTATTTTTACTTTATGGATAGCCAATCAAATCCTCTTAATTCGCAAAAATCTTCTCCCTATTCTTCCTAAATATGAAGCTATCTGTTTTCCCTGCGCTCGTTCTCTGTTTGCTGCTCTCCCTGATGGCCTGCACGCATGTG
>CAYPLF010000105.1:0-3479 GCA_964411555.1 uncultured Bacteroidales bacterium | reverse complement strand
CCACCGAATACCCGGGCTGGTACATGGAAATGCAGCAACTCGGCTTCAACTACCGGCTCACCGATATCCAGGCCGCCCTAGGACTGAGCCAGCTCAACCGCGCCGAACAAGGCCTGGCCAGACGCCGCCAACTCGCAGCCACCTACGCAACAGCCTTCGCAGGAAAACCCTATATCCAAGGCCAATCGGGCAACGTGGAAGGACACGCCTACCACCTCTACATCATCGAAGTCAAGGACCGCTTCGGCCTGTACAAGCACCTGCGTGCCCACGACATCATAGCACAGATCCACTACATCCCTGTGCACCTCATGCCCTACTACCAACAACAAGGCTGGAAACCAGGCGACCTGCCCAACGCAGAAACCTACTACAGCCGCTGCATCAGCATCCCGTTGTACCCCACGTTGACCGATGAAGAACAACAGTTCGTCATCCAAACCATCAACGAATACTATGGCTAACCTGTGCATCATACCGGCCAGGGGAGGAAGCAAACGCATACCCGGAAAAAACAGAAAAGAATTTCTGGGGAAGCCGGTCATGGCCTACTCCATTGAAGCCGCCCTGAACAGCGGCCTGTTCGATGAAGTCATGGTCTCCACCGACGACGCAGAACTGGCAGCCATAGCCCGACACTACGGAGCCAAGGTTCCCTTCCTGCGCTCCGAAGCAACCGCCGGCGACACCGCCACCACCATGGACGTGTTGAAAGAAGTGGAAACAGCCTACCAATCACAGCTGAACCAAACATTTCAGTACATCTGCTGCATCTACGCCACCGCGCCGCTAATCAACATCGAGCACCTGAAAAACGGCTTCAACCTGCTGAAAGAAAACCGGTACGACGCCGTCTATCCCGTGGTCGCCTTCAGCTATCCCATTTGGCGGGCCGTGCGGATGGACGACAAGCAACACACGCAAATGATTTGGCCCGAACACGTGAACACCCGTTCACAAGACCTGGAAACCGCGTATCACGATGCCGGCCAATGGTACTGGTACAACCCCCGAACCGTCAACGGCACCCTGTTGAACGGACGAACAGGAAGCATCATCCTATCGGAAATGGAAGTACAAGACATCGATACACCCACCGACTGGCAACTGGCCGAACTCAAATATGAACTCCTACAAAAAACTCGCTAAGCAGACCTTCCAGGCAGGCAACTACGCACTGGTACCCCTCCGCATGGAAGACCGGTACGACATCATGCGTTGGCGGAACGAGCAACTCTACCACCTGCGCCAGCAGAAACCCCTGACCGAACACGACCAGGACACCTACTTCACCACCGTTGTCGCCAAGCTGTTCCAGCAAGACGAACCCGACCAACTCCTGTTTTCCTACCTCGAAGGAAGCACCTGCATCGGTTACGGAGGGCTGGTACACATCAACTGGACCGACAAAACCGCCGAAATCTCCTTTATCATGGCCACCGAACGGGAACAAACAGGCTTCAAGACCCATTGGGATACCTTCCTCAAGCTCCTGTACCAGATAGCCTTCGACGAGCTGCACCTGCACAAACTCTACACCTACGCGTTCGACCTCAGGCCGCATGTATACACCATATTTGAAGCCAACGGATTCACCCGCGAAGCCACCTTGCGCGAACACTGCCGGATAGACGGCGCGTACAAAGACGTGGTCATCCATGCCCTCCTGGAACAAAACAGGCCATAAACCGAAGCTCAGCAAAAAAAAGGAACCGATGATACCCATAGAACCAGCCACCATCTACCACTGGGAGAACTATTCCTTCAAGAACTACATCATCCTGACGGAAGCTGAAAAAAAACAGCTGTTGGAATGGCGCAACGATGCCACCATCCGCAAGCACATGTATTCCACGGAACCCATTCCCCTCGAACACCATCTTGCCTTTATCGATGGCCTCTCCCAACGGACAGACCGGTATTACTGGATGGTTTCCGACGAACATAAGATAGTAGGCTCCATGAATCTGACCGATGTGGATGCAGCAAACGGCACCGCCGAATTGGGCTATTTTTTGCGTCCCGACCTGATAGGAAGCGGGGAGGGGTTCTTTTTTGTTTTCAGCCAGCTGGCTTTCGCTTTTGAACAACTGGGATTGCACGCGTTGTATGGCGCCATCCACGCCGACAATGCCTCGGCCACACTCATCGACAATTACCTGGGTTTCAAAAAGACAGGAGAGAAGATGCTGATTGTCAATGGAGTAGAAACGCTGTTCGTGGAACACGTCATTACAGCCTCAGACTTTTTGAACAACAAAGAGGAAAAAAGAGACCTGGATAATTTTATCCGGTTCATGCGTCAACAAAAGAAGAGATGAAACACACACCCAACACCGGTTCACAGTCAAGAACATTCGTTGTCGCCGAATTATCCGCCAACCACGGCAACCATCTCGACGTTGCCCTGGCCACCGTCCGCGCTGCCAAAGAAGCCGGCGCCGACGCCATCAAACTCCAAACGTACACAGCCGATACGATAACCCTCAACTGCACGAACGAAGACTTCGTCGTAAAAGGAACAAGCCTGTGGGATAACAGAACCCTGTACGACCTTTACCAGGAGGCCCATACCCCCTGGGAATGGCACAAGGCCATTTTCGATGAGGCCGAAAGCCTTGGGCTTTGCTGCTTCTCAACCCCCTTCGACAACACAGCGGTGGATTTCCTGGAAACCCTGGGTAACCCCATCTATAAAATAGCCAGTTTTGAAATCACCGACCTGCCCCTGATTGAATATACAGCGTCAAAAGGCAAACCCATGATCATCTCCACCGGGATTGCACTCGAAGCAGACATCCGTTTGGCCATCGAAGCCTGCCATCGTGCCGGAAACCACGACATCACCCTCCTGAAATGCACCTCAGCTTATCCGGCACGCATTGAAGAGGCCAATCTAATGACCATGGTCGATATGAAGGAACGCTTTGGCGTCAAGGTAGGCCTGTCGGACCATACCATGGGAACCGACGTTGTGACCGCAGCCATCGCATTGGGCGCCAGCGTCATTGAAAAACACGTCATCCTCGACCGCTCCCTGGGCGGTCCCGATGCAGCCTTCTCCATGGAAATCGACGCGTTCGCCGCCATGGTCACCTCCATCAGAAACATTGAAAAGGCACTGGGAACGGTACACTATGAAACCGACAAGAGCCAGATCAAAGGCCGTCAATTCGCACGCTCCCTCTACGTAGCGGAAGATATGAAAGCCGGCGACGTACTGACCGAAAAGAACCTCCGTTCCGTACGCCCAGGATACGGATTGCACCCCAAATACCTGACCGAATGCCTGGGAAAAACCGTGAATCAAGACCTGAAAAAAGGCACCCGGTTTTCCTTGAATTTCTTGACCATATAGTAAAAAAAAATATACTTTAGGGCTTAAAATAATACCAAAAAATTATCATCCATTAACTTTTATGCTTATCTTGCACCCGTTTTCGAGCAATAAACTTGCTCAATAAAACAAAGAGAAGCAT
>CAYPLF010000104.1:0-3624 GCA_964411555.1 uncultured Bacteroidales bacterium | reverse complement strand
ATCATCGTCATCGCCGGCGGTGTTATTCCAGCTCAGGATTACGATTACCTGTACAAGGCCGGCGTTTCCGGTATCTTTGGTCCGGGAACCTCTGTAGCCAAAGCCGCTGTGACCATCATGGAGATTTTACTGGAAGACTGAGACGAAACAGTCGTTTCTTTTTTAAAAAATAGCCTGGCATTTTTCATGTCAGGCTATTTTTTTTAAAGAAATTAACGAATTGCGTACGTTTTACGATTTAAATGGTTTAATATTGCAACATATTCAGCGCTCTTTTCCATTTAGTTCGATTCAGACCAAACCATCTATAACTAAAAAACGTGCATATGAAATCATTGCGAAATTGTATCAGAAGCGGCTCCCTGGCTTTGGCAGGTCTCCTGACCTTATCTTGTGTGGATTCGTCTTACGACTTGCAGAAAGCCGACTATGAAGTGCAATTGCTGGACGAGTCTATTATTCTACCCATCGGTTCGCTCACACTTTCCATGGACAGCATCCTGAAAGTCGATGGAAGCGATTCATCCGGCATTCGGGTAAAAAACAACATGTACTACTTCAGTGAAACGTCGCGCATGGATCTTACAGAAGTGATTGGTTCCCTCACCGGTGTTGCGCTGAGCAAACCGGGCGATTACTCCACCAGCGTCAATCTGTTGTTGGCTCCATCCGTTCCTTATACGGTGCCTGCAGGCAGTTTGCCAACGTACAGCGACACGGCCAGCATCACCATGCCGGACTTTCCCACCGACCCGATGAACATCAAACGGGTAACGCTGAAGAACACCACCTTCACCATGAAAGGCACAACGGCGAATCTGGGGGGTTCGAACCTTAACAACAGCATCACCATCACCTGCACGCCTCAGGACAATGTGGCTGAATACTACATAGACGGAATCAAGAAGACCTCGTGGACCCTGAAGGGCAACGAAGAAAAAACCATTGAAATCCGCTCGTTGGATTTTACCAACAGCAAGGTGCTTCAAATTGCCTACGCAGTCAACATCAACGTGGCTACTGCCGGTGATATCACGGTGGTGACCAACCCTCAGTCTACCATGGCCGTTTCCATCAAGTTTAACGGGATCGACTTCGAAACCGTTTATGGCAAGGTCACGTACAGCAAGAGCGATACGGAAACCGAGGAATTTAAAGGATTCGGAGACATGATATCCGGCAACAACGTGCTGAGCTTCTACAACCCCACCATCAAATTCAAATGGAGGGAAAATCTGGGCATGCCGGTCAATATGACGCTGGCCATGAGCTCCAAAAATGCCACCACCGGTCAGACGGCAGCGCTGACAAATTCCACCTTTACACTGGCAGCAGCAGCCACTCCTACGTCGATGGTAGTGGACAGCTTCACCATAGACCGCAACAACGGAACGTCCAACCTGTTTAAAATCAATCCGAGCGAACTGACAACCGGCTACACCATTCAGGTGGACCCGAACACCAGCAATCACTTCATCAACAAGAATACCACGCTGGAAATGGAATCGACGTTTGAGCTTCCGGTCCAGTTCGGTACCGATCTGATGCTCAACATGACCGATACCATTACGAATCCTTTCCTGAGTGTGCTCGACAAGCTGGCCGAGCAGGAAGACCTGGGCTTCGGCGTGCTGTTCGATGTGACGAACCGCATTCCCCTGGGCATCAAGATTCGTCTTACCGCCGAAAATCAGGCCGGTTCGGATATGTTCTACATCGAAACCAGCCAGATCAAAGCGGCTAAGGTCACCAACGGCCTGGCTTCCGACACGTCGATGACCAAGACCAGGCTGGCCTTCACGTCAACTCAGGTGGATCAGTTCAAGGATGTGGCGCGTTTCCGCGTGGGATTCATCCTTCAGTCGGGTACCAGCGACAAGGATTATGTGGCTCTTCAGCCAACGGACTACATCAGCATTGCTGTCGCTGCCGAAATTACGGGCGGGGTTAACCTGGACCTGAATAAAAAGGAAGAAGAATGAGAACCGGTAACAGGAATCCAAACACCACAGAAAAAAAGTACACTATGAAACGCATCATACTTTCACTTACAACTGTCCTGACCGTGGCTACGATGTTCCTTTCCACCGAGAAAGCTTCGTCCCAGATGGTCAATTCGCTCTATTTCCTCGAAAAGACTCCCTTCCACACCAAGTGGAATCCGGCTATGGCTCCCAGCCGTTCGGGCGCGGGTGCCGGCATCAGCAGCTTTGGTCTGAAAGTTTACTCCGACCTAGCTTTCAGCGACATTTTCTATCCGAGCTCTGATGGAAGCACGCTGATGACGGTGCTTCACCCGGATTTGGATCAGGTTTCGAAAGACAATTTCATGTCGGGTTTGGGCGATGTCTCAAACTTTGGCATGAGCATGAACATGGATTTGTTAAATTTGGGTCTGAAGTTGGGAAAATTGTACTTCACGGCCGGAGCCAGCATGGTCACGGACATGGGCTTTGGTTTGCCCAAGGATTTTTTCCGTCTGGTGATGAATGGACCGGGCAGCAGCGGAATCATCGACATGACCGACCTGAACATTAACGCCATGAGCTACATCAAGACTGGTGCCGGTTTGTCGATGGAAATCGGTAAAAAGCTTTCGGTCGGTGCCAACGTTAATTACTTGATGGGTATTGCCGATATGCGGCTAGGCTTTGACAACTTTACCATCAATGCCACAGGATCGTCCTGGGACATTGCCACGCAGGGTGATTTGAGGTTGATTGCCCCGGAATTCATCAAACTGCAGTACGATGACCAGGGTTACCTGAACATGCAAAATATGGATCAGACCATGGATATGAGCTACTTCGACAATTTTGTTACCGATGTACAGGCCGATCCGATGGGAACCTTGCCGAAGGCCGGGACGGGCTTGTCGTTCGATGTGGGCTTGACGTTCAAACCGATGAAGTTTCTTACGTTGTCGGCTGCTGTTACCGATTTCGGTTCCATCAAATGGGATCCTGCTTGTGTGAACCAGGCTAAATCGACGGGGTCGTTTACGTTCTCCGGTGCGGATCTGGCCGGTGGGGATGCCTCGATCGATGCCGGTGTCTTTGCAGACATGATGCACCTGAAGAAGGTGGACAATCCGGAAGCGTATACAAGCAAGCTGACGACCAAGATCAATGTGGGCGCTGAAGCCGGTCTGGCCAACAACAAGGTCTCCCTTGGGGTTTTATCACAGACGGGCTTGACTGAAACGGGTACTTACCAGGATTTTATGATTTCGGCCAATCTGAAGCCGATGAGCTTAATCCAGACTGCTTTGACCTATTCGTTGCTGCACGGTGAAATGAGTTCGTTCGGTGCCGCCGTCAACGTGAAACTGCTCTTCCTGAACGTCTATGTGGCAGCCGACTACATTCCGTTCAAGGTGAGCCCGCAATTCATTCCCATCAATAATTCCTACTTCAACCTGCAAACAGGTATAAACATGATGTTCTAACCAGAGGGTACTATAAACCAAGTGGGTGTTTCCAAGCTAATGCTTAGAAACACCCACTTTTTTGAACAGGATGGGGTTTACGTTCCGTCTTTGAATTTACCGTACTAGTTACCTTTTCCTATCAGCCGGCAATAATGGCCTTGATTTCGGCGGTCAGGGCTTCGGCGGCTTGTTTG
>CAYPLF010000103.1:1787-3748 GCA_964411555.1 uncultured Bacteroidales bacterium | reverse complement strand
AAGTCGAGGATGATTTGTTCCAGGTCAGGCCCGGGCATTTGGCCGTGGGCGATGGCGGTACGGACACCGGGCACACAGCGGTGTACCATAGCCTCAATCTCGGGTAGGTTGTTGATGCGGTTATTAAGGATAAACACCTGTCCGTTACGACCCAATTCAAATTCCACCGCTTCCCGGATTAAATCATCGTTGAGGGTATTTAATTCGGTTTGGATAGGGTAACGGTTGGGGGGTGGGGTGGTGATGGTGCTCAAATCCCTGGCCCCCATCAGCGAAAACTGTAAGGTGCGTGGAATGGGGGTAGCGGTGAGGGTGAGCGTATCGACATTCACCTTCAGCTGACGCAGTTTTTCCTTGACACCTACCCCGAATTTCTGCTCCTCATCAATGATAAGCAGCCCCAAATCGTGGAATTGGACGCTTTTGCTGATGAGTTTGTGGGTGCCTATGATGATATTGATTTTTCCTTCTTTCAATTCGCTGAGAATGCGGGTGGTGGCGTTTGACGAACGGGAACGGCTCAGGTAGTCGACGGTGCAGGGAAAATCGGCCAATCGTTTTTTAAAGGTTTTGAAATGCTGGAAAGCCAACACCGTCGTGGGTACCAGGATGGCCACCTGTTTGTTGTCGGTCACGGCCTTGAAAGCAGCGCGTACGGCAATTTCCGTCTTTCCGAAACCCACGTCGCCGCAAATCAGACGGTCCATGGGTCGGCTGCTTTCCATGTCGTTTTTCACGTCGGCTGTGGCCTTGACCTGGTCGGGAGTATCTTCATAGAGGAAGGATGCCTCCAATTCTTGTTGCAAGAAGCTGTCCGGACTGTACATGAAGCCCTGTTCTTCACGGCGTTTGGCGTAGAGGGCGATGAGCTCACGGGCTATGTCCTTGACTTTCTTTTTGGTGCGTTCCTTGACGGTTGCCCATGAAGAACTACCTAGTTTGTTTATGCGCGGTTCTGTTCCTTCTTTTCCTTTATACTTGGAGATGCGGTGCAGGTTGTGGATGCTTACGAACAGGACATCCTCGTCCTTATACATGATTTTGATCACTTCCTGCATGTGCCCGTTGATCTCGGTACGGAACAAACCGCCAAACCGTCCAACGCCATAGTCGATGTGTACCACGTAGTCACCAAACTGGAACTGGGTGATTTCTTTCAGCGTCAATGCCAGCTTGCCGCTTCTGGCCTTGTCGGAACGCAGGTTGTATTTGTGGTAGCGTTCAAACAACTGGTGGTCGGTGAGACAGACAATTTTCAGGTTGTTGTCCAGGAAACCTTCATGCAGTGTTTTTTGAATGGGTACAAAGGAAATGGGGTCACCTCTGTCCTCAAATATGGTTTTAAGGCGCTCGATCTGCTTGGCACTGTCGCTAAGCAGGTATATCGTGTAACCATCTTCCTGCCATTGTTGGAAGGTTTGGCTGACCAGGTCGAAGTTACGGCCGAAAACAGGCTGGGGGGAGGTATTGAGTGAAACGGTGGCTTGTTTGGTTGTAGTAGGCCTGCGTCCGAATTCCAGCCAGCGGTAACCATCTGCTTCATTCCGGAACACTGTGCCATCCATCAGACCGCTGCGGTCATCGTTGTCAACACTTTCGTACAGTTGGTTCAGCCGTTCACAAACCAGGTCGATATCATGGAAACAAAGCAGTGCGTTGTTGCCAATGTGTTCCAGAAATGAAACGCTGTCCGATGGGTTTGATTCGGTAAAAGGTATGATACGGATGGATTCAACCGTTTCTTTCGACAGTTGGTTCTCAATATCGAACGTCCGGATGCTTTCCACTTCATCGCCGAAAAAGTCGATGCGGTAGGGGAGTTCGTTGCTCCAGGAAAATACGTCGATCAAACTGCCTCTCAGACTGAATTGCCCGGGTTCGTACACGTAATCCACCCGTTCAAATCCAAAATCGGTCAACAATTCAATGACAAAAGCTGTATCTACATGCTCACCCTTGTG
>CAYPLF010000103.1:0-1687 GCA_964411555.1 uncultured Bacteroidales bacterium | reverse complement strand
TGGTTTTGATAGAGCCGGAGCAGCTGTTCCATTTCCAAAAAATAGAATCTAAACGATAATTAAAATTGCCTCAAAAGTAGAAAATATCTACCGATTCCTTGCTTTTCGTTAGAAGATTTAAACCTATCTTTGCGATAATTCAAACAACTGTACCGCATGACTTCTGATTGCGTGGTGATCATTCCCACCTACAACGAAAAAGAAAACATCGAATCGATCATCCGTGCTGTATTCGATTTGCCCAAGAATTTTCATATTTTAATCATTGACGACGGTTCACCCGATGGTACCGCCGATATAGTCCGTCGCCTGCAGGATGAATTCTCCGATGCCTTGTACATGGTTGAAAGAAATGGGAAACAAGGTTTGGGAACCGCCTATATCAGTGGATTCAAGTGGTCGTTGAACCGGGGTTACTCGTACATATTTGAGATGGATGCCGATTTTTCGCACAACCCCAAGGACTTGATCCGGTTATACCACGCTTGTACCCAGGAGGGAGCGGACTTGTCCATTGGTTCCCGTTACGTGGACAACGTGGTGAATGTGGTGAATTGGCCAATAGGAAGGGTGTTGATGTCTTATTTTGCTTCAACCTACGTACGTTGGATTACGGGCATGAAGGTGTTCGACACCACGGCCGGCTTCAAGTGTTACAATAGAAAAGTATTGGAAACTATTGATTTAGATGGCGTTAGATTTAAAGGGTACGCCTTTCAGATTGAGATGAAATTTACGGCTTGGAAGTGTGGATTCCGCATTAAGGAAGTGCCCATCATTTTCTCCAACCGCGAATTGGGTGTTTCCAAAATGAACGGAGGTATTTTCAACGAAGCCTTTTTCGGCGTTATCAAGATGAAGTGCCGAAGTTGGTTTAGAACGTATCCAACCTATCAGTAATCATGGCTGTTTTACTGCATCGCGCACTTATCATAAACGAAAACCGTTCATTTGTAGGTTCAGTTTTGATTGATCAGGGAATCATTCAACAGGTTTTTGAAGAAACGGTTCCGGATGATATCGTCCGAACGGCCGAAACAGTCGATGCAGAAGGTCTTTGGCTGCTCCCGGGAGCCATTGACGATCATGTACATTTTAGGGAACCGGGGCTGACACACAAGGCCAGCATTGAATCGGAATCGAAAGCGGCTGTTGCCGGTGGTGTCACCTCGTTCATGGACATGCCCAACACCAAGCCTGCTACCACAACCCTTGAAAACTGGGAGGCCAAGATGGAACTGGCCGCATCTCAGTCATGGGCCAACTACGCATTTTACCTGGGCGCAACCAACGACAACCTGTCCGAATTACAAAAAGCTGATTATACACGCGTTTGCGGTGTAAAACTGTTTATGGGTTCATCTACCGGCAACATGTTGGTGGATGATGAGAAAGCCCTGGATGGGCTGCTTGAAACGGTGCCTGCCTTGATTGCTGTTCATGCCGAATCGGAAAGCCGCATTCGGGCCAACAAGGATAAGTATGTAGCCCAACAGGGTGAAAATCTCCCCGTTTCGTTCCATCCGCTGATCCGTGATGCTGAGGCGTGCTTCGAATCCACCTCGTTGGCCATCAACTTGGCCAATCGCCACCATGCCAGGCTTCATGTATTGCACCTGAGTACGGCCAAGGAATTATCCTTATTCGAAAACAAACCCCTAACGGAAAAACGCATCACCGCTGAAGC
>CAYPLF010000102.1:1604-3895 GCA_964411555.1 uncultured Bacteroidales bacterium | reverse complement strand
AGGAGCCGGGAAGCGCACGGATGGACTTGAAAAGTTTAATGGGATGTTTCATCCCAATGAAGCGTTTATTGTTGGTGATGGAGGGATCAGTCCTGAGGATTTTTTAAACATGGAAATCAATCAATTGTTTTAAAGGCTTCAAGTCGGAGCGCAGACATAGGTACGACATGCTTATTCGAGCCACTGCTAAACTGCTTACAATTGCCAGGATTAAACCGGTAAAAATGGAGGCACCGTTGAACGGACCGCTTCCCGGGGAGTGGTACGCTTCGTTGCTGTCAACCGGAAGAAAAGGCGGTTCAGTTATCCATTTTTTGCATCACCCCACCAGACGGTTTGCAGACGGGAGAGATGAAGGACTGACGGCATTGAAGTTGGATGCTGAGGCGGATTTTCTGGATTGGTTTCGTGAACGATACGATTATCTTGAAAATTTGGAAAAGTGTATAATTGTATTGGATTAATAATTGGAAAAGTGTATTTTTGAGTGCGATATTTTATAGGAAAAGTGTAGTTTATGCTGTTCAGAAAAATTCAACAAACCATTGAAACGTACTTGAAATCGGGATCGAACAAGGTCTTGATCATAGATGGTGCGCGGCAAGTTGGAAAAACATTCAGCATTCGGCAGGCCGGGAAAGCACTCTTCCCCAACTACATTGAAGTGAACATGCTGGAAGATGCCATTGGGGGGCGTTTGTTTGAACAGGTATCGTCTGTCAGTGACTTCTATCTTCGCTTAAGCACCTTGGCCGGCAACAAGATGAAGGATAAACAGGATACACTGGTGTTTATCGATGAAATTCAGGCGTATCCGCAGCTGCTTACGTTGTTGAAGTTTTTGAAGGAGGACGATAAGTACACCTATATTGCCAGCGGTTCGCTGCTCGGTGTCACCTTGGCCAAAACAACGTCCATTCCCATGGGAAGCATTGAAGTCAAGCACATGTATCCGTTGGATTTTGAGGAATTTCTGTTGGCCAATGGCTTTGGTTTTTCCACCATCGCTGGTTTGCGTGAGCGGTTCACTAAAGAGGAGAGTCTTGATGAACCCATGCACAACAAACTGATGGATAGGCTGAAACGGTATCTGTTGGTGGGCGGTCTGCCCGATGCAGTGAATTCGTTTTTGAACGACAGCAACATTGTCAAGGTGAGGGATATCCAGCAGGAAATACACAGTTATTATGCCATGGATGCCTCAAAATACGACACGAAGAACCGGTTGAAGATTCGGCGTATTTATGACATGCTGCCTTCGAATCTGGAAAACAAGAAGAAGCGTGTTGTGGTGAAAGACATTGAAAATAAGAAGGGTAAACGGTTCTCCGATTATCAGGATGAGTTTGATTACTTGATCAGCGCCGGTATCGCCTTGGATGTGAAAGCCATCTCACAACCTACGTTTCCCCTGATTGAATCGAGTGGTAAGAACCTGTTGAAGCTGTATCTGAATGATGTGGGGATGTTGACGGGGATACTTTACCGGAACAACATCTCGGCTATTTTGGATGATGTCCGCAGCATCAACCTGGGCACAGTGTATGAATCGGTTGTTGCACAAGAGTTGAAGGCGCATGGTTTTCCGCTGTATTATTACGACAACAAAGCGCATGGTGAAGTTGATTTCTTAACGGATGATTACGATACGCTTTCCGTTGTTCCGCTTGAGGTGAAATCGGGCAAGAATTATTCGGAACACAGTGCGCTCAACCATTTTATTGGAACAAACGATTACCCCATTCATAAGGCCTATGTGCTGTCTAATGAAAGGGTGGTCAGCCGCAAGGGTAAGGTAACTTATGTGCCCATTTATGATATGATGTTTTTGTAGTATGAAACACTTAATGCATCTATATAAGTGAATAAAACATGTATATTTGTCTTTATAGTTGCATTTGAGTGGATTATGTAGTATATTTACAACCAACTACAAGCTGTTTTGATCATGTGGACGGAAATGAGTGACCCTGCAATCCTCGTCAAATTGGGCGAAAGGATCAAAGAGTATCGAATAAGGTTGGGCTTAAAGCAAGCTGACGTGGCAAACATGTCGAGTGTTGGCACGAATACGATTTATAAGGTAGAGAAAGGTAAGCCGGTTTCTATGCTGTTGATTATCACCATACTTCGCACGTTGGGTTTGTTGGAGAATCTGGAAACGCTTGTACCGGAAACAACGCTAACACCCCTGCAATTGCTGAAGCTACAGGAAAAAAAAACAAAAAGGGTCAGAAACAAAGGTAGCCTATGAATGCAGTACCGGTAATGAAGGTCTATATCTGGGACAC
>CAYPLF010000102.1:0-1504 GCA_964411555.1 uncultured Bacteroidales bacterium | reverse complement strand
GAGACACTTTTCAAGGAACGTGATAATTTCCAGACGCTGTTGCGTCAGAAAGATAAGCGTATTCTTGATATACTGAAAGTGGGAACATCGGCAGGTGGGGCCAAACCGAAGGCCATCATTGCCTATAATGAAACAACCGGTGAGGTGCGTTCCGGGCAGACAAATGCTCCCGAAGGGTTTTCGTATTGGCTCTTGAAATTCGATGGTGGAACCTACGCTGAGCATAATGAACTGACAGACACTCCTAGAGGCATTGGGAATATAGAGTATGCTTACTATAAAATGGCTTGCAAATGCGGCATTGCAATGACTGAGAGCCGGTTGCTTGATGAGGATGATTGCCATCACTTCATGACGAAGCGATTTGACAGAACGGATTCAGGCGAGAAAATACACATGCTTACAGCAGCGGGATTGGCTCATGTTGACCGTGATGCGCGTCATTCGTACGAAGCGTTGTTTGGAATCATCAGGCGGATGAACTTTACAGCTTCCGATGCCGAGCAACTGTTCAGGCGTATGGTCTTCAATGTAGAAACGCGCAATCACGACGACCATACCAAAAATTTCTCTTTCTTGATGGACCAACAGGGGCGTTGGAGTTTAGCGCCTGCATACGATCTTTTCTATTCCTACAACCCGGCAGGCAATTGGACGGCACGTCATCAGCTGTCATTAAACAGTAAGCAAACCGACTTTGTCAAAGATGACCTCCTGACTGTAGCCAAGAATGTGGGGGTACGTCGTGCCCATGAAATTGTCGATGAAATAACGCATGTTGTTAGCAAGTGGAATGATATAGCTAACGATTGCGGAGTTAGAGACACTCACAGAAAACAGATTGCTCAGCAACTCTTGCTTTTCTAATCCATGAAACACACACTACTGCTAATACCCCTGTTGCTAAGCGCTGTAAGTCTATGCGCAGCCGAACCTGCACCCCTGATGCAGTTAGACAGCATCATCATGGAAGTGGACGACCCCAACCTGGTGAATACGAAACAGGAGTTTGCCGTGGATGCTAGCGGGCAGGTGGAGGTGCGGAGTTCGTACCGGTGGAACAAGACCAGCCGTAAATGGGTTCCCAATTATAAGTACGAACAAACCAGTAATGAAGAGGGTCGACTACTAACGTACATCTCCTATGCCTGGCAAAAGGATGTGGGTGATTGGATGGCGTTCTCAAAATCACGTTATTTCTACGACAGTAAGGGCCGAATAATTTGCGAAACGACGGACAGCTGGGACGACCAAGCCCAGTGCTGGGAAAACGGAAGCATCTACGAACGAACTTATGACGAACGAGGGCAAACACTCCTTTCCACCTATACCTATTGGGACAGAATAACCAAGCAATGGGTGGGCAGTTCCAAGTATGAGTACACCTACAACGAGCATTATCAGCAAACGGCCTTGACATCGTATACCTGGAACAAAACGACGAATGATTGGATGGCACAAAGACGGTTTCGGAGTATAACGAAGCGGGTAAGAACACACGGCG
>CAYPLF010000101.1:1342-3993 GCA_964411555.1 uncultured Bacteroidales bacterium | reverse complement strand
GGAGGGGCTCGAACCCTCGACCCAATGATTAAGAGTCATTTGCTCTACCAACTGAGCTACGGAGTCGTGTTGGCGTGTAGAACGGGTGCAAAAGTACTGCTTTTGCTTTAATCTGAAAAGTTTTCAGCTGCTTTTTTCCAAAATATCCGCTGTATTAGCTTCTAAGAGGGTTAGCAGCTTAATGAGCGTCTTCAGAAAAACGTAGGCTTGATTATGTGATTGCTTGCTAATTTTCTGACAGTGTGGCATTAACACTTCAGCGAAAGCTGGATGCGTCGGCGGTTCATGTCGATGCCCAGCACCTTGACCTTCACGTGCTGGTGGATGGAGACCACTTCGGCCGGGTTTTTGATGTAGCGGTCGGCCATCTGTGACAGGTGGACCAGCCCGTTTTCCTTGATGCCTATGTCTACGAAGCAGCCAAAGGCCGTGATGTTCGACACGATGCCGTTGAGCACCATGCCTTCCCGAAGGTCTTCCAGCTTGCGGATGCTCTTGTCGAATTCAAACACCTCGATTTTGCTGCGGGGGTCGCGCCCCGGTTTGTCGAGTTCCTGCATGATGTCGGTCAGGGTGGGTTTGCCCACTTTTTCGGAAATGTAGTTATCCAGATTAATAGCAGCCCTCCGGTTCTTGTCTTTCATCAACTCAGCCACGGTACATCTCAGGTCGGAAGCCATGCGCTCCACCAGTTCGTATTGTTCGGGGTGGACAGCCGAGTTGTCTAGAGGGTTCTCGGCGTCGGGGATGCGCAGGAAGCCGGCTGCTTGTTCGAAGGCTTTCGGGCCGATACGGGGTACGTCCATCAGCTCGGAGCGCTTTTTAAAGGGCCCGTTTTTGTCGCGGTAGTCTACGATATTCTGGGCCATGGCTGCGTTGAGGCCGGACACGTACATGAGCAGGTACTTGCTGGCCGTGTTCAGGTTCACGCCCACCTGGTTCACGCAGTTGACCACGGTCTGGTCCAGCGATTTCTTGAGTTTTCCGGCGTCCACATCGTGCTGGTATTGACCCACACCGATGGATTTGGGCTCGATTTTGACCAGTTCGGCCAGGGGGTCCATCAACCGGCGGCCTATGGAGACGGAGCCGCGTACGGTCACGTCGTATTCGGGGAATTCATCCCTGGCTATCTTGGAGGCTGAATAGATGGAGGCGCCGTTTTCGCTGACCACAAAGACCTGGACGGCCCGGTCGTAACGCAGGCCGGTGATGAATTCCTCGGTTTCGCGGGAGGCGGTTCCGTTGCCTATGGCTATGGCCTGGATGTCGTAGGCTTCCACCAGGTGGGTCACCTTGCGGGCGGAAATGTTGGTTTCGTGCTGGGGAGCGTGGGGGTAGATGGTTTCGTTGTGGAGCAACTTTCCCTGTGCATCCAGGCAGACCAGCTTGCAACCGGTGCGGTATCCGGGGTCGACACCCATGACGCGTTTTTGGCCAAGGGGCGGGGCGAGGAGCAATTGCCTGAGGTTGACGGTGAAGATGCGGATGGCTTCCTCGTCGGAGCGTTCTTTGGTGAGGTTGGCGAACTCGGTTTCCACCGAAGGTTTGAGCAATCGTTTATAGGCGTCGTTTACAGACTCCTTTACTAAACTGCCTGATTCATTGCGGTTTGACTTTACGAAGAACCGCTCAAGTGATGAAATGCAGGCCTCTTCGCCAGGCTGGATATTCACCCGAAGGAAGCCTTCGCGTTCGCCGCGGGTGATGGCCAGGTATTGGTGGGAGGAGCAGTGTTTTAGGGGTTTGGAGAACTCAAAGTAGTCCTTGTATTTCAGGGCTTCGAGCTCTTTTCCTTTCACAACGGCTGAAGTGAGGATGGCGCCTTTGCCAAAATGGAAGCGTACTTCCTTGCGGGCGCGTTCGTTTTCGTTCACCCATTCGGCAATGATGTCCTTGGCTCCCTTCAAGGCGTCCTCGATGCTGTCCACCTGGTCGTTCAGGTAGGAGAGGGCTGCTTTATGGATGTCGGTGTCTAATTGTTTGAGTACCAATTCGGCGAGGGGTTCCAGGCCCTTTTTGCGGGCTATCTCGGCGCGTGTCTGGCGTTTGGGTTTGTACGGGAGGTAAATGTCTTCCAGCTCGTTCATCTGCCAGCAATCGCGGATGCGCTTCGAGAGTTCTTCCGTAAGTTTGTCCTGTTCGGTTAGGCTGTTGAGGATGGTTTCCTTGCGTTTGTCGATGTCCAGGTATTTCTCGTAGGTGTTGGCTATGTTTTCAATCTGTACCTCGTCCAAACCTCCCGTGCGTTCCTTGCGGTAACGGCTGATGAAGGGAATGGTGGCACCTTCTTCCAGCAACACCAGGGTGTTTTTAACGGCATCGAGCTTGATTTGAAGGTCTCTGGCCACAAATTCTACAAGCAATTCTTTCATTATCAGGTAGTTTAGAAATAGGGGGATTCGCTGTTCGGGCCAAATCGTCCGGTTGCCGAAGATACGATTTTTAGCGCTATCTTTGTAAAAAAAATACGACATGCCTACTCCGAAATATCCCCGTAAACCGCGGTTGACTGCCGATAAACCGGCTAAAGAAGAATTTGTTACCAAAAAGGATGGTGGTCCATCCAACCGAAGGGAAAAGTTACCCCGAAAGAAGCCGGTGAGTCAACTGGAAGTGAAGCAGGAGGGGCCGTTGATGGAATTTCTCAT
>CAYPLF010000101.1:0-1242 GCA_964411555.1 uncultured Bacteroidales bacterium | reverse complement strand
GAAGAGGTGCAATACCGCATGCAGAATAATTGGAAATTTGCTGTAAATCAGCGTAAGTACATAGCTGTTGTTGAAGGAAAACTTGAAACTGGAGACGGTACAGGAAAGGGAACCATCCGTTCGTATTTGTGGGAAAGCAAGGCGCTCATTGTCTATTCCAGCAACAACCCGGAAGACGGTCAGCTGGCGGTTACGCATTATCAGGTTCTGAAGAGCAACGATGCCTACAGTTTGGTGGAATGTGAGCTGGAAACTGGTCGCAAAAACCAGATCCGTGTCCACATGAACAGCATCGGTTATCCCTTGGTGGGTGATGTGAAATATGGAGGCCATGCTTCCAAGTTGAAGCGATTGGCCTTGCATGCCCATGTGCTTTCATTCACGCACCCTATCACCGGCCAATTCCACGCCTTTGAAACGCCGGTGCCTCCTGCCTTTGAAAAGTTGGTGGGAGGATTGCCGAAACAACCCATCAAGAAACTGGGATAGTACCCAAACCGAATACCATGTGAAACACCTTACCGCCCTACAATCTAAGTTTGCCACGATTGTCGTTTTCTTTTTGGCAGTCACTTTCCAGGCTTATGCTGTAAAATTTTACAGCATCAACGCGTTGTTCGGTATTTCCAACCGGGTGACGAACTCATTGTGCAAAGATGACAACGGTTTTGTCTGGGCTTCTTCCAAAACGGGTATTCTTCGATTAACCGATACCGAATACCGTGTGTATGACCTGCCGTATGAAAACGCCGGCGCTGTTGTGGTCAATTTGAAATACAGGAACTCGAAACTGACGGCCTATACCAACAATGGCCAATTGTTTGAGTACAATCCTGTAAAGGACCGCTTCGAGTTGAAAGTGAATTGCAGCAAGTTGGTGAAGATGGGACGATTCGACCTGTATACCTTGCTGGTGGACGATTCCGGCGATTACTGGCTGGCGCTGAGTTCCGGATTGTACAAATACCATTCGGGGAACTTGTCATTGGTTGAAAAAAACACCGGAAGCCGGTATTCCATAACCTGGTACGACAACAATCGGTTGTTGGTGGTCAGGAATACCGGGATTTGGATGCTGGACATCCATTCCCTGAAAAGCGAATGCATCCATACCAACAAGAATGAAACGTCGTTTGTTCCATCTGCCTTTTATCTTGATGCGAAAAAGGACAAACTGTGGATAGGGACTTTTTCGAAAGGGTTGTTTTGTTTCAATTTCTTGTCGAATACGCTGACTCCGGT
>CAYPLF010000100.1:0-4020 GCA_964411555.1 uncultured Bacteroidales bacterium | reverse complement strand
GCTGAAGCCTTTAATGGCGATTTGGTGGCTAAGGCTACCTGGAAAGCGGAAGGAAGCTCCAAACTTGAATCGGATATTGCGATGGAAAAGGTGCGGAACGTCAATCCTGTCAAGATCAATGAATTCCGTATCAGCGATGGTTCGGCCGACAATTCCACCAACACATTCATCGAATTGTACAACGAAAGCGATGTAGCCGTGGATCTTTCCAACTGGTCGTTGATGCAACACGCCACACAGATGCCGGCCTTTTCATCCATCAAGATTCCGGTTGGTACCAAAATAGCGGCCAAAGGCTTCTACCTGCTTGGATTGTCCAACTCAGGTCTGGCTGTTGCCGCCAAAGCCGGAACGTCAACCGTTTATGTCAGGGATGTCAAAGGGATGAAGGTAGGTGATGCCGTCAGGATTGGAACGGGTGCTACGGCTGAAACCCGCAAGATTACCAAGATTGTGATGCCTGAAGAAACGACAGCGGCTCAACAGCCCGGTGCGCGTCGTGCTCCTACAGGTGGTCCTACCACTGTTTGGCAACCGCTGCCCGATGGACCCGTCATCACCATTCCGGCTGGTTCAACCAACATTCCGGTGACCAGTACGGCCGGCGTCAAGGTGGGGCAGAAAATAGCCCTGGGTTATGGAGCCAAATATCCGGCTGTGGCCATGGCCATTGAAAAATACGAAGTGGTCACCGTGACTGCTGTCGGCAAGCCGGGCACCCAGGCTTTTCTTTCCATGGATGCAAAACCGGGTGATACCAACATCAAGGTTTCTTCAGTGGAAAACATCTCCGTTGGCGACAAGATTCGTTTGGACATTGACAGCAAGGGGCACGGCATTGAAACCGTCACGGTAAAGAAAGTGGGTACGAAATCGGTGCGTAGCACGTTTGACGGTCCGCTCAAACCCAACGAAGATCCGGGAACGGGTCTGGAACTCGAAGCACCGCTCAAATACGCCCATGCTTCCAATATGCCGTTCAGCGTGCGTGGTACGGGTATCAGCTTTACGCCGGCTACGGCCTATCCGCATTCCAGCAACGAACCAGTTCTGCCGCTCAACTACAGTTTGGTACTCGACCAGCCGTTGGCCAATGCGCACGGAATTGACGATGTGGTATTCGATAAAAATGTCACCACGGCCGGGTATCAAGGTGCACTCAACCCTGGCCAGTATTTTGGCGGTCCTGCCTTGTCCACTTCGGCCGGCAACATGGTGTTGCGCGATGCCAAGGGATTGGTGGTGGATGCCCTCAATTTCGGCGGCGTGGTTGACCCATGGGCTGCTGAGGGGTATCAAGGCGTTTCCGGTGCGGGTGAAAACGGCGGCTTTGCCCCGACACCCAGTGCTGGCAGAGGCATGGGAGGCTTTGGCGGCATGAGACCCGGTGCGACCGGACCTGCTCCGGCTCAACCCAATATCAGTACGGGTCGTTACCCGGATGGAGCCGATACGGATGACAACGAACGTGACTTCTTCCTGCAATCGTCCATGAGTCTGGTGGCTGCAGCTCCGGCCGGTTCGAAAAACATCAAGCTGTCCAACGTTCAAAACCTGAAGATTGGACAAGTGGTGTACATCGGTTCGGGTGAGTCGTTGGAAACAGCTTCCATCGCCATCATCGGTACAGCTGGCAATACCACCGTCTCGGCGGCTGCCGGTGCCGGTTCAAGGGTGTTGTATGTAAATGGCTCAACAGGATTCACCGCTGGTCAGAATATCGTACTTGGCAGTGGTGCCTCGGTTGAAAAAGCGACGGTGGCTTCTGTTTCCGCAGCTCGCCGTCGTGGTGGCATGGGCGGTGGCATGGGCTTCGGCGGAAATGCGAACGCTACCGCTGTTCCTGACACCCTTACCCTGACTGCACCCATCAAGGCTTCTTACAGCGTGGGCGCGCAGGTTTCGGGTACCGGAATCACGCTTGGTGCACCGCTGAAGAAAGATCATACAAACGGCTCGCAGTTGGCTAATTTTGTGCCAACTCCTGGTATGCCGAACCGTTATGCCAAGAGGTAAGATCCTGCACACGTAATGCCGGTGAATGCATTGAGAATAAAATGGCCGTTATGGCGCCTGGCCCTGGTGGGGCTTGGCGTCATAGCCGCCGTAGTGAGCCTGGTTTTGAGCTGGCACGTTCTTTCCGGTGCTTCCATGCTGGGATGCAACCCTGGCAGCTCCTGCGATGCGGTGATGCAAAGCCGTTGGTCGATGGTGGCCGGCGTGTTGCCTGTCAGCAGTTTGGCGTTAGGTGTCTATATGGCTTTGCTGGCCGCTTTGTTTTTTATAGGCCCAGATACTGAAAAGCCGGTAAGGTTACTGGCATGGAAAGTCTTGGTGGTCCTGGCCGGTGCCATACTGGGTAGCGCCATTTGGCTCACTGTGGTGCAAAAATGGTTTATCGGGGCCTTTTGTCCGTATTGCATGACAGCGCACACTACCGGGGTGGTTGTTTCTGTGTTGCTGCTATTCAGGGCGTTCAAAGAAACGGAAGTAAAGGTTATCGGCTTTTTTCTCATCGGCCTCCTATTTTCAGGCCTATTGGCCGTGGCGCAGGTTACGGTAAAACCTACCGCTCAGTATAATGAAGGCCAGACTCCTGAAAGCCTGCCTACGGTGAATGTGCAGGAAGCGCCCATCATCGGTCCGCGCGGTGCGGCACATACCCTGTTCCTGTTGTTTGACTACAACTGCGCCCACTGTCAGAAACTCCATTTTATGGTGCAGGAGATGGTTGACCGTTACAAGGGGAAACTGGCCGTTGTCTTGTGCCCCACACCCCTGAATTCCCATTGCAACGCCTATGTGCCCAAGGATGTAAAAGCCTTCAGCACATCGTGCGAGTTGACCCGGATTGGTTTGGCCGTTTGGAGGGTCAAGCCCTCAGCCTTCGACGAGTTCGAACAATTTATGTTCACCTTTAAATCCGGTAGCCGCTGGGAATCGCGGACACCGGAAGCTGCCCGTGCAAAAGCCATTGAGATACTGGGCCAGCCGGCCTTTGAGTCGGCGTTGAAGGATTCCTGGATTGATGGTTACATGGAATCGTGCGTCCAGTTGTTCGGCCATACGCTGCAAGGTGGAAAAGGGGGCATTCCGAAGTTGGTGTATGGATCGCGCTGGGTCATCCCCCAACCGGAAAACACCGACAACCTGATGGACATTGTGCAAACCAGCTTTTCGCTGCCGAAACCAATATAATAAGGTGCTATTATCTTCATTTCAAAATAGGCAACGTTTTTGTAGTGCAGCTCTTCAAAGAAAGAAATAAATGAATCATTACCCGTCTGAATCATGAAAAAGTATCCTTTGCTAATTACCCTGTCGTTGGCATTCATTACACCTGTTGCCGTTTCCTTGTTGTTGCTGTCTGCAACTGAATCCGGCTCCGTCAAGAAACGACCCCAAGGGCCTTGTGATGTGTATAAGGCTGAAGGTACTCCCTGCGTAGCAGCACACAGTACCACCAGAGCCTTGTCGGCTTCCTATGAGGGGGCACTGTATCAGGTGAAGCGGGAATCGGATGGAAAGACCCTGGACATTGGGATTATTCAACCAACACCCGAAGATCCGGGTGGCTATGCCGATGCAGCGGCTCAGGATGCTTTTTGCGCCAACACGATGTGCTGGATTACCGTAGTTTACGACCAGTCGGGTAAGGGGAATCATTTGGTGCAGGTTCCACCGGGTACGTTCAAAGGTCCGGACAAGGGGGGATTCAATACATTGCCCATTGCGGACATGGCGCCAGTGACCCTTTCAGGACATAAAGTATATGGGGTATATATCATGCCGGGTATGGGTTTACGCAACAACAATGCCAAGGATCTGCCCATCAACGACGAGCCGGAAGGCATTTATTATGTGGTAAACGGCAAGCATTTCGACAGCGGTTGCTGTTTTGATTACGGGAATTCCTCCACCAATGGCAGGGCTGTGGGTACAGGTACCATGGAAACCACTTATTATGGAACATCAACCAACTGGGGTAGTGGAAACGGTTCAGGCCCCTGGATCATGGCC
>CAYPLF010000099.1:0-4039 GCA_964411555.1 uncultured Bacteroidales bacterium | reverse complement strand
TGGATGGCACAAAGACGGTTTCGGAGTATAACGAAGCGGGTAAGAACACACGGCGGTTGACGTATCGATGGAATGGCACCGACACCACATGGGCTTACGAGAGCGACCAGCGGTACACCTACGATGCCTTCGGAAACACGACGTCCACCATGAGTTTTACCTGGAGTACGTCCAAGAACAATTGGATTGGCACGCAGAAGCGGGTGACCACCTACGACGACACTCACCAGGTGGAGGCATTGAAGGCCTTCCGGTACGATGTGAATTATTCCTCCGGGGGGCAGTTGCCCACATCGATTAAGGAGTATCACTGGTACGATGAATACAGCATGTGGTATCCCTTTCCTGACAGGACTACGCAGTATTTTTATTCAGCGTACAGCCCCCTCGATGCGGCTTTCTCAGACAATAAACTGGAGGTGTACCTGAATCCCGCCACCGATATCATGACTGTCAACGACGAAGCCTTGCTGGAAGGAGGCGCTGCAGTGTTGCCGTCTGTCACGGTGCACGATATAAAGGGCAGCTTGCTGTTTACCACTACCCAGCGCGTCATCGACGTTTCCAGGTACCCCGACGGGCTGTACGTGGTTACCGTCAACGGGCGCTCGTGCCGGGTGTTGAAGCGGTGAATTGGCGCAAAGGAGGATGAGATATGGCTCAGTCAACATTGGAAATAAATTTCAGCCAACTTTGGAAATAAATTTCAGCCAACTTTGGAAACGAATGATTTTATTTGTACTTTTCATTCGAATTTAACGTGTGACTTTTATGGATAATTACAGACATCGCGTAGTTGACAACTTGCTTGAAAGAAAGTTGAGGGGTAAGGGCGCGGTACTAATACAAGGTGCTAAATGGTGTGGCAAAACAACCACTGCTGAGCAAAAGGCTAAAAGCATATTGTATATGGACGACCCTCAGAAGAAAGCTCAAAACTTATTGATGGCTGAATTCAATATGCAACGGCTGTTGCAAGGCGATGCTCCGCGGTTGATCGATGAATGGCAGCTTGCACCTCAACTATGGGATGCCGTGAGATTTGAAGTTGATCACAGAGATGCAATGGGGCAATTTATTCTTACAGGTTCAGCTGTTCCTGCCGACAAACAGAAAATAAGTCATAGTGGAACAGGCCGTTTTGCATGGCTCACCATGCGTCCCATGTCATTGTATGAGAGCGGTGACTCTACAGGCGAAGTCAGCATGGGTCGGTTATTCGATGCTGATGAAACGGTTGATGGCTATTGTGAACATGAACTTGCCGACATTGCATTTCTTATCTGCCGCGGAGGGTGGCCTCGGGCTATCTCTTTGGATAAAGATATAGCATTAGACCAGGCAAGAGATTATGTGGATGCGGTAACCGATTCCGATATTTCTCGCGTTGATGACGTTAATCGTGACCAAGAGTCGGCACGCAGGTTGATGCGCTCGTATGCCCGGCATCAAGGTTCGCAAGCTACCATTGGAACAATACGCGAAGACATGACTGCAGGTGGCGCTTTTGAAATAAGTGAACGTACAATTACTTCATACATAAATGCCTTAAAACGACTGTTTGTCATTGAAGATATGCTCGCGTGGAATCCCAATTTGAGGTCAAAGACGGCTATCAGAACGTCGGATACGCGTTATTTCGTCGATCCTTCCATCGCTACGGCTGCTTTGGGCATTGGCCCTGAAGATTTAATAAACGACCTGAATACGATGGGTCTGTTGTTTGAGACTATGTGTGTGCGCGATTTGAGGGTTTTTGCCGATGCTTTGGATGGTGATGTGTATCATTATCGCGACAAAAACGAACTCGAATGTGATGCGGTGATTCATCTCCGCAATGGAAAATACGGATTGATTGAAATCAAACTCGGAGGCGAGACCTTGATAAATGAAGGAGTGAAAACCTTGACTGCTTTTGCTTCAAAAATTGATACCGGTACGATGAAGGCGCCTTCATTCATGATGATACTTACGGGCACAGACAACTATGCTTATAGGCGTGACGATGGAATTCTAGTTGTTCCATTGGGTTGTCTTAAAAATTGAGCGTGTTTTTTTAATCGTTTACCATGATCATAGAAACTACATCCTACCCAAGGGCAGCCCTCATTGGCAACCCTTCCGACGGGTATTTCGGCAAGACCATTGCCTTTGTGTTCAGTAATTTCAGGGCCAAGGTGCAGTTGTACCATACGCCCGAGTTGGAAATCATTCCCGAGCGGCTGGATATCCACAAGTTCGCGGATATGAAGGAACTGGCCGATACGGTGACCAACAGCGGCTACTACGGGGGCTTCCGGTTGATCAAGGCGGCCATCAAGGTGTTCTACCACCACTGCCAGAGCAACCACATTGTGCTCGACTCCCGCAACTTTACCATCCGGTATAACTCGGACATTCCCCTTCGGTTGGGGCTGGCGGGTTCGTCGGCCATCATTACGGCCTGCTTCAAGGCCATGATGGCGTTTTACGGGGTGGAGATTCCCAAGCCCATTCTGGCCAACCTCATTCTGAGCGTGGAAAACAAGGAGTTGGGCATAGCGGCCGGTCTGCAGGATAGGGTGGCGCAGGTGTACGAGCGGCCGGTGTTCATGGATTT
Organism: uncultured Bacteroidales bacterium; assembly: GCA_964411555.1. Lineage (GTDB taxonomy): Bacteria > Bacteroidota > Bacteroidia > Bacteroidales > UBA1402 > UBA8389. Next base: position 1,440 of record CAYPLF010000099.1, on the reverse strand, counting down.
CGACAAGAAGTTGATGGACAAGCAGGGGTATGGGAAATACACGCCCTTGGATGCGGCTGATTTTCCTCCTTTATATATAGCGTTTCGCCGCAACCTGTCGGAAGGGACGGAGGTGCTGCACAACAACCTGAAGGCGCGTTACAACATTGGCGAACAGGCGGTGCTCGATGCCATGCAGGAGTGGTCGCAGCTCACGGTGCAGTTCAAGGAGGCCTTGGCTGCCCACGATGCTGCGCAGATGGCAGGGCTTATCAACCGCAACTTTGACTTGCGCCGGAGTTTGGTGCACATTGAGCCGGGTAACATCGAAATGGTGGAGCTGGCGCGTTCGGTTGGGGCTTCGTCGAAGTTTACGGGTTCGGGTGGGGCCATCATTGGTACGTACACCGATGAGGCCATGTTCGACCGCTTGAAGCAGGTGGCGGTTGAGAAGGGCATCGAGGTGATCAAGCCTTCTATTGTTTGCATATGATGATAAAGAAAGCAGTCATTCCGGCAGCGGGGTGGGGAACGCGGTTCCTGCCCATCACCAAGAGTGTGCCGAAGGAGATGATTCCGGTGGTGGATACGCCGGTCATCCAGTATGTGGTGGAGGAGGCTGTGGCTTCGGGCATCACGGATATTCTCATCGTGGTGGGGCGCAGCAAGCGTGCCATCGAGGAACACTTCGACCGTAATTTTTCGTTGGAAGCGGCGTTGGCTGAGAAGAAGCAGTTCGAGGCACTTGAGCAGCTGAAGCGCATTTCTTCCATGGCGAAGGTGCATTTTATCTGGCAGCAGGAAATGAACGGGCTGGGTGATGCCATTTTGTACGCTCGGGAGCATGTGGGTTTAGAACCGTTTGCCGTGTTGATGGGCGATACCATCATGGATGGGCATGGAAAGCCGGTAACGCGCCAGTTGATGGAGGTGTACGATCGGTTTGGGGCTTCGGTTGTATCGCTGGAAGAGGTGCCTTCTTCGAAGGTGCAGCGGTACGGGGTGATTGATGGGTTTGAGGTGGAAGCCGGGGTGCTGAAGGCGCGTGATTTTGTGGAGAAACCGTCTCCTGAACGGGCGCCGTCTAATTTGGCCTTTGCCAGCCGCTATGTGTTCACGCCGGCTATTTTTGACTACTTACTGCAAACGCCCCGGGGGCTGGGGAATGAAATTCAGCTGACGGATGCCATGCGGTTGATGGTGCGGGAACAGGCTATGTACGGCTGCCGCATCGATGGGATTCGTTATGATATTGGCAATAAATTGGACTTCATCAAGACCAACATTTTGTTCGGGCTGCGCAATGAGGAAATTGGTCCTGCGTTGCGAAAATGGCTTAATGAGCTGTGATTAAATAGCTAGTCGCTTATAGTTCAATATAGTATATGCTCTTTGGTAAAAAAAGTAAGGCTATTTTTTTGTGCTACTTATATTAAGAATAAGTAATAACAAGTAATTAGC
>CAYPLF010000098.1:0-4192 GCA_964411555.1 uncultured Bacteroidales bacterium | reverse complement strand
GAGGGAGACTCCATTGAGTACAAATCTGTTTACAAAGGTGTTTTCAGCGACGAAAAAACCGTAGAAAAATACACCGTATTTGAAAACCTAGGTTTTAATATTCCCATCATTGGTGATAAGAAAAAAAATGCCAAGAATAAAAGTGCCAGGGGTATGGTGCCTCATTGGGATGGATGGTCGGTGGGTTACAGCAACATGATTCAGAAAACCAACCCGGATGAATACCAACTGGCCAGCTTCGATGGTGTGAAGATCCGGCCTGAAAATTCGTTGGAATGGGAATTCAATACATATGATCACATTATACCCCTATACAGGAATCTTTTCGGATTGACCACAGGTTACGGGTTAAGCTGGAGGAATTACTGCCTGGAAAACAACCATCATTTCGAAGTTATCAATGGAAAGACCGAGCTTGTTTCAGCCATTCCTGGAATAACCTACACGAGAAGCAGGCTCAGGACCTTGTATATAACTATGCCATTCATGCTCGAGTGGCAACCCCAAATTGGCAACAATCATAAACTTTTCCTGACTGCCGGTTTTATTTTAGACTTCAGGGCCTTTGCCAATTACAAGATAACCTACATGGACGCTTCTGGTGATAAAATCAGAACGAGAACTGCCAGAGAGTTGAATACCCGATTCTTAAATCTTGATTATATTGCTCAGATTGGATACAACCATATCGGTCTTTATGCAAAATATTGTCCGTTAAGCTTCTTTACCACAGGAAACGGCCCGGATGCGCAGGCTGTTTCAATCGGAATTGCTTTCAGGTAGCATTTAAGCCGTTTCTAGCGGCAATGAAGCACTCGTTACTAAAACAAAGACGGCGACCATCATCAGTCGCCGTCTTTGTTTTTATGTTCTTCTTATTTTCGTGTTACCCGTTTCCGTTCGTTCTCATCAAGAATGATCTTGCGCATGCGCAGGTTCTTGGGAGTCACCTCCACGTATTCGTCTTCCTTGATGTATTCCAAGGCTTCTTCCAGTGAGAAAATGATGGGAGGAGGCAACGTCGCTTTATCATCGGTACCGGAAGCCCTGACGTTGGTCAGCTTCTTGGTCTTGTTGACATTGATGACCAGGTCACCTTCCTTGGTGCTTTCGCCCACAACTTGTCCGGCATAGACATCTTCACCCGGGAAGATGAAGAAACGGCCTCTGTCCTTCAGCTTGTCCATTCCGTAAGCCACGGCAGTGCCGGTCTCAATGGCAATCATGGACCCGTTTTCACGTTTTTCAATCTCCCCTTTATACGGTTCGTAACCCACAAAACGGTGAGCCACGACAGCTTCACCAGCGGAAAGCGTCATCAGGACGCCTCTAAGACCAATAATGCCCCTTGAAGGAATCTTAAAGTCCATGTGTACCCTTTCATTGCGCGTTTCCATCATGGTCAACTCGCCTTTTCGCCGGGTCACAGCGTCTATCATCTTGCTGGCCGATTCTTCGGTCACGTTGATGGTCATTTCTTCGATGGGTTCGCACCTTACACCATTCACTTCCTTGAAAAGCACCTTGGGTTGACCGACTTGCAGCTCATACCCTTCACGGCGCATGGTTTCAATCAGGACGGAAAGGTGCAGCACACCGCGTCCATAGACAGTCCAGATATCTGAATCTATCTCCTTTTCCACACGCAGTGCCAGGTTCTTGTCGAGTTCCCGCATCAAACGATCGTGGATGTGCCTTGAAGTGACAAATTTCCCATCCTTACCAAAGAAGGGGGAATTGTTGATGGTGAACACCATGCTCATGGTAGGCTCATCAATGGCAATGGGCTTCAGTGCTTCAGGTTCATTCGGATCGGCCACGGTGTCGCCAATCTCGAAACCCTCAATACCCACTATGGCGCAAAGGTCTCCGGAAGCTATTTCTGCAGAACGTTTACGGCCGAAACCGACAAATTCATGCAGTTCCTTGATACGGCCTTTCTGTTGAGTACCGTTGCGTTTTATCAACGTAATATCCTGGTTTTCCTTGAATACACCTCTGTGGACACGCCCGATGGCTATACGACCTACATAGGAAGAATAATCCAGCGAGGTAATCAACATTTGGGGAGTGCCTTCCAAGTATGGCGGTGCCGGTATATGCTCCAGAATCTGGTCGAGCAGGTAAGTGATGTTGTCCGTTTCGTTGCGCCAGTCTTCCGACATCCAGCCTCTTTTGGCCGAGCCGTACACGGTAGGAAAATCCAATTGGTATTCGGTGGCATCCAAGCTGAACATTAAATCAAACACTGCTTCCTGCACTTCTTCCGGACGGCAATTGGGCTTGTCTACCTTATTGATGACAACGATGGGTTTCAATCCTATTTCAAGGGCCTTCTGCAGTACAAAACGCGTCTGCGGCATGGGGCCTTCAAAGGCATCCACCAACAGCAAAACACCGTCGGCCATATTCAGGACGCGTTCTACCTCCCCACCGAAGTCGGCGTGACCCGGAGTGTCAATGATGTTGATTTTTACTCCTTTATAGTTGATGGAAACGTTTTTGGAAAGAATGGTGATGCCCCTTTCTCGTTCCAACTCGTTGTTGTCCATGATCAACTCTCCCGCCACCTCGGCGTTTCTGAACAATTGCCCGGCCAATAACATTTTATCCACCAAGGTAGTCTTACCATGGTCGACGTGGGCAATGATGGCTATATTTCGTATCGCTTGCATTCCTCTATCTGTGTGTAACCTAATAATAATCGAACCTAAAACCTTACCTTCCTTTCGGCCTGCAAAAATAATCGTTTTTTTGCAGAATCTTCTTGTTTTTCAAAAAGAAATCCCTACTTTTGCACGCTCATTAAGTGTTCAACTCACAGAAATTCTAATTCTTATGTATTTAACCCCAGAGAAAAAGCAAGAAATCTTTGGTCAATACGGAAAGTCCAACACTGACACTGGCTCACCTGAGTCCCAGATAGCATTGTTTTCCTACCGTATCAACCATTTGACTGAGCACCTCAAGTCAAACAAAAAAGATTATAGCACTGCTCGCGCCTTGAGAATGTTGGTTGGCAAACGCCGCCGTCTTCTCGACTACTTGAAGGAGAAGGATATTGAAAAATACCGTGCTCTGATCAAGGACCTGAATCTGCGTCGCTGATTCCGTCAAGGCATCTGCAAGCTTTTCGAAAAGCTTGGAAACGTTTACAACACAACAGCTTATGGCTGTTGTGTTGTTTTTTTATGTGCATAAACCATACCTGTTCTGAAATAAGGAGGTCTATCATCATAAACAAAACACATCAATTTTGGATTGAGTGTACATTGATAACCAAAAGCGGTTAGCAAGTCAACAATTGAAGTAACCGCATCCGGTTTGTGGTAAGCACATACAGCCAGATTCACTGCTTGGGATATCAAGGTATCCCGTGCTCCCTCCAGGGCCATTTCTTCAAACCCTTCAATATCCATCTTCAGCAAGTCAACCCTACAGCCTTTTTCACGCACAAAATCGTCCAGACAAACTGTATTTGCAGACGCATCTGTTTTATCGGAAACATAGCGTTCAACAATGGTTACTTTATTGGCATAAGGCTTGAACGTAGCGTTCAGTGCTTCAATCCAAGGGTGATCACATTCAAACAGGTATACCTGTTCAAGATCTTCTATATGGTCAAGGGAAACAAAACCCTCAGCAGCCCCAATATCGAACAACGTTTTGCCTTTGAAAACTTCTTCATCGCTCCAGTACAGGTGTGGAGAGTCCACATGTTGCTCCATCAACAATGACCGATAGACTCCTTTAATTGTGGAACGTGAATAATGTCGTGGAAAATAAAGCCGCTTACCTTTATGGTTTACGTAAGGCAGTCCGGAATGATCACATACAAAGGTTTTTACCGGCAATCTACGAAAAGAATCGATAAACTCAGATAAATACGTTATTTTATGATTTGAAAGAAACCATCGGTTTTGCTTTAGAAAAGATAAAGCACTGCTTTCAGCAGCGTTTAAATCGGTTCTTGATTCATAATAACGAATAATGGTTTTCGCTTTTCTATAATTATTCCAATATTTTAAAATGGAAGCGCGAATAATAGAGGGCAAACTCATGGTTTCTTAATTTGTCAAGGTTAAAGCCCGAAAGTTACCATTTTTTATAATACTTGCGTGCTGGAGCAGAAAAGAACTCGCGTCTGTTTTAAAGACCAATTCAAGATAAAGTCCATCTCCTATAGTCTGAT
>CAYPLF010000097.1:0-4665 GCA_964411555.1 uncultured Bacteroidales bacterium | reverse complement strand
GGATACCGGACAGTTGCCGGATGGTTTGCAGGATGTCTTTTTCGCCCAACAAGGCTGGTGTCCTTGAGAAGTCTTTCTCATACAAGCGTTCGTTTCCGGTAAATGTCGCGTCCAGGGATTTTCGCTGTTGGTCGCTTACACGCACTTCGCGTAATTCTTGTTGGAGGGTGTCTGGTTGCTGACCGATAACTGTTTGTTGTGTTGTTGCTGTCTGCTGCAGGTTTTGCCCCATCATAAATGGGGTATGGCTGGCACATACAACGAGGAGGAACAACAAAAATCGGTTCATGTGGTGGTAAGAAAGCGAAAAGGAGCCCGATTGGCTGTCGGACTCCTGTTCGGTTAATGATAGTGTCTTTTGTTTTTGGACGTGTTAAAAGAGTTTCTTGATAAAGCTGCTCCAGCTGTCATCGCTCCAGTTGTCATCGCTCCAGTCGTCATCGCTCCAGTCATCGTCAATCTCGTCGTCGTCACCCTTAGGTCCTATTACTTCAATAAATATTCCGTAACTGGCCAACAAGTCTGTAAATAATGCTTCACCTTCCGTGTTGATGTTTTCAAACCCAGTAGCAAAAAAGGTTTTATCCATGGCTGACCCATCAGCAAATACAATCTTCGATTCCAAGTCGGGTCTTTTGGAGTACCTTATGTGGCTGCCAGATTGTTTGTAGAACATAAACTTCGCAATGGCTTTTTGGGTATCGGCATATTGCAAATGTGCCTTGATGTGCTTGTTCATGATGGCACACATATCTTTAATGTAAGCGTTGTAGGTAACCGTATCCTCGCTCATATTGTCACTCAGTTCGTATGCATCCAGTTCAGCTACCAAGTCGGCATAATTAACAACACCAACTGACTTGATGTTTCCAAACTGAATGGTAGAACTCATTTTTGTCAAGTAGCTGTCTGCCAACTCTTCCATTGATTTGTCGGATTTGATGGAATCATAATCCAGGGTGCCTTCCAGGTCATATTTGCCACTTAAAAAGGGTTGGTTTTCATATGAATAACTGAAATTCCAGCTAAGTTTTTGAGGATCGTAATTGCCTGTCTGTTGAAACGTATACCCTTCTTTAAATGAGAAAGTGGTATTTTCATTTTTGGGCATATCATTATCGTAATAAGTAGCTGTCATGGCAAAAGCAAGCAGGGTTGTGTCGTTTCTGGAGATATTGATGCTCAAACTTTTTGGCATTTCAATCACTTTTTCCATCGTTGTGGAAAGTTGATAGGCATAGTTGCTGATGGTCAACTTTCCATTGTTTTCGGTGCTTTCACCAACTGGAAAATTGTAGACGATTTGTGTCGTATCGGGCACATAAGCAAAGGTGTCGGCTTCAAAATCGTAGGAATAAATACCACCGCGATTTGCAAACAAACGACTCAACGATTCCATACTTTTATCGCTGGCACGCAGTGATGACAGGCTCATGATGTTTTTATCGGCCTTTGCCAAGGGAGCCAACAGGGACATCATGGGGTTTTGTTCCTCTTTTAATGAGCCATACATGATCAATCCAGCAAGGTCTTGAACGGTTGAAACAAAGCTCATATTCTTCATTCCTTCCATTTTTTCCATTATGGCCATTCCTTCATTCTGCAAATTCTGCTTGGTTTCCTCTATGGTAAAGTCGGCGTAATCCAATTCTTCTTCATCGGTGGTAACTTTATCCTCGCAGGAACTAAATAGTAAGGCTGTGGTTGCAGCTAAACAAATCAAGGCTGATTTGAACATTGTTTTCATGGTCGTAGTATTAATATATTGATGCAAATGTACTATATTTTCATTTGTTTATTTATTTCGAAGTAATTTATTTCAGTTGAAACTAAAAAGTTGAGGACTTATCCGGTTAGTTTTTTATCATTGTGACTTCAACGGTTGAACTTGAATCTCTTTGAATATTCAACTCTCCCGGTCTAACTTGGAATATAGACGATGAGCCGTGCTTTTCCGTAAGGTTTACGTTGCGTATGTACGCTTTGTCGTATGTTCTCAACATGGAACTGTCGAGGGTAACTGTGAGTGCTTCTATTGAGATGAACACAGCCAACTCTGATTTTTTACTGGCATTCACAGTGAGCTGTACTGTTTTGGACAGTAATGCTGCCTTTTCATTATTTCTTGACGACAGAATACAAGATGCATTTTCCAACTTTAGATGGAGTTTGTCTTGTATAGGATTAATGAAAATAATGGTTCCTCTGCTTTTTACAACAACAGAAGTCAGTTGCTTTGCCATGACATCGATTGGGTAATAATTGGCCAGATCACCGGGTTCATGGGATATAAATAGTGTGTCGTTCCGAACCGTAGCCAGTGGCGATTTGCGTATTGATTCGCTTGGCACTTCCCACTTGATTCTGCTGGAATCGCCCATGGTTATATTACACATGGCCGTGTCCTGTACAACCACGACACTAAAATCGGGAATTTGTTCCAAGTATTGAACGTATTGTTCCGGTTTTTTCTGTTTATCTATACTATGAGTGAATGTATAAAGGGCGATTACGCCTGCAACAATCAGGCCGCTGTATATCAGTATGAGTTTTGTGCTGGTTTTCATGGGTGTGCATTTTTTTCTAGTTGCTTGATTAAATCGGATAAATCGTCTTTCGTCAGTTTCAAGATTCTGACTTTGTGGACGAAAACAGGGAGTTCTTCGTTGAAAAACACTGCTTTTTCCTGCGTACGGATGCGTTCTACTGCATCTTCCGCCACAAAAAAGCCAACGCCTCGTTTGTTTTCAATGATGCCGGCTTCGTTCAATAACGTATAGGTACGCAACAGGGTATTCCGGTTCACCTCGAATTCTTCTGCCAGGTCGCGTACCGATGGAACGCGTTCTCCGGGCTGGAGTTTGCCTTCCAATATGCGGTGCGACAGGGTGTCTGCCAGCTGTTGGAAGATGCCCTTGGGTGATTTGTAATCGATGCTCATAGGGTTGATTCTTTGAGGCGGAAGTATCCAATCAATAGGAAAAACGGCCAGGACACGCAGGCCCATACCAATTGGGCCAACGCTATATTGTTGAAGGTATTGGTAACCGGAACCATTGTTATTTTCGAAGCAAAACCATGTGACTCACCTGGATAATACACGTGTGACAACACCACGCCTAAAGTGAAAACCAGAAATATTCCTACAAAAAAGGTGAAAATGGTTTTTAGCAGCTGCAACTTCCTGAAAAACAGGGGGCAAGCGAATAAAAATGTGGCAAGAGAGAAAATGGCAAATGGCAAAATCAGTTTATCTTCTCCTCCGCGAGGAATAAGCATTTTGAAACTAAACACCTCCGGTTGAATGAGCATTCCATTTTTGACGTATTGGTCCAAATATCCTATGGGTATGTATTCGTACGTAAGGCGCGCCAACTGAGCACCCATCCAGTACACCAGTAAATAGAGCCCGAAACCCGCAACTACTCGTACGAGAAAGGTGTACAGGTATTTTTCCAGGGTTGAAGCCGGAAGCAGCAGAAACAGGCTTCTGTTTATTTTTGCTCTCATGACAGCAAACGAGGTGGCAATGTAGATGGCCAGAATGAGCAATCCCAGTGTAAAGGGGGCGGTGTATCCTTGATCGTTGGTAAATGCTTGAGTTTTAATTTCGTTGTTTTGATACACGTGCGTTACCGTTATCAGCTCACCGGGTTCAGCTATGAATTGATAAGGTGACTGACGCATTTGCACGACAATGAAAAGGTAGATTATCAGAAGAAACGCCATCAGTTTCAGCAAATTGGCCATTCCATTGATTCTCATATCGTAGGCAATAAGCCTTCCGAATCGTTTACTATTGAATATCGAGTTTGTTTTCATACACTATTTATTTTTCATGTAAGGATGTATGTAACGCCGCATGCCCAAAATAGACCAAACGTGGGTGCTTATTCAAGCATGCTCGTTTCATGGTTTAGTGGTTGAGGGAGTGACTGATTACGGCATTGAACAGGAGTTCCAAATCGAGGGGCGATTCCATGCCGTTGGTTACTTGTTTGATGATCTTGTGACCTTGTGGACAGACTTCATGATACTGAATATCGGTCAAGCCGTTCAGGCTGGGAACGGTATCGAAGTACCATTGCTGATTGATGGTCTGGGTATCTTGGTCATATAGCAGGGTTCCTTTGTCAACAATGACTACCTTATCTATGATGGTATCAATGTCTTTTACCTGGTGAGTGGAAATGATGACCAATTGTTCGTCGGTGACGGAACTGACCAGGATTTTCCGAAACTGGCTTTTTGAGGGAATGTCCAGGCCGTTGGTGGGTTCGTCGAGGATGAGCAGTTTGCAGTTGCTGGCCAGGGTGAACGCTATCAGGAATTTTTTGCGTTGGCCGTGCGAGAGTTGGTTCAGCTTACTGGTTTGGTCGAGCTCGAACTCGTTTAGGATGTTTTCCAGTTTTTTGGCGTCAAACGAAGGGTATAAAGGCTGTGTGGCTTTTACGTACCTTTGAATGGTCACCGACGGAAAGCCGAATTCTTCGGGAACGAGGCTGACTTCGGCCAGAAAGTTGGGATTCCTTTGGAATGGATGGTATCCGTTGACGTTGACACTCCCTCCTCCTTCGGGTAAGAGCCCCGCCAGTATGTTCAGCAGGGTCGATTTTCCGGCTCCGTTCTTTCCCAACAGGCCTACGATGCTTCCGCTGCCGAGTG
>CAYPLF010000096.1:0-4688 GCA_964411555.1 uncultured Bacteroidales bacterium | reverse complement strand
TAAAAACCGGATTCCATGGAAAAAGCAGGGGGTTCCAATAGGGACAGTTCAGGTTGGCCATTGGCTCCTCCAGGTGTTGGTGTGGAGAAGTAGCCTTCCTCCTGCCCGTCAAGGCCGTAAGAGACATCTGTTGGCAATGGAGGCAGGTCTAATCGGTGCAACACCTCACCCTGCTTGTTGGAAAGCATAAGCACTTCTCCACCTGCGCTAAGGTTGAAATTCGTATGAGCCAGTTGCAAGGGTTTGTCGTATCGTTTGGCAAAAAAGTTTTCAATTTGCTGTCGATCTGAAGCGCTCAACGCTTTATCAAAAACCAGCACTTCGGCCAGATCGCCTCCGTACAGTTCTTGGGTGCCACCTACACGCCCTCCCAATGTCAAGGGGTGTTGAGCGCTGGTATTCAGGGTTACAAAATTTTTGCCGGTAAATTGACCATCCACATGAAAAAGATCGGCTGCGCCATCGTAGGAGGCTGTAATGATGTGGAGGTCTTTGTCCATACTGAACAGCCCGTAAAAGGTATTGTTCCAGTAATGATTGCCAATCTTGGCACCTGCCTTTTGACGGCTAAGCACAATGCCATAGGCCTCATCCTGTTTTGAATTCCCATAGTGTACTATGTGGTTGTTGTTGCTTTGATTGGCTGTCTCTAACTGCGTGTTGGCCACAACAACCATGATTGTTCTTTCCAGATTACCAGCAGGCGGGGCACAATCTGTTTTTAGTACATGGCTGGATCCATTGAAGCGTATGGTCGGACGATCATTGATGCCTTTTGCCACATACTCCGGTTGTCTTCCTTCTTCGTCAGCCCAGGCTTTGCTGCTTCCGTCATGGCTCATCCAGTTTGTCACCTTCAAGGCGTTTCCATCCTGCCTGACGTGTTGTTGATTGGTAACCATAACATCGCTGGCAGAAAACCACGTACGCAGGTCTGGATGGTTGTTTGGCGATAAGGGGCCGGCTTGAACATCCTGACCTGAGGCCCACACCAACAAATAGGAATGGGGTGGAAAATCAACGTCATCAAACGTCCATTTGCGGGGATTATCCGGATCGTCACTCAAAGCATAACCGGCCAGATTAATGACTTTATCAGTCGTGTTGTAGAGTTCAATCCAATCGTGGTACTCAGCTTGACCATCGGCCAGCGTGGTTGAATTGCTGGACATCGCTTCGCTGATGACAATTTCCTGAGCTTTACCGCTACCTACCAGCAAAAAAAGTGCCAGCATACCTATGACAACTCTTCTTTTGTGCATCATTTTCAACTTAAACAAAAGAGGGGCCAATCTTTCCCCGTTGTGTCTATCTTTGTCGTAACATTAGGTCAAATATACTAAAAATCACACTATACATCAAACGCTCAAGGCTAATCAAGCAACCTTTCTGCATGAGATCAATACGGAAAAAATAGCGGTGAGCGAGGCTTATTAGGCGCACCGAATAGGTTCATCAATTGACTCCCATGAGTGTTTATTCGAAATATTATCTATTTTAGATACTCTATAATAGATACTCCATTTTGAATACTGGAAAAATAACGTATTTTCGCATAAAAAAGCGATGCAGACCAACCCTTTCCCGCTAAAAGGATATGTATCCAAGGATCTCTTCTGTGATCGAGAGAGCGAGTTGAATCAACTATTTATCAATCAGCAAAATGGCGTTGACACCACGCTGATATCTCCCAGACGCATGGGAAAAACCGGATTGATTCATCGCTTGTTTGACTACATCGACCAGGAGAGCAAAGGCAAGAAACCCATCCTGATTTTTGTTGACATCTTCCCCTCCAGAAACCTTGAAGACTTTATCAAGCTCCTGGCTGAAGCCATCTTAACGCAAATCCCAGTACAATCAACCATTGGTGAGCGATTTATGCACTTCATCAAATCGCTGCGACCCACCTTTACGTATGATCCATTGACTGGGCAACCTCAACTCCAACTATTCTATCAATCGGAGGCAGACAAGGCTCACACCCTCCTTAGCTTATTCTCCTTTCTGGACCAACAAGGGAAAAACGTCTTATTGGCGGTAGATGAATTCCAACAAATAAACAACTACCCGGAACAACAGACAGAAGCCCTACTTCGAACGCATATTCAATCATTAAAGCATACCCATTTCATTTTTAGTGGGAGTAAACGCAGCTTGATGGTTGACCTTTTCTCCAATGCAAAAAGGCCATTTTATGCCAGCACTCAATTTCTGGAACTCGCTCCTATTCCGACAGCTACATATGAGGTGTTTATTAAATACAACTTTATGCGTTACCAAAGGACAATTAATGAAGAGGCACTACGAGCAATAATGACTTGGAGCAAAGGGTATACCTATTACACGCAATGTCTTTGCAACGCACTGTTTGCATCGGGAGCCACCATTATTGATATCAACCAGGTTAATAAGGCCTCCAATGATTTATTGGCAAGACAAGAACCCGTTTTCTTGCAATACAGATCGCTGTTAACGTCTGCTCAATGGAATTACTTGATTGCCGTTGCCAAAGAACAAGTTGTCAGACAAATCACCAGTCAAACTTTTTTGAGAACGCACGGAATAGGCACGCCGGCTAATTCGACACGCCTGGCCAAATCATTACTTGAAAAGGATCTGCTTTTGGAAACCATTACCAAAGAGGGGAAATCCATTCAAGTTTATGATGTCTTCTTTAGTCGTTGGCTTGAACAAACCTATTGAACAATCATGACGATTACCATACAACTGATAGGGTTGCTTGCCCTCCTTTCCTGGGTGTCGAGCGTGCAATGGAAATCAAAAAGCGGTATCCTGAGACTCCAAATCGTGGCCAGTGTTTTTTACTGCCTGCATTACGGGCTGCTTGACGCCACGTCGGCCGCCGCGGTGTCGGTGGTATCAATCGCCCGTCTATTGACTATCTACCTGATTGAACGCAAAGGCCGCACGGTGCCTGTTTCCATTCTTATCCTCTTCATCGGATTACTGGTGCTCGTTGGCTTTCTTACCTTCGAAAGCCCCCTCAGTCTTATACCCATCATCATTACCATTCTTTACACGTACGGTACTTGGCAGAACAACACCTACCTACTCCGCATCATTTTCTTCTGTTGTGGTTGGATGTGGTTTTACTTCAACTACCAAGTGGGTTCCTACATTTTGATCATCGGCAACACCCTGGAAATCGTATCAAGCACCGTATCTTTCTTCCGCTTCGGATTACTGAAAGAAAAAAGCCTCAAAAAGGACAGTCCGCTGAGTAACACCAAAAATAGATAGACCATGAACCTCACCCATTGCACCCCTGTCCTGTTTGTCAGGAACGCCACCATTTCCAAGGATTTTTACACCAATGTGCTTGGTTTTACCGTCATCATGGACAACGGTGGATTGAATTATGCGTTCAAGGAAGGATTGGCCGTTTGGCAAATCAATCCCGACAACATCATCCCCCAAACGCTGGGGATGGAAGCCATCACTCAGTCTAATGCTCCTTCCCGCTTTGAACTGTGTTTTGAAACGGATGATCTCGACACCATCTATCAGACGCTCAAGGCTAATGAAGTAACCTTTCTGCATGAAATAAATACGGAAATATGGGGGCAACGCACCATTCGTTTTTACGACCCTGACCACCATCTGATTGAAGTCGGTGAGGCCATGCCCATTTTTCTGAAACGCATCTTCGAAGAGGAAGGCCGTGATCTCGAAGCCACAGCCAAACGCACCTTTATGCCGATTGAGGCGTTAAAACACATTTTGAATGCCTGATTAGGGCGGCACGTACGCTCTATCCCCGCTTGTTCAGAATAATCAGGGCGGCCAAAACGCCAGGTACCCAACCACAACAGGTCAAGATCAGTACGATCAGAATACTTCCACATCCTTTGTCGAGAACGGCCAAAGGGGGAAACAGAATGGCAAACAAGACTCTGAAAAAGCTCATCGTTTTTTTTTCAAAGGTAGAAAAAAAGCCTACATTTGCTCATCAACGCTTAATACTTTGATATGACACACCAACTTCTTCGAATAGGGTGCATCCCGGCCATGATGGTCATGATCGGGATGCTGTCATCCTGCAAAGGCAACAAGCAGGACGAAAGGCCGGTCTCCGACGTGGTTTACACCGAAGCCCAGGCCAGAGCCATCAGCTACGTTACCAGCGGTGATATTCACTTCGACGATGAGATCAAGGTGGTGTTCAATGATGCTGTTGTATCGAAGGAAGCCCTTTCAAGGGATGTTTCAAGGGATGCCACCCCATCAGGGTTGGCATCCCTTAAAACATCACCCTTTACCTTCAAACCCGACATCGATGGCATAGCCTACTGGAAAGAGCGAAACGTGTTGATTTTCAAACCGGATAAGCACCTTCCCGGGCGTACACACTATGAGGCCACGCTGAAGATTCAGGAGGTATCGACACGGTTCAAGGAAGAAAAGATAGAAGACCTGGTGTTCAGGTTCCACGTACTCGGTAGGGACTTGACCGCCCTGAAGGGCAACCTCGAGCTCAAGGACAGGGATGACCCGAAAATCCTGCAATACAGTGGCACACTGGCCTTTTCAGAAAAAACCACACTGGAAGCGGTTCAAAAAGCAGTCACTCTCAAGGGCGACAAGAAAGTGAGCCTCAATCTAAGCCAGGTCGACGACTGGAACTTCCGATTCACCAGCAGCGACATCGTGAGAACGGACAAAGA
>CAYPLF010000095.1:0-4709 GCA_964411555.1 uncultured Bacteroidales bacterium | reverse complement strand
TTTAACCTTCTCAGACTTCTTTTTGTCTACGACCTTTTTTTCGTTGGTTTTCATAATGATTCGAATGTGTTGTTGTTATGGATGATTATTTGTGTTTCAGGCAAACATGGTTTCTAAAAAGTGGAATTTTGGACTGCAAAAATACAAATCAATTTCAGAGGTTTAGGTTTTTTGAGGGAGAATATATGTTAATGGTTGTTAATCATACCATCGATGCCTGTTTTTACTTGGATTCTCGTTTGGTATTGATTCTAAGGTTGAAACGCATTTTTCTCTCGGCATATTGTGTCTTTTCACAGTTAAAAACCTTTTTTAGACTATTTAAACAGTCAAACGTTTTAATGGGAGTAAAAATTTTTTTCACTGTCCTGCCGCGAAGAAAAATATAAGGTCATTGATGGTTACCACAAAAAAGCTGTATATTTGCACCGCATTGGTTCACTAAGCCGTTCAGGCTGTGATGAAAAGGGAATCCGGTGAAAATCCGGAACAGACCCGCTGCTGTAAGCTCCACCAACAAGGTGTCGAAACACGCTGCCACTGTCCGTTAAAGATGGGAAGGCCTCGACAACCGGAGTAAGTCAGAAGACCTGCCATGCATAGTTGTCAATGACTTTCGTGGTAAAAAGTCCATGCAAAACAAAACAGTCAGATCAAATCGCTTTTCCATTTTTGTGTTGCCATTGTTCCTGATAGGAATCACGATGGCGCAGCAAACGTATGCTTCCACCGATTCCATCCGGGTGAAAGCCCTGGATGAAGTGACCGTAAACGGAAAGTCGGCTTCGGGAGATGAAGCTTCCACTGCGTTCCGCCAAACCTTGGATGAAGCTGCGCTGAGAACCACCAATGCCCTGATGGTTTCAGAGGCCGTGACGCATTTTTCAGGCGCACTCATACGCGATTACGGGGGACTGGGAGGCATGAAAACCGTAACCGTACGCGGCATGGGTGCCCACCACACAGCCGTTGCGTACGACGGCATTACCTTGACCGATTGCCAGACAGGGCAGATAGACCTAAGCCGTTATTCGCTGGAGAACATCAACGTGATTGAACTCAGCATAGGCGAAGGGGTGGATATTTTCCAACCCGCCCGTCTGAGCGCTTCCTCCAGTCTGTTGTCCCTGCAAACCCGTCAGCCTGAATTTCAATCGGGGAAACGGCTGAACAGTAAAATCGGTCTCAAAACAGGGTCGTTCGGTTTGCTGAATCCTGACATGCTACTCCAATACAAGCTTTCATCGAAACTGAGTCTGTCCGTTTCGGGTGAATATATGGGTTCAAAGGGGGATCACCCGTACAGGCTTTACGAAAGTGAAGCCGACACACCTTATGAAACCGTGAAACGGCTCAACAACGCCAGTGAAGCGGGCAGGGGTGAAATCACCCTGCATGGCTCATTGGCGAACAATGGACGGTTTGAAGTGAAAGCATATGGCTATACCTCATCAAAAGGTTTACCCGGAGCCGTGATACTATACAATCCCTATTCGGCCCAACACCTATGGGACAATACCGTTTTTATCCAGGCACATGTTGAACAATCGCCTTCATCGTTGTGGCGTTGGCAGGTGAACACGAAATATCAGTCAGCCGGTCAACGTTACCTGAATCCTGATTACCTCGGTTCCACCGGAAAGGAAGACCAGCGTTACCGACAAGATGAAGCGTATGTGTCCGGAGTCCTGTTGCGCGACCTGCCGGCCGGTTTTGCTGTGTCGGCTGCTACCGATGCGGCATTGAACCGGATGTCCTCCAATTTATACCAGTTTTCCAATCCCCTGCGTTTTACGCTGTTGGGACAATTGTCGGCCAGTTACCAATCAGCCGTGTTGAACGGTTCGGCCAACCTGTTGGGTACGTATGTGAACGAGGAAACCTTGCTGCAGGAACCGGCCGGCGACCGATGGAAGGCCTCACCCTCGTTCAGTCTTGCCTGGAAACCCTGGGAAGGACTGCCCATTCGCCTGAGAACGTTTTACAAGTCATCGTTCCGCATGCCCAGTTTCAACGACCTCTATTATTCGGCGGTAGGAAACCGGAACCTGAAACCCGAGAACAGCAGGCAGCTCAACGCGGGCATAACCCTAGCTTCACTGCCCCTTTCGCAACGAATGGACCTGCGCATGACGGTTGACGGCTACCACAACCGCATTACCGACAAAATCATGGCTATTCCCACCAAAAACATTTTCGTGTGGAGCATGGTCAACCTGGGAGTCGTGCACATTACGGGTGTCGATATGGCTGCGGAAGTGAACGGCAAACTGCACAAATCCGTGCAATGGACACTGGCGTGGAATCATTCGTACCAACGCGCGTTGGACAAGACCGATCCGTCATCGCCAACCTACATGAACCAGATTGCCTATGCCCCCCGCGTTTACGGATCGGGCCGGTTGGGTGTGAAAACACCTTGGGTCGATGTGGCTTGGTCAATGGTGTATTCGGGACATCGCTATGTAACCGGTCACAACCTGGCTGAAAACAACCTGCCCGGTTACGCGGATCAGTCCGTGTCGCTGGAACGCTTGTTCCGTTTGAACAACAGCACCCTGTCCCTGAAAGTGGAAGCCCTGAACCTGGCCGGAACCAATTACGAACTGGTGCGCAATTTTCCCATGCCGGGCCGTTCGTTCCGGTGCAGTGTCAACATGACGCTATAATGAACAAAGTGATGAAATATATACATTGTATATTGGATAAAAGCAGAAACGTCTTATGCACCGTTTTGGTAACGCTGGCCATGCGGATTCTAAGGGCTAAGTTTTGGGGTGCCCAGCTTTGGGTACTCCTGTTGGTACTCCTGTCGATAGTCGCTGCCTGCGACGACTTGACCGATGTGCCCCCCCATACTTCTGTGGTCGAGGGTCAGCAAAAAGGAGCACTGTACATACTGTGTGATGGTAACTTTTCCCTCAACAACAGCGCCCTGGCTTTATATGATTTTTCCACCGGAAAGCAGGTTGCCGATTTTTTTCACCTGAAATCCGGCCGAAAACTGGGCGATACAGGCAACGACATGCAACGGTACGGCGACCGCCTGTACATAGTGGTCAACGTGTCCAGCCAGATTGAAGTATTGGATGCCCGCACCGGGGTTTCCATCAAGCGCATCCCCCTGTTCAACGGCCAAGTAGCCAGGCAACCCCGCTACATAACCTTCTGGGAAGGGAAAGCCTACGTGTGTTCGTTCGACGGAACCGTGGCCCGTATCGATACGGCCAGCCTGGAGGTGGAAGCCTACGCCGCCGTAGGTCGGAATCCCGACGGCATCGATGCGGCAAACGGGAAGCTGTATGTTTCCAATTCGGGAGGGCTCGATTTCGGAAGTGATCTAGGCTACGACAATACGGTTTCCGTGGTCGATATCGCATCATTCACGGAAATAAAACGCATCACGGTTGGGAAGAATCCATTCAGGGTGAAGACCGATGATTTCGGCTACGTTTGGGTGGCCTGCCGGGGCGATTACGGGGAAGAAAGGGGTTCATTCTGGTGCCTTGATTCCGGGGCCGACCAGGTGGTCAATACCTACAACCTGGAAGTGCTCAATATGGCTTTCAATGGAAACCTGGCCTACCTGTACCACTACAACAGCGCAACAGGGACTTCCTCCATCCGTGTGTTCAACCTGCAAACCCGAAGTGTGGAAAGGTCGGCCTTCATCACCGACAACACCACACTGGATACCCCATACGGCATTTCAGTCGATACAGAATCGGGCGATGTGTTCATCACCGATGCCGGTAATTTCACCGCTACCGGCCAGGTTTATTGCTTCCGGTCGGATGGCACGTTACGCTATACGATAGCGGGAGTGGGTACCAACCCCAACACGGTCATGTATGTTCCCGACTTTGTCAGTAGTGAAGGCGAGTCTGAACCTGAGCCACCAAAAGAAGACTACATTGATGTTGTCCACAATTACACACCGGCACCCGGTCAATTTGTGGGCAAGTATCCTCTGTATATTCTGGGAGATGATTCGGAGGCCATGCGGATGAAAGCGGAAGCCGCGCTGAAAGGGCGCAAAGATGGCGTAGTAAGTTTGGGACGGTTTGGGGGCAGCCTGACTTTTTCCTTCAAACGAGCGGTTGTCAATCGTCCGGATGCATCCGATTTTAAGGTGTACGGAAATGCGTTTGCCAACGGAGCCGAGCCGGGTATTGTTTGGGTTTCAACGGATAGCAACCACAACGGACTGCCCGACGATGCCTGGTATGAACTGGCCGGATCGGACTATGGGCTTAGTTCGACCCTCAAAGGGTATGAGCGGGTGTACTACCGCCCTTCAAATCCAACGGACAGTATCACCTACAGCGACAATCGGGGAAGGACTGGGCGTCTGAAACCCGGCTATCCGGCCTGGATGTCCGACTCGATACAGGTGACGGGTACGTTATTGGCTCCAACGGCCAGTCAAGATGTCACCACCGGGTATTGGAAATTGAACGCCCTGGACTGGGGGTATGCCGACAACCATCCCAATGCTTCCGAGCGTTGCGCCTTCGATTTGGATTGGGCCGTAAACGCCTCTGGTACTACCGTGACGCTCGATTCCATCCACTTTGTACGCATCCAGACAGGAGTCGATCAAGAGGTGGGTTGGTTGGGCGAACTGTCCACTGAAATTACCGGTGCAGAAAACCTGCGCCACTAACATTTTTTTGGATTTTTTTTCGTATCTTTACATCTTGATTGGC
>CAYPLF010000094.1:0-5069 GCA_964411555.1 uncultured Bacteroidales bacterium | reverse complement strand
CCTTAAACTGAATGCTGGCGGGATGGATGAACCGTTGGATGGCTTCCGATAAAATGACAAAAGCAAAGATCAACAGGATAAGTCCGCTACTGTAACCGGACAAGGAAAGAATTTTATCGGAATTGCCACGATAAGTATCTTTTTTGGAAAGAGAGCGTACAGCCACATAAGCCAGCCAACTCAATCCGATGGCCAATACGTGGGAACCCATGTGGATGCCGTCGGCCAACAGAGCCATGGATTTCGTACTCAGGCCGAAGGCAATTTCCACCACCATGGTGACGGCCGTGATCAGAACCACCCACATGGTTCTCTTTTCTCGATTGAAAGTTTGTTCAGACATAGAAAGTGAAATTATTTGGATATTTGTAAATAAGACAAAAGTGGAAGACCGAAAATGGAAAACGGAACTCGTGAGTTTTCGAAGTTCGAAAAACCTTTTGCAAGCAAGACAGGGTTCAGTTCATCAAAATCGTGTTTAAACATGAATCCTAACAGCCATTGTATCGGTTTTCGCAGGATGTGTTTTTGAGGTACGACTACATCGAGTATCAGTAACCTGCCACCCGGTTTCAGCACACGGAATATTTCCTCAAACCCTTTCTCGCGCACCTTTTCCGACATGTGGAAAATCATGAAACTGCATAGAACCACGTCGAACCAGTTGTCGGGAAATGGAATACCGTCGATGCTGCCCAACTGAAAGTCAATATCCGTATGTATTTCCTTTGCTTTTTGCCGGCTGACTTCAATCATGCCGGGAATGATGTCGATAGCCGCCACAAAACCGCGTTCACCGGCTTTCTGTTTGGCCGCCATGGTCAGTGAACCCGTGGCGCAGCCTATTTCCAGCACATTTTCACCCTCTTTTATCCGGGCCAGTTCAACTGTGGTTTGCCGTAATTTTTGTTCTCTACCCAACGTGATCCGTTTCATGTACGTATCGTACGTGTGGACCATTTTCTCCATTTGGTTCTTAATCTGAATGTCTTCCTCATTCATGTTCGCACTCAACGTTTCCATCATTTACTGTATTAATTACAGGTATAATTATGGAACAAAAGTAAACAACGAACGAAAGCGCGGTTAGGACAGATTATCCAGATGTCGGTACATTTTATACATGTCGGTGCGGAACTCAGTCGGACTTTGACCGGACGCTTTCCGGAAAAAGCGGGCGAAATAGGAGGCATCCTTGAAACCAAGGTCGTAAGCAATTTGGGTGATGTCGGCATTCTTTTGGATGAGCAAGCGTTTAGCTTCGAGAAATACCCGCTCGTGCATGAGCGTATTGGCCGTCTTTCCCGTCGTTTCCTTGACAACAATGTTCAAGTAATTGGGTGAGATGCTGAGCAGATAGGCATACTCATAGATAGACGTTATTTCCCTGAAACGCTCGTTCAACAACTGTTTGAAGCGGCGTAGCAGTTCGTACTTGCTGTTCCTCGTCTGGTTCTTTTCCAACGACCGGTTAAGCCGCTCAATTTCTGTGAGTATGATATACAGATAGGCCTGGATAATCTTTTCCGAATACCGTTCAACCGACTGGTATTCCTGTTCCATGTGCGAGAAAAGATGCAAGAGCGTGGCAGATTTTTCAGCAGTCAAATCAAAATAACTCGATTGGACCGTATTCAACGCGGGGAAGACCTCCAATCCGAACAGTTGAGTCAGGAAGGCGGGTGTGAATTGCACCACAGCTAGCTTGGAAGGTGGCACAACATCCCAAAAATGCAGTTGGTCCGGCTTCAGAAAATACAAGCGGTTGGGAAGGATGTCGGTTTTTTCAAAATCGATGACATGGGTGCCGCTTCCCTGAACAACCAGACAAATCATGTAGAAATTGTGCCGGTGCGGGATATCGGTTTCAATACTTGCATCCCCTGAAACCTCAGAGATTTTAAGCTGAAAGCCGGTTTCCTGACTATGCTTGATGTGTCCGATATCCAGGCAATCGATGTTTTTCTCTTTTTTCATTTTCCGATGCAGAAGTGCGCAAAGATGTTGCCGAGGACTTCGTCGGTGGTGATGACGCCGGTGATTTCGCCCAGATGGTGGATGCATTCGCGTAAGTCCTGGGAAAGAAATTCACTGGATTGTTCCAGGTCCATGCTATTTTGAACCCGGAGAATGGCTTCGTGGGCGGCTTTCAGGGCCTGGTAATGGCGCAGGTTGGTGACAATCACGTCCTGGCGCGTCAGGTCGGGCAAACCGGCCAATTCGAGCAGTTTGGCCTTCAACAAGTCAAGGTTGAGACCATTTTTGGCTGAAATAAACAACCGATGACCGGATATGGTTTTGAATTGTTCGTCGAGTACCAGCTGTTCTTCCTTTTCGAGTTTGTCCACCTTGTTGAAGAGTACCATGAGCACTTTCCCTTCTGAGCGGGGCAGGATGCGGGAAGCCATCCATTCGATGTGTTCCGTGAATTGGGTGGCATCAATCACCCACAACACGATGTTGGCCTGCTCGATTTGCTGGTAAGTACGTTGGATACCAATAAGTTCGATTTCATCTTTTGTTTGCCGCAAACCGGCTGTATCGATGAAGCGGAACGAGATGCCCCGGATGTTGACCAAATCTTCAATAACATCACGGGTAGTGCCCGGGATTGGGGAGACGATGGCCTTGTCTTCGTCTAGCAATTGATTGAGCAGAGTTGATTTGCCCGCATTCGTTTCACCCACGATGGCAACGGGAATCCCGTTTTTCAAAGCATTGCCCAAGCGGAACGATTCGGTGAGTTTGCGCAGGTTCTTCTCCAGTTTGGCGGCCAATTCGGTCAGTTCGGAGCGGTTGGCAAATTCCACATCTTCCTCACCGAAATCCAATTCAAGTTCAATCAAGGTGACAAAGTGCAGCAACTGTCCCCGCAACTTGTCGATTTCACGCGAGATGCCCCCGCGCATTTGGCGTATGGCCAGTTTGTGATTGGCGGCTGAGGATGAAGCAATCAAATCGGCCACCGCTTCGGCCTGGGCCAGGTCGAGCTTGCCGTTCTGGAAAGCCCTGCGTGTGAATTCACCCGGTTCGGCCAGACGACAACCGGTTTCCATCAACACCCGGATCATTTTTTGCTGAATGTAAGTAGAACCGTGGCAGGTAAACTCCACCGTATCTTCTCCCGTAAACGAGTGGGGGTTCCGGAACACGGTGGCCACCACCTCATCGATGAGGTAACCATCCTGCTGGAATTGACCAAAAAGAACCGTATGGGAAGCTTGGTCGGACAACCGCTTTTTGGTGTCCTTTGGTAGAAAAAGACGATCGCACAACGCAATAGCTCTTTCGCCTGAAACGCGGATGATGGCCATGGCGCCTACACCCGGAGGGGTAGCGATGGCGCAAATCGTATCATTCATGAGCGTGAGAATAAAGACGGTCCAACACGGTTTTTACCAACGACAGCATGGCAGAATGGTAATCGACGTTCACCTGGGTGGACAATCGGTTGGCGATGACCAGGCAGACGGTGACCGCCCTGTGGCCAAGCAAAGCGGAAAGACCGGCCACCGCAGCGCTTTCCATTTCATAATTGGTGATGCGGTGATGTCCGTAGCGGAAGGTGCCCAGTCGTTCGTTGATGTCGGGTTTGGCCAACGGAATGCGCAATTCACGCCCCTGAGGGCCATAGAAACCGTTTGCGGTGATGGTGACGCCTCGTTTAAAATCGGTATCACCCAATAAGCGCACCAACCCTTCGTCCGCCGTCACTACGCAGGGATGGTTGAACGAAGCAGGCCAATCCATGTGGGAACAAAACGCCGCTTCAAACGGCAAGTCCCTGATGGTCTCTGAGCCCTTGTAGAAGTGTAGCAAACCATCGAATGAAATGGATTTTTCCGAAATAAGGAAAGTGCCCGGAGGTAGATCCGGTTGCAAGCCCCCGCAGGTTCCGATGCGGATAAGATCCAGGGAACGTTTGACGGGTTTTTCCAACCGGGTTCCCAGATCGATGTTGGCCAGCGCATCCAGCTCGTTGATGACGATGTCAATGTTGTCGGTACCGATGCCGGTGCCGACAACAGAGATGCGTTTGCCGTTATATAGGCCTGTGGCTGTGACAAATTCCCGGTTGGCCACCCTGCATTCAACGGCATCCATCAGGCCGGCTATCATGTCCACACGCCCCGGGTCGCCCACCAGCAAAATGCTGTCGGCCAACTGTTCCGGTTTCAGGTGCAGGTGGAAGATGCTGCCGTCCGGGTTGATCAGCAGCTCGGATGCGGGGAAATGCCTCATGGTTGTTTATCAGGCTTTTTGCTCAGGCTTGCCACCAGGTTTCGAGATGTTCTCGCGCATGGTGGTATCGGCCTCAATATTTTTGATGCGTTGGTAGTCCATGATACCCAGGTTGCCTTCGCGGAACGCTTCAGCCATGGCTTTAGGAATCTCAGCTTCAGCTTCAATCACCTTGGCACGGGCTTCCTGAGCCTTGGCCTTCATTTCTTGTTCCAGAGCTACAGCCATGGCGCGCCGTTCTTCTGCCTTGGCCTGGGCAATGTTCTTATCGGCGTTGGCCTGGTCCATTTGCAGTTCGGCACCGATGTTCTTGCCCACATCAATGTCGGCAATATCGATGGACAGAATTTCAAAGGCAGTACCGGCATCCAACCCTTTTTTCAAGACCACCTTGGAGATGGAATCCGGATTTTCCAGCACGTCCTTGTGGGAAGTGGCAGAACCGATGGCGGTTACTATACCTTCACCGACGCGGGCCAGGATGGTTTCTTCACCGGCACCACCCACCAGCTGGCGAATGTTGGCGCGTACAGTGACGCGTGCCTTGGCAATCAACTGGATACCGTTGATGGCTACGGCTGCTACTGGAGGTGTATCGATTACTTTGGGGTTAACCGACATTTGAACGGCCTGGAACACATCGCGACCGGCCAGGTCAATAGCTGTTGCCATTTGGAAACTCAGTTCAATGTTGGCTTTGGAGGCTGAAACCAGCGCGTGTACCACTTTCTCTACATGACCGCCGGCCAGGTAGTGTGCTTCCAGTTCGTCGCGGGTAAGGGTCTTCAATCCGGCTTTGTGCCCTTCAATCATGGCGTTGACGATGA
>CAYPLF010000093.1:0-5083 GCA_964411555.1 uncultured Bacteroidales bacterium | reverse complement strand
AATGACCGCAGCGGGCCTGCCACCAAATAAGCCGTGTGCTTGCCCATCATGCTGGTACGGTGCCCGTTGGAGAAGGTCCTATCGATGAACAGTTTCCAAATGGGTTTCAGGAAGCGTTCTTCGGTGTTCATACCAAAGATGAGTACGTCGCAGGTATTGACCAGCTTCAGGTAAAAATCCTGGAAGCCGTCCTTACGGTCGCATTCTCCCACCAGTTCGCAACGCAGACAGCCGTGGCAGGCGGACTCGTAGGGATAGTCGTTGATGTTGATCACGTCCACCTCATGCGGATAGGCATCCAGGAAGACCTCAATCATGCGTGACAGGTTGCCGTCCTGGTGCACTTCATCGGTGAGCAGTACGGTCCTCAGTTTTTGTTTGGGCGATGGTGTAGGATTCTTGGATGCTGACGGTTTGGATACTGAGGGCTCGGATTTGATTGAAACCGATGCAGGTGTGAACCGGGGTGAAGGCGTTTCCGGCAAAGGCATGAACCGACGCTCAACGGGCAAGCGGTTTCTACAGGTTTGTAAAAAATCCTGCATGAAAAAACGCATGCTGGCCCTGTGCTCCGGTTTCAGCATATCTTCATTGTCGGCGGTACGACCTTCCACGAACCGCATGCCGCGGTCTTCGCACATGCCGCGCAACCACTGTTCGGCCAGGTGGTCGTAGTAATGGAAACAGGTCATCATGCTCGTGGCGTATTTGCCGTTGAAGACGTCGTTGCGGCCAGCCTCCTTGACCAGTTGGAAAAAGCGCATCAGTTGCCAGGGAACCAGCATGGTGTAAACAGGTGTGTTCCAAATAATGGCGTCAGACCCTTCCACATCGGCCAGCGCAGCATCCAACCACGATGGCTCAACGTCCATATCGGTCAAGTCTTTCCCCACATGCAATACTTTCCATTCCACATTTTCCACTTGCCCAAGCATGTATAGGCTGTGCTGTATAGTCAGACTCAGTTCACCTTTAGGGCTTCCATTGACTATGAGCACCCTTGTTTTTTCCCCCATAAAAGTTGTTTGTTATTGTAACGTGTACGATGAATACCTTGTATCTTTCCTAGTGCTAATTTTTTAATTAGCAAATTAGGATAAAAGTAAGAAAAAACAACGATTCATCCAACGTTTGAATAACGGCGACTTGTTTCAACTGAAATATGCCCGTATTTTTACAAGTAGCCGTTCTTTTTAAACCACGTAACCGCCTCACCGACGGCTTTTTTCAGGTCAGTCTTCGGCATATCCAGCTGCTTTTCCGCCACCTCTCCCGACAGCTGTTCGAATTTTGTCAAAATGACTGCATTGTAGTAGTTCAATTCCGTCCTGACACCGACAGCCCTCAGGGCCGATCCCAGCATCCCCAAAAACCGCAACAGGCAGGATGGAATCATCAGCCGGATGGCATGCCTGTTCTCAAGTTGGTTCAACAGCTTGACAAAGGAAAAAAAGGTCCTGTTCACGCCGGCCAGTATGTAGGATTTGCCACTTTCACCCTTGTTTATCGCGTTGCAAATGGCCGTGGCCACACAGCTCACATCGATAAAATTTTTTCCTCCGGGGGGAATAAACGCCACCCGTTGTTTGTGGAAGAGCAGGATGATCCGTCCCGAACTTGGTTTGGCATCATAAGCGCCGAGCATGAACGAGGGTTTGACGATGACGGCATCCAGGTTGCCCAGCGCCACTTCGTTCAAGATGAGTTGTTCGGCGGCCAACTTGCTTAGGGCGTACCCGGATTTGCGGTACAGCCGGCTCAAGCCTTCATCTTTCTCATCCTCCAATCCGATGGTGTTCACCGTACTGACAAAAATCAGGCGTTTGATACCATACGTTTTGACAGCTTCCACCACATGCTTGGTCCCTTCCACATTGGTGGGATACAGCGCCATCGGGTTGCTGTCAAACTGAGAGGTGTTCGCTGCCGCGTGGATGACCACGTCGCACCCTTCAACTGCCTGCATCACATCCGGCTGACGGGTGATTTCCCCATAGACAAATTCCATATCGATCCCTTCGAGGTTTTTCAAGTTGCTGTTCCGCCTCACCATGCCACGCACCTCGATGTTTCGCCTCACCAACTCCCGGATGATGTTTGAGGCCAGGAAACCATTCGCTCCGGTTACCAAAACTTTCATTTACAGCCTATTTAGTTTGGCATATTCCAACTCTTTTTCCAACAGGTTCGACCCCAAACGCAACCGCATCCAGGTAGGCAGGGTTTTCATCATGACCCAGGAAATGGTATTGAATAATCCGGGAATGATCACCGTCTTTTTCCGGAAGAGTCCAGACAGAGCTATGGCGGCAATTTTTTCCGTAGGTAGCAAACCAAATTGTCCCAAACGCCCTTGAAAAAGAATCAATTGCGTGACCCTGTCATTGGTCATCATGGGACCGGGATGCACCACACTGATGGAAACGTTCGTCTTTCTGAGCTCTTCCTTCAATGACCGGGAAAACGAATAAATAAAGGCTTTCGATGCCGGATAAACCGTTTTGTAAGGCATAGGCGAAAACGATGCCAGACTGGCCACATTCAGGACATAGGCTTGAGGGTGGCTGATCAGATTTTCCAGCATCAACTTGGTCAACAAGGCAGTCGTCCTCACATTGATATTGATCACGCTGTCCATGTATTCGACTTTCGTATCGATAAAAGAATAGGTACCCCCAATTCCCACGTTGTTCACCAGGATGTCAACTTTGTACCGGTTATTCACCCATTCTGCAAATTCATACACGGAAGCTTGTTTGGAAAAATCCGTTTCGTAATACAAGACCTCCACCGGGTAGGTCTCCGATACGTCACGGGCCAGTTGTTCCAAGCCTTCTCCAGGCAAAGAAACCAGTATCAGGTGCTTACCCCGGGAGGCCAGTTCGTAGGCCAATGCTTTGCCCAAACCTTTGCTCGAGCCCGTTACGATTGAATACGTCGATTTTGGTTCCATTATAGCAGGCAGAATGAGGCATTCGGGATAACTGACTTTTCGGGCTAAATGTATAAAAATTCATTGATTTATCGTATTCATCGGAATAATTTCAACCATCAACGGGCAAATGCCTGAATCTCATCTATCAATCCTAGTTCAAACGCCTCTCTTACCACCCTCCATTCTCCCGAACGGTTCAGGTACAGACTGGTATAATTCCGTTGGATGGGCGTTCCATGGAACAAATAGTATTTGATGCGTTCCCTGCCTTCCTCTGTTTCAACCAGACTCAACGCATAATCGACGTATCGGGTCGTTTCAAACGTTGCATCCGGGGTCAGCGTATCCATGATGCCATCAACCTCTGCTGAACCTCCATGTCTAGCCTTCTCGATCAAGGCTTTCAATTCTCCTGTAAATGTTGTTTTCACCCTTCAATCCTGTAACGGTTAGTTCACCTCTTCAATCCTGTAACGGTTAGTTCACCCCTTCAATCCAGTAAAAATTGCGCCATCGTTTCAGTTTGGTTGACTAAGACATGCCCGGCACCCTGTACCACCCGGCAAGTAACCTGATTCAGGTTTTCCGTCAAACGCGATGCTGACTTTTTTGAATCGTAAAAACAATCCCGTTCACCTCCGATAAACAGAGTCGGTATCGAGATTTGCTTCAATGATTCGGCGGAAAACAGGGGCAGCACGTCCGTCCGCGGCCGGTAATACTGTTTGACCAACGAAGCAAATGCCAGCGCCTTGTCATCAATGGTCACATTCCCGTAAACCAGTTTGTTCAATTTGGCAAAGCCCCACCGGCCCATCATCGAAGTCATGATAATCAAAAAAACCGTGGATAGCTTCACCTGAGTTACCCCCGCGGTTGCCAACAAAACCAACTTCTCCATCCGTTCGGGATGGTGCAAGGAGAAATCCAAGGCAATCCAACCGCCCAGCGAACACCCGATAAGCGAAACACGTTGGAGACCCAGTTTATCCACTATTTCCAGCAACCAGGCTGCATACGTGCCCGCCTCAAAAGCCGGTCTGTTTTCGGCGCTTTTTCCACACTCTCCGATGATATCGACGGCAACTACGTGGTGGGTTTGCGACAGCAGCACGGCGTCGGCCAGCCATATGGCCGAATTGGAGCCGGAACCATGCAACAGGACGACAGCAGGCGCGTCCGCCTTCCCGCTTTCTATCACAAACGTTTCGCCGTAACGGGTTGAAATCACGGATTGTCTGCAGGGTTGTTGCCACTGCGACAACACGGATTCATACAAATGGAGGACTTGCCGTTTACCAGCTTCAGATGTGTACAGCATAACGTTGTCTTTTTTCGACAAAGTTCAGCCTATGCTGTCACTTTTTATTTGATGTAGGTCACAAAATCAGTTCTTCCTGATCCGGCTCACGGTTTCCCGTGAGACACCGATGATGGATGCGATGTGACCCAACTGCGCCCGTTTACACAGCTCGGGGGCAATCTCTCTCAGGTACTCGTATTTCCCTTTTGCATCGCGCTGGTTCAAGGCTTTCGTATGCTTGTCGATGTGGACAAACTCGCGCTCCATCATGGCGTTGGCAAACAGACTGAATTGAGGAAAAGCAGCCAGTTTTTCGCTGTTGGCCTTGGTAATTCCAATCACCTCCGTATCTTCGCAGGCCTGCAGATACTCGTCGGATGGGGTGTTTTGGGCGTAACTCTGCAAGGAGGTGAAGGTTTCATTTTCCGTATGGATCCAGGTGGTGATTTCCTTCCCGTTGCTGTAATGGAATTTCCGCACCATCCCTTTTTTCAAAAACCAGATCTTGGTACAGCGCTGCCCCGGTTCCAGGATGTACTGATGTTTTTTATACGTACTCACCTCAGCCAGTCCCTCCAAGGCCGCAATGGCCTCCGGAGTAAGCTTGACAAAGCGTTCGATGTAATCAATCAGTGCTTGCATGAGTGGTATTTGTTGGCAAGAATTGTCTCTGTTGCTTCAACAAACATACGATGAATGTTTGAAAATGCAGCTTTCACCGCAAAAAAACACCACCCCCACCCGCACGGGTAACAGATTGTAGGCCGCTGCAAAACCTGGAACAAGCTGTTACGCCGATGGGATTGGGGGTGATGCCACGCGTGGGTTCGACGGTTTCAGTCAAC
>CAYPLF010000092.1:0-5459 GCA_964411555.1 uncultured Bacteroidales bacterium | reverse complement strand
ACCACTTGTTTGCCAACCTGTACGAGGTACGTTCCTCGTGTCAGATTTGAGGTGTTTATGGTGGTTTCTTTACCGAAAGCCTTTAATGATTGTAGGGTACGCCCGTTCAAATCACGCACGATGATGATATCGCCTTCGGTGGCTCCGTTGATAACCAAGCGGTCGGCCACGGGGTTGGGGTACACGTCCAACCTTATCTGTATGGTTTGTAATCCCACCACTTTCTGAGAGTAGAAATAAGTAATGCGCGATGTTTCACTCCAATCGGTCACATTCCATTCGTAATAAATCGAATAGGCATAATCTCCAACTTCGTTTACGGTGTAATCGCGTTTCCAACTGTTTACCCACAACTTATACGTATCATCCCAACTATACGTACGAAGCTGTGTCCTGGTACCTGCCTCATTGTACGCAAACGTCTGATAATAGGTATAATCTTCATCCCAGGCAGATAAGCTTGAAGGGCGATACATTTGTTTGTAACCGAGCCTTACCTCGTCGGTTGTCAAAAATTCTTCAGCCCAGAACGTAATCAACCATTCTCCATTTGTTAAGTTGTCATACTCTGCCCACATGTAATACGTATTGACCCACTTATTATCATCAGTAAACGTGTAGGTGGCTTCATGCGTAAGGTTGTCGGCATCATCCCAATTCTTTTCATAAAAGGTAACACCTTTCCATATGCCCGATGCGTCGTCCCATCTGTATTCTACATAACGGGTTATTTTTTGTTCAGAATCTTCGTATTCTACCCCCGTCTTACGGTAATTTTCCCACACCTTTTGCGTTGAATCCCAAATCTGGACAATGTCCAACTTATCAAACCATTCATCGCCCTTGTAATCATACACCTTACGTTGAGTAGGGTACCATTTTTGATAATACGTATCGAAGTAATTGCTGGTCTCCATTTCCACCTCATCATCAGAGAGGAAAGAATAATCCAGGCGTCTATACCACGAATTAAAGTAGGAATCCCACTCATACCTACTTTCAAGTAGTGTCTTATCTGTTGCCTCGTCATACAAGTAAGCTGTTTTTTCCCTCCCAACCCACATCTGAAGTTCGGTACTCCATGTGTAATAGGCAGAAACATATGAATACCCTTCAACGTTGTTTGCTTGATTGTGTTTGGTGGCAGGTATCCAACCCTTTGTTGTATCGTACGAATAATCAGTCAATTGCAGGTAGATTTGATTTTGCTGGCCATTGAACACCACGTCTTGTTTTGAACTCTCCAACCAACTTGAATTCTCGGTTTGCCATAAATACAAGGTTTTAACCATAGTCAAGTTGTTATTGCCATCGTTACCATAAACGGAGACATACTTGAAATTGGGAATGGTTTTACCCAAGTCGTAATCCCAGTAATATTCCGTGTGCAACAGCTGATAACCCGCGTCGTTGTATTGGTCTATGACCAGGGTCGTTGTATCCCAGGAATTATTCTCCGTATTTTTTGTAATAACGGCCTGCAAGATTCTACGTCCGTAACCATCGTAGTCGTAGACAGCCCTTCGGGTTACTTTTCCGTCTGCTGTCGTAATCATGCTATCCAACTTGGTGACAGTAGACTGACTGGGTACTCTCATTACTGGCACCTTCATCAGGCCAGGCTTGGTTTGACCGGTATTACCCATCCGTTCGCCAGCGGTTGAAGGGGGGCTTGTTGTCAGTCCGTCATCACCGGACTCTGGCATTTTCAATACTTGTTTGGAACGAAGTTGGTCACTCTTGGACAATACACGTCCGGATGCCGATAGAGGCGACGATACAGCCATCAAACCAACCAGGGTTAAGGCAATAACGCAATCAAAAAAAGTACACTTTTTCATGATGGAAAGCATTGGTGAATAAATAGAAGGAAAAAGAAGGTGGTGGCATTGGCTATTGATTCTTAGCATGTACCATCAGATTGACTACAAATATAGCAAACATTTACTAACAGGAAATAAAAAAATGGTCCAACGATTTTCATAAACAACAATGATAAAAAAACATAAATCATTTGCAAAAAAAAACGGTCAATTGTAAACAAAAGAGCGAGAAATTGTGTTACTTCGTAGTACGCCAATTACGAAGCATCATGAGCAAATTTGTCATATATCAGTTATTGCCTCGCTATTTCTCCAACAACAACCCCAACCGGGTGTGGAACGGGAGTAAGGACGAAAACGGTTGTGGTACGTTGGATGCCATTGGCAACGCAGCCCTGAGTTCCATCAAATCGTTGGGCGTGACACATATTTGGTTTACCGGCGTCATTGAACACGCCACGCAGACCGACTATTCCCACCTGGGCATCCACAAAGACCACCCGGCCATGGTGAAAGGAAAAGCCGGTTCACCGTATGCCATCAAGGATTATTTCGACATAGACCCCGATCTAAGCGATGACCCCAAGCGACGCAACGAAGCTTTTCGCGATTTACTGGACCGCTGTCACCAACAGGGATTGAGCGTCATCATCGACCTGGTACCCAACCATGTGGCCAGGGAATACCACTCCGACCAATGCCATAGCTGCATGCGTGATTTCGGTGCCGATGACCTGGTTGAACATGCTTTCAATCCCTCCAACAATTTCTATTACATCACCGAAACCCCGCTTGAACCCCAGTTCGACCGCTATGCCGGCTGCGAAATACCCTATTCCGAATACCCGGCCAAGGCTACCGGAAATGACTTATTCACACACACACCCTCACAACACGACTGGTACGAAACCGTCAAGCTGAACTACGGTGTCAACTATTTGGTTGACCACCAGAACCACTTTGAGCCCACTCCCTCAACGTGGTTCAAACTGCTTGACATCCTCCTGTACTGGGCACGCCTGGGCGTAGACGGTTTCCGTTGCGACATGGCCGAAATGGTACCGGTAGCCTTTTGGAAATGGGTCATTCCCCGGGTAAAAAAGGATCATCCCCATACGCTGATGATAGCCGAGGTGTACCAACCCGATTTGTATCGCGAGTTCATCCACGCCGGCTTCGACTACCTGTACGACAAGGTGGGCATGTATGAGGCCCTTAGAAGGGTGACCGAAGGCAAGAGTCCCGCGTCCGAAATCACCGCGTGCTGGCAAACACTCAACGACATCTTGCCCCACATGATTTATTTCATGGAAAACCACGACGAGCAGCGCATTGCCTCGGCCTTCTTCGCCGGCAACGGACAGAAAGGCTTTCCGGGTATGATGGTGGCGGCAGCCTTGCAATCAAACCCCGTGTTGGTGTATGCAGGACAGGAACTGGGCGAAACCGGCATGTACAACGAAGGCTTCAGCGGCATGGACGGGCGCAGTACCATCTTCGACTACTGGAGCCTGGAAACCCTGGCCGCCTGGAACAACAACGGCGCCTGGAACGAAGAAGCCCTCACGCCCGAACAAAAACACCTGAGGCAACAATACGCAACCCTGCTCAATGCGGTCCTGAAAGAAAAAGCCCTGGCACACGGTGTGTTTTTCGACCTGAATTACGCCAACATTGACAACCACGCCTTTAACAGTTCCACTCAGTTTGCCTGGATGCGGAAGAACAACAAAACCTGCGTGCTGGCCGTGACGAATTTTGCCCATCACCCCACCGAAACCAAACTGC
The DNA here is from genome assembly GCA_964411555.1 of uncultured Bacteroidales bacterium. Classification (GTDB taxonomy): domain Bacteria; phylum Bacteroidota; class Bacteroidia; order Bacteroidales; family UBA1402; genus UBA8389. The sequence continues at coordinate 1,848 of CAYPLF010000092.1, read as the reverse complement.
ACATACCCCAACACGCCTTTGCCTGCTTAGAGATTCCGGCTGACAAGGAGTACGACATGACCAACCTGCTCACCGGCGAGCAGACCACCGTGACACTCAGTCCCAACCATCACGTACACATTCAACTGCCGGCACAATCAGGAATTCTGTGGAAATTTCTTGTAAAAGATGCCGACTGATTCGCCATAAATGTTCTATCTTTGCCTTGTCTTATCGATCCAACCCCATTTTCATATGAACGATACAGGTTCTTTCAAGGTCTTCTCCGGAACTAACTCGCAGTATCTGGCCACCAAAATATGTGCCAGTTTAGGTGTCCCCCTGGGCAAAAACAACATCCAACACTTCGCAGACGGTGAATTTTCCGTTTCCTACGATGAATCCATCCGCGGTGATGTGGTGTACCTGGTCCAGTCCACTTTCCCCAATTCCGACAACCTGATGGAACTCCTGCTCATGATCGACGCCGCCAAGCGTGCTTCCGCCGCCAAGATCATCGCCGTGATTCCCTACTTCGGCTGGGCCCGTCAGGACCGCAAAGACAAACCCCGTGTATCCATAGGCGCCAAGCTCATTGCCGACCTCTTGTCGGTAGCCGGCATCGAACGCCTCATCACCATGGACCTGCACGCCGACCAAATCCAAGGTTTCTTCAACGTACCGGTAGACCACCTGTACGCGTCCACAATTTTTGTCCCTTACATCAAATCGCTCAACCTGGATAACCTGGTCATCGCTACGCCGGACGTAGGTGGTTCCAAACGCGCCAATTCCTATTCCAAGTACCTAGATGTTCCCTTGGTGCTCTGTCACAAGAGCCGCGAATGTGCCAATGTGGTATCGGAAATGCGCATCATCGGTGATGTAAGGGGCAAGAACGTGATATTGATCGACGATATGGTCGATACAGCCGGCACCATTACGAAAGCCGCCGACCTGATGATGGCTGAAGGCGCCTTGTCCGTGCGGGCCATAGCCAGTCACTGCGTCATGTCCTGTCCGGCCACCGAACGCGTGAACGCTTCCAGCCTCACCGAACTCATCGTGACCGACAGCATTCCTTATACCAAGGATTGCGAAAAGGTGAAGGTGTTGTCCATAGCCGACATGTTCGCCGACACCATTGAACGGGTCTTCGACCACCGTTCCATCAGCTCTCAGTATCTGATTTGATTTCCGAATCTTTTTTGACCAGCAACGCGCTCAGCTCGTACAGCAGGTAAAGGGGCACCGACACCAACATCAGGGTGAACGGGTCGCCCGTGGGCGTAATCACCGCTGCGAAGAAGACCAGCCCCACAATGGCATGCCGCCTGTATTTCCGGAAGAAACTGCGCGTGACCAGCCCCAGCTTCGATAAAATCAGGGCCAACATGGGCATTTCGAACGTGATGCCCATGACCAGGTTTATACCGGTGAACGTGCTCATGTACGACTGAAGGGAAAGCTGGTTCGATACCAGCTTGCTGACCTCATAGCCTGCCAGAAAGCGCAGGGTAATGGGGAAAATGAAGAAATAACTCATAGCTACCCCACAGTAAAACAACACGGCTCCCAGTAAAAAAGCGCCCGACAGGTTCTTACGTTCTGTTTCGTATAAGGCCGGACGGATAAAGCGCCAGGTTTCAAACAAGAGATAGGGGAAAGCCAGCAGCAGGGCCAGCACGAACGAGGTCTTGATGTGCACCATGAAGGGTGTGGTCAACTCAATGTTGATGATGTTGAGCACAAACGTGGAGTTGCAAAAGTCGGAGGGGGTGTTGACCAGGGAAGCGGCGGCGCAGAACCACCTATAGGTGATGAAGTCGCCGAAGCACGGCCCCATGATCACCGTGTCGAAGATGCTGG
>CAYPLF010000091.1:0-5632 GCA_964411555.1 uncultured Bacteroidales bacterium | reverse complement strand
CTCCCGCTAGCCTGTGTCACCGTGCTGGCATTCGCCCGTCCGCAAGACTCCACCATCGAAAGGCAATCGTCTCAGATAATAAACGATTCGACAGCCAAGCCAACAACCATGCGAATTCGTTATTCCCCATTCATTAAGGATAATTTTAAACCGCTGCTTCTTGTAAATGGTGTTCCTTATACTGATTTCGAACCAAACTTTGACTTTTTCAATTCAAGCCGTGAACAATGGGCAAAATTGTTGAATGTCAACTGTGAGGATATCATGGAAATAACCGTATTGAGAGATTCGGCATCAAGAGCCATTTGGGGTACCAAATTTGATAAATATGTTTATGATGATCTCATCCAAATCACCTTGAACAAATTTCCAACCATCAGTATAACTCGTAAGCCGGATAAAATGCCCGAATACCCCGGTGGTACGGAAGCCTTAATGAAATACCTGCAGGAGTCGTTTTTCTATCGAGCTCCCGCTTATCAATATGAAATTGAAAGAAGATTTGTCTGCAAGTTTATTGTTACAGCCGAAGGGGATGTAGTCTATGTCAAAGTGGTGAGAGGGATAAGCCCTGAATTTGACAGAGATGCCATGTATTATATCCTGAATATGCCGGATTGGACTCCGGGCACGAAAAAAGACAAAAATGTCAACGTATATTATAAACTATCCTTCAAACTCAAAAAGATAATAGACTACCCTGCAGGCGTAACGGAAACAAAATGATGTTCCGGAAAAGCCCATAAAATCAGGCAGTATAGTTTTTCAACCTCAATTTGTATCTTTGCGGTCAAAGCACGGCCGCCACTATGATTAAAGGACTGTTCTGGATCTTTTTTTTCCTCTTCCTGGGAAACCTCATCAGTACCCTGACCGGCGGCTTCGTCCCCGGCAACGTTATCGGCATGTTGTTGTTGTTTACCAGTCTTTACTTCAAGCTGCTGAAGCCAGAGTCCGTACGAGCCGCCGCCACCGTCATCACCAAAAACATGGCCGTTTTCTTTGTCGTACCCGCCGTAGGACTGATGGTTTATGCCGATTTGCTGGCCAAAAACTTCCTAGGTCTCTTCCTGTCCATCATCATCAGCACCATCCTGACCATGGCCACCGTGGCGTTCATTCAGGAGTGGTTTGAAAAGAGACAGCAACGGAAATCGCCATCCATCAAAAATGAGGAAGCGAATTCATGAACCAACCATCAGCAAATACGGCAAACATTTCCCCGCTGTTCACCAGTGAGGTGTTCCTGCTGGCCCTTGTGCTGGGAGCCTTCCTCGTTGGCATCTATGTGTACAAACGCACCCGAATCAGTTTGCTGCAGCCCATCCTGACAGCTGTCATCATCCTGATACCCTTCCTGAAACTGACCGGCATCAGCTACGATGTTTTTTACCAGCAAACCAACCTGCTCAATTTGATGCTGGGCCCTTGCGTGGTAGCCTTGGGATACGTGATGTACGAGGAACTAGAGCAGATTAGAGGCAACGTCTTGTCCATTTTTACCGCCGTTTTCGTGGGTAGCGCCGTGGCCATTGTCAGTGTCGTGTTGATAGCCAAACTGTTTGGCGCCGATTCCACCTTGATGGCCTCTCTGGCTCCCAAATCGGTTACCACCCCCATAGCCATCAGCCTGGCCGGTAAGAATGGCGGCATTCCCTCGTTGGCTGTCGCCTTTGTGGTAATCTGCGGCATCTTTGGCGGCATGGCAGGCCCTATCGTGTTGCGTGCTTTAGGCGTTAAAAGTAAAGTGGCCAAAGGACTGGCCCTTGGAGCTGCCTCTCACGCCATGGGGACAGCACGTGCCATCGAAATGGGAGCCACCGAAGGCGCCATCAGCGGCCTGGCCATCTGCATCATGGGCGTTTTTACCGCTATTTTGATGCCGGTATTGTTGAGTTTGTTCAACTGATTCAATAGGGAAAAAGCAATGATGAACTCCAATCAAACCGTACAATCGATTCAACGTTTTCTTTCGAAGACGTCAGACTTGCTGTACACATTCGAAGTAATTGGAGAAGCCAATTTCATCATTGTTGAAGTCAATGAAAATTTTGAAAAAGAATTTGGCATTACGGCATCACAATGTATAGGGAAACGGCCCCAGGACTTATTGGGAAATGAAGTTGCATCGTTGGTTAATGCCAACCTGGAACGCTGTGTGCAGGAATCAAGAACCCTGGAAGGAATTGTTGAAATGGACACACCACATGGAAAACAAGTATATCAGACCACCTTTGTTCCTTTATGTAACAAAGCAGGAAGTGTCACCCGAATCCTGACCGTCAAACGAAGAGTCAACGTGCCGCTGACCAACACAGACTCATTGGTGGAAGCCGGTGATTACAGGAGCAGCCTGCTTTTTCCCATGCACACCATGCAGCGTGTGATGGGTTTTTCAGATTTGAACACCTTGAAGACCGAAGTGGAGCAGCGGGAAAAACAGGTAAGGGAATTGGCAGAACTAGCCCCGTACGGCATCGTTACACTCGAGGATTTGCAACCGGTCTTTGCTAATCGGTCGTTGTTGAAACTGGCCGGCGTGGATACGTTCGAAGCTTACATCAAAAAAGGCCTGCTTTGCTTCATCCATCCCAAAGACAGGCAGTACGTCAGGCGTCTCTATTACCAAGCCGGTTCCATGAAACCCCTGGATAAACACCAACAAACAGTGACCGGCATCAACGCATCGGGAGAATTGAGGCAACTGGACATCCGGTTTGTACGAAACGAGCAGTCGCTGAACCAGTACACGCAAATAGTCGTTTTCGATATCACCGATGTAATTGAAAAGGAAAAGAACAAAGCTCAGATAGTGTCTTTGTCACTTGGTATGAACCAATGCAATGAAAACAAGGCCAAGGTGAAAAAAGAATTGGAGCATGTGATTGCCCAGCATCATCTGAATCCGGACATGTTTCGATCGGTGTTTCAACTCATGACCCTGGTTTCCTCCGATAGGGATGAACTCAGCCAATTCTTGGATTGTTTTGATGCGGCCCATCCCGATTTTTTGATTCATTTGAAGTCACAATGTCCTACCCTGACCTTGAATGAAATCAAGCACTGTGCCTGCATCCGTATGCGTTGCCAAACCAAGGACATCGCCCGCTTGTTCAATATCCATCCCACATCCGTCCAGAAGGCACGTGTACGGCTAAAGAAGAAGCTGGGACTTGACGAATCACAAGACCTGCGGGAGTGGATTGAGTCAGTCTGATGATTGTCATGATGTACTACATTTGTCATACCTTCTTCATCGCATAATCAGCGACTTTGCTGTACTTTTGTCCTACCTGTTTATGGAATGGCAATAAGCAATAGTGAGTGATTGTCATTGAATACTTGAAAGGGTGACCGGACGCTTGGAGTGGTGTGACCGTGTCACCCTTTTTTTTGTGCCCACCTGGACTTGTAAAATCTTGATATTATTGGTTTATTTGTGTGTCATTAATAAACCAAATACTATGAAGAAGATTTCACTCTTGTTTTTTGCCTTGGCATTCACAGGGGCAAGCCTGCAGTTTACCGCTTCTGCCCAAACCGCTCCGGCAGCCAAACCCACTTCCCGCGTCATTGAAGACGGAGGTACCGGTATGTATCCCGCCGTCATGCTAAGCGAGGCTAGTTTACCAACCCACACCATTTTCAGGCCTCAGGATTTGAAGATGTTCGACAAGAAAAACAAGATGCCCATCTTGGTTTGGGGCAACGGAGCTTGTGGAAATTCCCCCTGGGAGCACCTCAATTTCCTTTCCGAAGTGGCCTCTCACGGCTTTTTCATTGTAGCCATAGGCCCCATGCCTCAGGAAGGTGAACGTGGTCGTGGTCAAACTCAAGCAACCATGCTCACCGATGCCATGAATTGGGCCGTCGCTCAGAATGCAGATAAAAACAGCCCCTACTTTGAAAAGCTGGATGTGGCGAAAATTGCTGCAGCCGGTATGTCGTGTGGTGGTCTCCAGGCATTGGAGGTAGCCGGCGATCCCCGCCTGTCAACCGTTATCGTTTGCAACAGCGGTATTTTTATTACGGGAACCTCATCTGCTATGCCGGGTATGCCTGCTTTGAGCAAAGACCAACTGAAGAAAGTACATACCCCCATCATGTACCTGCTGGGTGGGGAAACTGATATTGCCTATGCCAACGGTATGGACGACTTCAAGAACATCAACCATGTTCCCGCTTTTGTGGCCAACATGCTGAATATAGGTCACGGTGGTACTTACATGCAACCGCACGGAGGTGAATTTGCCATATTGGCAACTGCCTGGTTGAAGTGGCACCTCAAGGGCGATAAGGAAGCCGCTAAGCTATTTGTCGGCAATCCGGCCGGCCTGTCCAAAAATTCCAAGTGGGTGTTTGAAAAAAAGAAAATTGATTGATTCGTTTACTCATTCATAAACCAACTACCTTAAAACATGAAAACACGTTTATTTTTTGCACTCGTTCTGTTAGGAGCCAGTGTGCAGTTTGCCGCTTTTTCCCAGGGTGCCGCTCCGGCTACCCAAGCCACCTCCCGAGTCGTTGAAGACGGAGGTTCCGGCATGTACCCGGCTATCATGAAAGCTGAAGCCTCATTGCCTACCCACACCATTTTTGTGCCTCAAGACTTGAAAATGTTTGACAAAAACAACAAATTACCCATCCTCGCATGGGGTAATGGCGGTTGCGCCAACTCTTCCAGCGGTCACATCAACTTCTTATCGGAATTGGCTTCCCACGGATTTATCATCATTGCCATCGGCCCGATGCCAGAGCCACGTCAGGCTCCAGCTCCCGGACAGGGTGGTGCTCCCGGACAAGGCGGTGCTCGTCCAATGGGCCAGGGTGGTCAAGGTGGTCAAATGGGTCAAGGTGGTGCCCGCCCTCCCATGGGTCAAGGTGCCCCTGGTGGTCAAATGGGTCAAGGTGGACCGATGGGTCAAGGTGGTGGTCGCCCCATGGGTCAAGCCGGTCAAGCCGGTGGCGCCCGTCCAATGCCTCAGGGTGGTGGTCAACCAGCAGCAGCTGCCGGGCAACCTGCAACATCCCAACTGCTTGATGCCATCAACTGGGCCATCGCTCAAAATTCAGACCCGAAAAGCCCCTATTACCAAAAACTGGATGTGTCCAAAATTGCTGTCAGCGGTATGTCCTGCGGTGGTTTACAAGCCATGGCAGTTGCTGACGATCCCCGTGTGAGCACGGTTATCATCTGCAACAGCGGTATCATCAACGGTGGAGGTGGTTCAATGGGTGGTACCAATGTGACCAAAGAACAACTGAAAAAATTACATACCCCCATTTTGTACTTGCTGGGTGGAGAATCTGATATCGCCTATGCAAACGGAATGGACGATTTCAAGCAAATCGAGAAAGTTCCGGCTTTTGTGGCCAACATGCTTAACGTAGGTCACGGTGGTACTTATATGCAACCTCACGGAGGTGAATTTGCCATATTGGCAACCGCTTGGTTGAAATGGCAACTGAAGGGCGATGAGGAAGCCTCTAAGCTATTTGTAGGCAATCCGAATGGCCTGTCCAAAAATTCCAAGTGGGTGTTTGAAAAAAAGAAAATTGATTGATCATCCTATAAAAGGGATTCCATCTCCTCAAAAGGGATGCCATCCCATAAAAAAGGATGCCATCCCTT
>CAYPLF010000090.1:0-5744 GCA_964411555.1 uncultured Bacteroidales bacterium | reverse complement strand
TGGGTAAGTTACGTTGAAATGGTCAAACTGGCCGAAGGCACCAACGTGATTGTTTCCGCCGGCATCGACCAGGATTTCAAAATCACGCCCGCCCAGTTGGAAGCAGCCATCACGCCGAAAACAAAGGCGTTGATTTTGTGCTCGCCCTCCAACCCTACCGGTAGCGTTTACTCCCAGGAAGAGTTGGCCGGTCTGGCCGAAGTCCTGGCCAAGTACCCCAACGTCATCGTGATTTCCGACGAAATCTACGAACACATCAACTACATTGGCAAACACGCCAGCATAGCCTCCTTCGACAGCATCAAAGACAGGGTGGTCATTGTGAACGGTGTGTCCAAAGCGTATGCCATGACAGGCTGGCGCATTGGTTGGATTGCTGCTCCGAAATGGATTGCCGCTGCCTGCAACAAACTGCAAGGTCAGTACACCTCAGGCCCTTGCTCCGTTTCTCAACGTGCAGCCGAGGTGGCTTACACGGGCACTCAACAACCGGTTGCCGATATGCGTGTAGCCTTTGAACGCCGTCGCGACCTCATTGTCAAGCTGGCCAAGGAAATCCCCGGACTCAACACAGCCACTCCTCAAGGTGCTTTCTACATCTTCCCTGAATGCCACTCCTACTTTGGCAAGTCGTTCAACGGTAAGGTGATTGAAAACTCAGGTGACCTGGCCATGTACCTGCTCGAAGAAGGTCACGTAGCCGCCGTGGGTGGTGCCGCTTTCGGTGCTCCCAACTGCCTGCGCTTCTCGTATGCCACCTCCGACGAAAACATCGTGGAAGCCATACGCCGCGTCAAAGAGGCATTGGCCAAACTGAACTGAGCTGAACCAGTTTTGAAAACCATAAAAGAGGGTCGTTCTACAAAGAATGACCCTTTTTTATTTTCGCAACTGTTTCTCCAAAAAGACGTTTTTCTCCAAAAGACTGTTTGCCTCACGATAACCGATGTCAAACAGCTGTTGGTATTTATCCACATCGGAGCCGCTGTAATCATTGATAGCAGCGGGTTCAATGACCCAGTCGCAGATTTCCTTGGCATAGTTGGCGTTGTTGCGGAAGATCATGGAATACGAACGTAAGGCAATGGTTGGAATGGAAAGGTCGTACTGCCCGGTTCGTACCGGCCCGGTGCTCACGCCCACCAACATCTTGCAGGATGACCTGATGGCAAAAGCAGGCAAATTTTGCAACACCCCTCCATCCACATAGTTGACCCCATCGATCGTATAGGGCTTGAACAGTACGGGGACGGAACAGGAGGCGACCAATGCGTCAACGAGCGAACCTTTGTCAAAGACCACGCTTTGACCCCTGTCCAAATCGGTTGCCACCACCTTGAGAGGGATGGCCAGGTCCTCAAAGCGTTCAGCCCTCAGAAAACTGTCCAACACAGCCTTGAATGCATCCATACTGAATAATCCGCCGTGGTTCCAATCAAATCTCATTACGTCAGTCAAGTGTAAGCTTTCACTTAGCCAGAGTATGGAATCGGGCGAGTATCCATCTGCATACAAGGCGGCAACAACCCCTCCTGCACTGACCCCGGCCAGCACGTCGGGTTTGATGCCGTGCTCTTCAAATGCTTTCAGTACGCCAGCATGGAAAAGAGCTTTAGCTCCGCCTCCACTGAGGGCAAAACCCAATTCGCAGGCAGATGGAACAACAGTATCTGTGGACACGATAGGGTGTGATACGGCAGATGATGCGTTGACCATCACAATCTTGACCCTTTCTGGCTTGTTGATGATAACACTGATAATCATCAACAAAATCATCAAAACAAACATTTCACGCTTTGTCATTCCTTCAATCCTGAATTACAAAGATAAACTTTCAACCAAGTTTCATGAAAAATAGACAAATAAACAGGAATTGATTTCATCAACTGAATGATTCTTAGTATTTTCATCGTATTATATTAAAAAAAACATGGGAAACTTAGACTATGGAGCCGTTGGCAACGGGAAATCAGCCGCTCTCATTTCTAACAAAGGCAGTGTAGACTGGCTTTGTTTTCCCGACTTCGACAGCCCCTCCATTTTTTCAAGCCTTCTTGATGCCAAATATGGCGGAAGTCTGCGGATATTGGTAGAAGAACCCTGTCGTATCACTCAACATTACATTGCACATACAAACATACTGTCCACGCTGTTTGAAACAGTCGATGGGGCTTTTGAAGTGGTTGACTTTATGCCCAGGTACAAGATCGATGAATTCACCAAGCATTTCCTTCCCCCTGAACTCTATCGTCTGATACGCCTCAAACATGGTACTCCACGTTTCAGGGTCCATTATGACCCCATACTGAATTACGGGGCCGAAGCTGTAGAACACCGGTCTGGAAAAACCTATATCAAGTCTGTTTCTACCACAAACAACCGCAATACGATTTACTTTTACTCAAATTTGGGATATGATAACATTCTGGATGAGTCTTTCATTTCGCTTGAATCCGATGCTTTCATGTTGGTTTCCTACCATCAAAAGTTGATCCCCATCGATCTTAACCGTGTTTATCTGGAATTCGAACGTACAAAGGTTTACTGGCTGAATTGGACCAATCGGTCAAGAAAGTTCAATTCATTCAATGCTGAAATTGAGCGCAGTATGCTGGTTCTCAAACTCATGTCATTCCACCAAACCGGAGCCGTCCTCGCAGCACTTACCACCAGTTTGCCCGAATCCATTGGCGAGGTCAGGAACTGGGACTATCGATTCTGTTGGTTACGGGATGCGTCCATGTCCATCCAAACCCTGCTTTTATTGGGGCACAAGGGTGCGGCCAGCAGATTTATGAGTTTCATTCAATCCATTTTAAAAAGCAAGGATGAACGCTTTCAGATCATGTATGGCATCAAGGGGGAACGGACCTTGACCGAATCGACCCTTCCCCACCTGAACGGTTTTATGGGGTCCAAACCCGTACGGATTGGCAACGAAGCGTACAAACAAAAACAAAACGACGCATTAGGGTACCTGATGGATGTTATCTACCAATACTATCTTTATTTCCCCGGCACATTGAATGAAATAGAGGAAATGTGGGAAGTAGTCAAGAATATGGTAAAATCGGTGATGGAAGCATGGCAAGAACCCGATAACGGCATTTGGGAAATCCGGAACCACACGGCCCACTTTGTCTTATCAAAAGTAATGAGTTGGGTGGCTTTGGATAGAGCCCGCAACATTGCCAACCTTTTACATGAAGACAAGTATGCCGAACGGTGGGGTAAAGCGGCAGAAGAAATCAAACAACACATCCACGACAATGGCTGGAAGGAAAACTTGAACAGTTTTTCGCAATCTTACGAGAACGAAGAATTGGACGCATCCCTGTTGTTAATGGAGAGTTACGGGTTTATCGACGGCATGGATGAACGGTATGTCTCTACGGTAAAAGCAGTTGAAAAACACCTTATGCACAAAGGACTACTGTATCGATACCGCAACAAGGACGACTTTGGAGAACCAACCTCTGCTTTTACCATTTGTACATTCTGGCTAGTTAGGGCCTTGTTTGTCACAAACCGTAAAGATGAAGCCAAAACCTTATTTTGCGATTTGTTGAAGTATGCCAATCACCTGGGTTTGTACAGTGAAGATCTGGACTTTGAAACAAAATCCCAACTTGGCAACTTTCCTCAGGCTTATTCCCACTTGGCGTTGATCAATACGGCCATGTTGTTTACAGAAGACAAGAATCTGTCCCGCTTTATCAAACCTTGACCGTTTTTTCAAGCAGGACGTTTAAAAACGGCAACGCATCCGTTTGACTGTAGAGGTAATATCGGGCTTGTTCCGATGCTGATCCAATTTTAATGGTAAAAGCCGATCGGGGTAAGGCCCTGAATGTATCTTCGTCGGTGGTGTCATCCCCAATTGCCAGAATAAAGTCGTACCGTTCCGTTTTTAGCAAGCGTTTGGCTTCCGAACCCTTGGTGTATGCCGATGATTTGATTTCCAATATTTTGTTACCCCTCATTATTTGCATATTATGACGGGTACACGGACCTATCAAAGCATTGACAAGTTGCTGTTCTCTCAACGATGCCAACCAGGCGTCAACCTTGCGGAAGTGCCACACCAATGCTGTTTCCTTAATCTCCAGCTTGGAGCCTGGTGTCTTGTCGACAACCGTTTGAAGTATGTTGACAATTTCCTCATCCCAATTCAGTTGTTCCAACCTGTTTCTGTGCCATTCGCCATGTTCCTTAAAAAAAACACCATGCTCAGCTGCCATATCTATGGGTAAGTTTCCAAACCATTGATCCAAGGTTGTATGGTCGCGACCACTGCTGATCACCACCTTGTTTCGGGAGTCTGAAACCATCTGTAGCAAGACTTCAAGAATATCCTGAGTTGGGAAAGCATCCTCTGGGCGAGCCCGAAAGGGAGACAGGGTTCCATCGTAATCCAAAATGAACAGACGGCGGTCCGCTTTGTCGTACGCTTCTTTTACACGCATAACTACGTTTCCGGCCAGTTTCTTACGGATATTCCGCTGGTTAAGTTGACGTATGTTTCTCAATTCTGCCAAATAATTGTCCGCCCACCGCTTTACCGTATACCTTGACAACAAATGCTGCATGCGATCCATGGCTTTTTTCTGTTCATATTCAGGCATTTCCAACGCTTTCACCAACGATTCACCTATTTGTTCCAAATCGTTTGGATTGATGATGATGGCATCCGACAATTCAGCTGCTGCACCGGCCATTTCACTAAGAATAAGCACACCGTGACGATCACGTTTGGCGGCAACGTATTCTTTGGCCACAAGATTCATTCCATCCCTAAGCGGCGAAACCAAAGCTACATCGGCAATGTGATAGAGCGCCACCAGTTCTTCAAAAGAAAGGCTGTGATAAAAATAATAGACCGGTGTCCACTCCAACGTTGAATACTTGCCATTGATGGCGCCAATTGTTTCATCTATGGATTTTTTCAACTTGGCATAACGTAACACATGGTCCCGCGAAGGAACTACCGTCATGACCAATGATACCTGCCCCCGATAATCCGGATTGCGTTCCAAAAAAAGAGCGAACCCCTTTAATCGGTTCAGTATACCCTTGCTGTAATCCAATCGATCTACCGATAAGATCAATTTATTCGACCCAAAATTCTTTTTGAACGTTGTTGCATACTCTTGCACTTCCGTTCTAAGAATAGCATTGTTGTACAACTCATAGTTGATTCCCATTGGGAAGTTATCCACATGCACAACCCTGTTACCAAACATCACCTCATCCAGCGCAAACTGCAATCCTTTAACACGTTCTACCGCACTGATGAAGTGTCTCATGTAATCGTGCGTATGGAACCCTACCAAATCGGCTCCCAACAAACCATCCAGTATTTCTTCACGTTCGGGTAAAACCCTGAACAATTCATAGGAAGGAAAAGGAATGTGATGAAAATACCCTATGCTGACATTGGTATGATTGCGTCGAATCAAACCCGGCAAAATCATCAAGTGATAATCATGGACCCAGGCGACATCACCCTCTTTCAAATAGGGAAGTAAGGCATCTGCAAATAATCGGTTTACGGCTTTATAACCCTCCCAATACGAAGCTTCATACTCGATATAGGTATAAAAATAATGGCACAGGGGCCAAATGACACTGTTGCTGTATCCTTCGTAGTACAGTTTGATTTGTTCCTTTGAAAGGAATACCGGATGGTAATTAAAACGAGCCAACTCTGCGGTAATATGGTTCTTTTCTTCCGGGTCTTCAGT
>CAYPLF010000089.1:0-5794 GCA_964411555.1 uncultured Bacteroidales bacterium | reverse complement strand
CACGGCGTTGACGTACACGCAGGCTTCCAACGTGTCGTTGATTTTGAGTGTGGCGCCCATCCTGACCACCTTGGTGCATAAGCTGCTCGACCGCCATGAGCCCTTGGGACGCCACATGGTGAGTGGTTCAATCATTGCGTTTGTGGGGGTGTCGCTTGTGGTCTACAACGACGGAGTGGTGCTGAAACTGAATCCGCTGGGTGATTTCCTGTCGATTTTGGCAGCATTGATGTGGGCCTTTTACGGCAACATCATGAAGCGGCTTACCCGACGCTACGATACCCTATTCATTACCCGGAAGGTTTTTTTCTACGGCTTGCTCACCATCCTGCCGGCTTTCCTGTTTGAACCGCTTGTGGTTTCCTGGAACGTATTGCTGCAGCCTATTGTGGGCTTGAACCTGCTTTTCCTGGGGCTGGTGGCCTCGATGCTGTGTTTCCTGGCCTGGAACCTGGCAACACACAAACTGGGGGTGTTGCGGGTGACCAACTACATTTACCTGGGGCCTGTGGTGACCCTGGTGGCCTCGGCCTTGTTGATTCAGGAGCGCATCACGCTGGTGGCGGTTGCGGGCTGCCTCCTCATCCTGGGCGGGGTGTTTATGGCAGAACGGTCTTGATGCCTGCAGCCAATTATTCGTACCGTTCCCAGGTGGTGGTACGACCCAATCCCATCCAGGCCTTTCCGATGAACCCGCGGATTTTGAGTTTCTTGTCTCCGTCGAGTTTCATAAAGCAATTGTACGTCTTGCCGTTGTCGGGGTCGTAGATAGAACCGTCAACCCATTCGCTGGATTTTTCATCGTACACGAAGGCCTTGAGCAGTTGCAATCCCAAGATGGGCTTGTTCTGCAGGGCTTTGTCGGGGTTTTGGTCATCTACCTTGGGCTTGCCGTTTTCATTGGGTTCCTTAAGCCACACGATTTTTCCGTAGTATTTCCCGTTGGTGGCTTTGAAAATCTGGATGCGGGAGTTTTCCAGCCCGGTGTCTTCGTTGAAGGTGGAGTAAACGCCCAGAATCTTGTCGGCGGCCGGTGTTTGAGCGTACAGGGTGGTGGCCATCAGGCTGATAAGGCCCATCAGGCAAAGGAGCGAGGAGGTCTTTTTCATACTAAATTGTTTTTTTCGTTTATGGAAGTATGTAACGCCGCATGCCCAACATATACTGCGCTTGCATGCTTGTACAAGCATGCTCGTTTCATAGTGTCGGCTGTATTTGGGTTTGTATATCCGGCTCAAATATAGCAATTTGGCCGATTATCCAACAGTTACATCAAACAAATAGCCAACAAGGGCGGTCAGCCCCATTGCTATGGTACCCCAGAATGTTATTCTGGTAATGGCTTTCAGTACGCTGGATCCTCCTGTTTTGGCTGCCATCGTGCCTAAAAGAATCAGAAAAAAAATGGCAAATCCATACAGAGAGTATTCAATGCTTTTTAATGGAAGAAACAGTGTTACCAGAAAAGGCAGGATTCCACCGGTAGTAAAGGCAGCTCCCGAGGCAAATGCTGCTTGGATAGGTTTTGCCTGACTAATCGTATTGATTCCCAATTCATCTCTTACATGTGCGGCTAACGCGTCTTTTTCTGTCAGTTCCTTGGCTACTAGTATGGCTGTTTCTCTTTTCAGCCCTCTATCTTCATAGATTTTTGTCAACCATTCAAGCTCTTGCTCGGGCATTTCTTCCAATTCTTTTTTCTCCCGTTCAATGTCGGCATGCTCCAAGTCGGTTTGGGAACTGACGGATACGTATTCACCTGCCGCCATCGATAAGGCACCTGCCACCAATCCTGCCAAGGCTGCCAATATGATTGGCTCCCGGGTACTGCTGGCTGCTGCTACGCCGATTGCTATACTTGCTGTTGAAATGATTCCGTCATTTGCTCCAAGTACGGCGGCTCTCAGCCAGTTGCTTCTGGTGATGAAATGCGGGCTTAAATAGTTGTCCAGTGGATCTTTGCTTTTTTTCATTTTTGTTCGATGTATTCAACTGCTTCTTCTGCCAAATTCAGCTCATTACCTTCAGTATCATCTATTATCCATACCTACAAATACCTCCTTATTATTTGCATATAAGATATATACTCATCACCAAATCTATCCTTTAGGAATTTTTCTTCACCCAAAATAATCAAGTGATAGATAAGAATACTATATGCTCCTAATGCGATTATCCAGGGGTTCAGCGTGTAAACCATTGATGATAGTGTCAGCAAATCAAAACCAACATAGATAGGATTCCTACTGATTTTATAGAGTCCATTGGTTTTAAAAGCGGTTTTTTCTTTTGGTAAACCGAATCTTGTTGATTTTCCCAAATTGAATAGGCTAAGAACGGCAAAAAACAGCCCAATAAGTAGAACTGAGTAAGAAATATACTCGTTATATGTATTTGAATCTATGTTTAGTACTTGTATGCCAATAATTAGCAGAAATTGAACAATCCAAGTGATGTACCCTACTATTTTTCCAGAGTAAAAGAAAAATGGATTGATGGTTGTTTTTCCTATTATGTCCATTGTACGTTATCAGTTAGAACTTTTGCGTAGCTAATGTACTCATTTTTTTGTTGCCAGCACTTTTTCCAGCAATCGATTGAATGCGGCTGGTTTCTCTATCATCGGAAAATGCCCGGTGGAAGCTATGGTTTCCACGTGATACCCTTTTTTGCAATGGTGTTGAAGCCCGGTTTCGTTGGTTGGAGTGCTGTCACTGTTGATCAAATATAAGGTGTAATTCAGTTGTTCCAATCGTTGTGGATCGCCCGGTGTGTAGCGCATTTGGTTTGTCATGGTACCAAAGCCGATGGCCGCATTGCTGTTTGCATAATCCGCTTTGACCCGGTCTTTCACTTCCGTCGAGGTGCTGGGGTGAAACAGCATCAGGTCGGCATAGACAGGAGCTGAATGGGTAAAATCTCGCTCAAGCAGTGGGATGAAGTCGTTGATTTGTTGCTGCGCTTCCGGAGGTAATACCACGTCGATGGCTTTGAAGTAGTCAACACCTACAATGCCAATCAGTGCCGGATTGTTGGTCAAGGCTGTTTGCAACATGATTTCGCCGGCCATGGAATGTCCGATGAGTATGACGTGTTTTAGGTTTAGGGCCTTGATAAAAGCTGTTACGTCATGGGCATATTCTTCAATGGTCCAGTCGGTCCGATCGGCTTTCGACAGGCCAAAACCCGGCAGGTCTATGGCGTAAACCGTGTAGTTGGTTGAAAAATAGTCTACCTGGTCTTTCCAATACCCGCCGTTGATACACCAACCATGCAAGAAGAGGAGGGTGGTGTCGCCCTGACCTTGCTGGTAATAGTTGATGGTTACTTGTTTGTCCCTGATACGTACTTGTTTTGCTGTCATACCTTGTGTTGTTTGTGCCTTGCCTACAGTTGTTAAAAGTATAGCCATGACGATGAATAAGAATGCTTTCGTTTTCATGTTGGTTGAATTTGAAAGCAAAGGAAACAGGCAGATAGGACAGCCCTATGTCAGGGGTTTGAAAATAATCGTTTGGATCGTGCTTCCAGGTAGCGTTCCATGCTGAACGTCCTGTCGGGTTCGAAAGGAGTGTGTGTGGTGTGGAGCGATTTGATCCGGTCGAGGCGGAATTCCCGTATTTCTTGTCGTAACTCACAAAAGGCAATGGTGGTCCAAACGGCACCGCTGAAATAGACCGCGTAGGGTTGGATGGTCCGTTCTTTCAGTTGTTCTTCGCCTCTTGTTTGATAAGTAATGTTCAGTTTCTCGCTTTCTGTAATGGCATGTTGGATGGCGTCCAGATACACACTGGTCGGTGCCCAGGGTTGCTGGAATCCAATCCGTGAATCCAGGAATTCCAGTTTGTCTTTGTCGTTGAGGGGTAAAACGGCTTTAATTTTCAACAGGGCCGATTCGTAATGCTGTTTGAGGGATTCTTCGGTATGGTAGGTTAAGATCTTACTGGTGGTAACCAACGCCCGTGCTTCTTCCATGGTGAACATGACGGGTGGCAAGCGGTAGCCTTCCACCAGGAAGTATCCTTTTCCTTCTTCTTCGCCAATGGGTACACCGGCCAGTCGTAGGGTTTGTATGTCCCTGTAGATGGTCCTGTTGGTGACTTCAAACCGTTCGGCCATTTCACGGGCGGTGATCAGTCGTTTGGATTGAAGTTGGATGAGGATGCTCGTTAGCCTGTCGAGTCTGTTCATGGGTATTTATGCGCAATTAACTCAGTATGTATGCGCGTTTATTTCGCCAGTTTGGTGGATTGCCGTCTTGAAAAAAAGTCAAAAGTACGCATGCCTACATACATAATAACGGCAAAGCCTATGCTGAGACCTATCTCTTTGAACCAACTCACCTCGTTCTGTGACTGGAATTGTTTAATGATGAGGATTGCAGAGCCGAACACCCATGAGAGCAAACACAGGTAGAGGTGCATTTTTCTGCGTTTTTTCTTGAACAGCTCTTCAGAAAGGGCTTTTCTTAATTCTGTAGTACGGTACATGTAAATAAAAAACACCGTCGGAGCGAAAATTGCACTAATAACGTCAATGGTACCCCTTCCTTTAAATACATAGGAGAATATGACTAAAGTGATAATTAAACCCAAGATGGGTCGTAGTTTCGTTTTCATGGACAGGCTGGTAAATGGTATTGATTTGTTGCAAATATACAATTAATTTATGCTTGTTTATTTATTCTGTACAATCAACTCCAGGGCTTGTTCGCTCAACAGATCATGTGCTCCTTCAAAAATGGTGAGCTTGATTTTTTTTGATTGCTTTTGGTAATGGATGGTTTTGTTGCCCAGTTTTCCATACTTTGTGGAAGAAGGAAAAGTCTGTGTCTTCATCATGATGTTCAAATCGTTGCTGCTAACATAGTTTGAGGAGTCCTTTTCACCGGATTCAGCTAAGAGTTTGTTGTAGAAGTTAATGGATTGAGAAATGGGTACCGGCCCATCGTTATATCCATCGTGAATGCCGGCATAGATCTGCAGACTGCTGTTCTTCCGCTTCTTGACTGGTGTCGGCCAATATATGGGCGAACGTGCTTCAGCCATCAGCGTGTCAAAGGTGTCTGTTGCTCCAATGCATTGGATGATTTGATTGGCAAACCTGTTTTTTCGTTCAACGGACTCACCATACCAAGCCACCAAATCGGAGATGGGTGCCCAGGCAGAAAATCCCTTGATGGTATGGCGTGATTTCATGTACATGGCCAAGGTGGCAAATCCGCCGCCACTATACCCAATGATGTAAATCTGCTTTTTGTCGACAGGCATGTTCTTTATGGCCCAGTCTATGGCTTCGTCGATGTCGGTCCGTACAAATTCACTGCAACAGGCTTTGGCGTGGTTGTTGACACCGCGGAAATTGGGGAAAATGTAATTGTAATTGCTGTTGATGGCAAACGTATCCAAACCGAGTGTTTGCAGGTTGTCTGCCGTATAACTCCAGGAATGAAGCTGTACGATCAAGGGCCTGCTTTTTTTACCGGTTGATGTGTAATAATAAAAGACTTGCACGTTTCCATCCAGCGAGGAGGTGATGCTGCTTTTTTCCAATGCGGGTGCACGTCGTTTCTGGTAGGGGTTTTGTCCGTATGAACAGAGGCTTATGATACAAAGGAGTACTACTACGTGTGATTTCATGATTCCTGCTGTTAGTTGTAACACAGGGTAAATGTAGTGATTTTTTATGCGGCAATAAAAAAGCACCTACGAAACTCGTAAGTGCTTTTTTTGTGACCCCGGAGGGGCTCGAACCCTCGACCCAATGATTAAGAGTCATTTGCTCTACCAACTGA
>CAYPLF010000088.1:0-5939 GCA_964411555.1 uncultured Bacteroidales bacterium | reverse complement strand
ACAGGCTGATAGGCAGGATGCGTTTGAGGTAGAGACCGAGTTTTTGGACGAAGGAGGCGATGATGTACCGGTTTCGGGGATGCTTGCTTTCAATCACCTTGACCAGTTTGCGGGCCAGGGTGTCGGGATTCCAGCCATTCGTTTCATCCCGTTCGTAGCTGGCCTGTGAAATCTTGAACTGCGGGTCGTACGGCCCACCTTCAATGAAGATGTTGGTGCGGTTGGCCGTGTTGCTGGTGTGGAAATCACCCGGATTGATCACAATCACCTTGATGTTGAACGCACTGACCTCCATGCGCAACGACTCACTCAAGCCTTCGATGGCAAACTTGCTGGCTGAGTAGAACGGTTGGAACGGCAAGCCCATCAAACCACCCAGCGAGCTGAAGTTGATGATGGTACCCCCACCCTGTTGGCGCAACTGCGGCAAAGCAGCCTGCAACACATGGACCAGACCATTGAAATTGGTTTCCATCTGGCGGGTAAACAATTCCACAGGCGCTTCTTCAATGGGGCCACCCAAGTGCATGCCGGCGTTGTTGACCAACACATCGATGCGACCTTCTTTGACAATCACCTCATTAATGGCTACTTTTATGGAAGCCGGATCCATCAGGTCCATGATTACTTGATGAATCCTTTCATCAAGAGCGCAGGGTTTACGTACCGTTCCATAGACACAATGACCGGCTTCAACCAGCCGTTCAGCCATACACTTCCCGAAACCGGAAGAAACACCGGTAATCAAAATAACTTTCTTCATGGGATGGCATCCTTTTTTATGGGATGGCATCCTTTTTATTGGGATGGCATCCTTTTCAAAGGGATGGCATCCTTTTTATAGAGATGGAATCCCTTTAATCTTGGTTAAACAGTAACCATTTGTTTGTCGAAAATGTGCAGTTTCTTGGCAACCGCTGTCATTTTTTCAACCGCTTCGTCCACCTGTTCAAAGGTGTGGGTAGCCATCAGCGAGAAACGGATCAGACTGCAACCCGGAGGTACGGCAGGAGAAATAACAGGATTGACGAAAACACCTTGTTCGAGCAAATCGCGCGTCATGCGCAACGCTTTCAAGTCGTCGTACACCAGCAATGGAATGATGGGTGTTTCGGAAACGCCGGTATCAAACCCGCTTTCCTTGAACCGCTTCAAGGCATAGTTCGACACATCCCACAGATGCTTCATGCGTTCCGGCTCACGCTCCATGACGTCCAGGGCGGCCAAAGCCGTAGCGGCAGATGAAGGCGTCATGCTGGCACTGAAAATCAGCGGTCGTGAGTTATGCTTGATAAAATCGATGACTTCGCGGTCTGCAGCAATGTATCCACCCAATGAAGCCAATGACTTCGAGAAGGTACCCATAATCAGGTCAACCTTGTCGGTTAAGCCAAAATGAGCAGCCGTACCTTCGCCGTGTTTGCCTAAAACGCCCAACGAGTGCGCATCGTCAACCATGACGGAAGCTTTGTATTTTTCAGCCAAGCGGCAAATCTCCGGCAAGTTGGCAATATCTCCTTCCATGGAGAAAATACCATCAACAACAATCAGAATATCATGACCGGGTTCACACAATTTCAGTTTCTTCTCCAACGAATCCATGTCGTTGTGGGCAAACTTCATGCATTTTGAAAACGAGACGCGGCTGCCTTCAATGATGGAGGCGTGGTCCAGTTCGTCAAGAATCAGGTAATCGTTGCGGCCACCCAAAACGGAAACCACACCCAGGTTAACCTGAAAACCTGTACTGTAACAAACCACAGCTTCTTTTCCGGTCAACTTGGCCAAGCGATCTTCCAATTGAGTATGGATATCGAGTGTCCCGTTCAAAAAACGAGAACCTGCACAACCTGTACCGTACTTTTCAATGGCTTTGATGGCAGCTTCCTTTACTTCGGGATGGTTGGTCAGACCTAAGTAGCTGTTGGAACCAAACATCAACACATCCTTGCCGTGTATTTTTACAACTGTGTGTTGATCAGACTCAATTTCCCTAAAATAGGGGTATACGCCTGCGTTCATTAAATCGGAGGCTGCAGTATACGCCTTATACTTCTCTCTTAAATTCCCCATAAATCAGATGTGTGTGTTTTTGGTAAAACCTTGAAACATGAATCACAACCCTTCCTCTAAAAATCAGTCAAAGTTAATGATGAAATGCAAAAAACAATCCCTTTTTCCACCAAAAAAAACACCCGAAAGGAAAAAATAAATCTATCAATCGATGCCTCAATTAGTTACGCATTGTATGACTAAGAGGCATAAAAAGGTTTCCAGTTTGGAATAAAAGCAGTAAATTTGGGGGCATTTTTAAAATACGCTTCAGACTCCTGAAATCTGAACCAGAAAATAACCTATTATTCTCAAACTATGGCAGATAGCAAAGAAAAGTTATTTTCGGAATTCCCCCCCGTGACCACCCAGCAATGGATGGATAAGGTCGTTGCCGACCTGAAGGGCGCCGATTTCGAGAAAAAACTCGTTTGGAAAACCAATGAAGGTTTCCAGGTTAAACCCTTCTACCGCGCAGAAGACGTGGAAGGATTACCCATCACCCATTCGCTGCCCGGCGAATTTCCCTATGTACGCGGCACCAAAGCCACCAATGAATGGCTTGTCCGTCAAGACATTGAAGTAACTGAGCCTCAATCGGCCAACAAAAAAGCACTCGAACTGATCGGGAACGGAATCAATTCAATAGGATTCAAGCTGACACGCAGCCTCATCTCAGCTGAAACACTGGATACCCTTCTAAAAGGTATCAACATTGAACAAACCGAGATCAATTTCCGCACCTGCACCCGCGATGCAGCATCAGCCGCCGCTTTTTTTGCCGGCTATGTGAAGAAAAACAACAGTAACGCAGCCAACGTAAAAGGTTCAGTCAACTTCGACCCCTTCAAACGCATGCTGACCAAGGGGTTTGATGCAGAAGCCACCCTCGCGGATGACTTTAAAGCCGCCCTGGAAGCAGCCGCCGGTCTTCCCAACTTCAGGGTATTGGGCGCCAATGCCTACCTGTTCAACAACGCCGGTGCCTACTGCGCACAGGAATTGGGCTTCGGACTGGCCTATGGCAATGCCTTCCTGGCCATGGCCCAGGAAGCCGGTTTATCGATTGAACAGACCGCAAAAAAAATCACCTTCAACTTCGGCGTCGGTTCCAATTACTTCATGGAAATCGCCAAGTTCCGGGCCGGCCGCCTGTTGTGGGCCCAAATCGTGGCCGCCTACGAAGAAGGGGCAAAAAAGGATGCAGCCAAGATGTACGTCCATGCCAGCACCTCCGAATGGAACCAAAGTGTGTACGATGCATACGTCAACCTGCTCCGCAGCCAGACCGAAACCATGTCGGCCGCCATCGCCGGTGTCGACTCCATCACGGTGACACCCTTCGATGCCGCTTACCAGAAAGCTGACGATTTCTCCGAACGCATAGCCCGCAACCAACAACTGTTGCTCAAGGAAGAATCCCATTTCAACCAGGTGGTTGATGCCTCAGCGGGTTCCTATTACATTGAAAACCTCACCGCTTCCTTGGCCGAAGAAGCCTGGAAGATCTTCTTAAACGTTGAAGACAAGGGTGGCTTCATAGCCGCCATCCGCCAAGGATTTGTACAACAGGAAGTGAACGCCTCCAGCGAAGCACGCCTGAAGGCCGTTTCCAGCCGTCGCGAAATCCTGTTGGGCACCAACCAGTACCCCAACTTCAACGAAACCGCACTCGAAAAAGTGAGTGGTAAATTGCCCAAGCACGAAGGCAACAGTTCAAGCTGCTGCTGTGCCGACAACAAAAGAACGCTGCCCGTATTGACGTTTGCCCATGGCAGCTCCCAATTCGACAGCCTGCGCCTGGCTACCGAGGTTTCCGGCAAACGCCCGAAAGCGTTCATGCTGACCATCGGTTCGCTGAGCATGCGCCTGGCCCGTGCCCAATTCGCCTGCAACTTCTTTGCCTGCGCCGGATACGAAGTCATCGACAACCTTGGATTCGAGACAGCAGAAGAAGGCGTAAAAGAGGCACGCAGAGTCGGTGCCGACATCATCGTGATTTGCTCCAGTGACGAAGAATACGCCACACTGGCACCCCAGGCTTTTGAAGCCATCAAGGGTGGCAAGGAACTCTTTGTCGTGGCAGGTGCACCCGAATGTACCGACGAACTGAAAGCTCAAGGCATCACAAACTTCATCAATGTCCGCTCCAATGTCCTGCAAACGCTTCAGGACTTCAGCAAGCAGTTAGGAATCCTTTAAGCAGCACAACATGAAACCGAATTTCAAAAACATAGATATCAAAACAGCCGGCATTCCTTCCACAGACCCCAAGGCCTGGGAAAAGGAACAAGGCATTGAAAAAAACTGGAACACCCCTGAACAAATCAAGGTAAAGCCGGTTTATACCAAAGCCGACCTGGAAGGTATGGAACACCTGGGCTATGCAGCCGGTGTGGCTCCTTTCCTCCGTGGTCCGTACAGTGTGATGTACACGCTCCGCCCCTGGACCATCCGTCAATACGCCGGATTTTCCACAGCTGAAGAATCAAACGCCTTCTACCGCCGCAACCTGGCCTCCGGTCAAAAAGGCCTTTCCGTGGCCTTTGACCTCGCTACCCACCGCGGCTACGATGCCGACCACGAACGCGTAGTCGGTGACGTAGGTAAAGCCGGCGTTTCCATCTGCTCTGTAGAAGACATGAAGGTTTTGTTCGATGGCATTCCCTTGAACAAGATGTCGGTCTCCATGACCATGAACGGTGCCGTACTGCCCATCCTCGCTTTCTACATCAACGCCGGCCTCGAGCAGGGTGCCAAGTTGGAAGAAATGGCCGGTACCATCCAGAACGACATCCTGAAGGAATTCATGGTGCGGAACACTTACATCTATCCGCCCGACTTCTCCATGAAAATCATCGCCGATATCTTCGAATACACATCGAAGAATATGCCCAAGTTCAACTCCATCTCCATCTCCGGTTACCACATGCAGGAAGCCGGTGCAACGGCAGACATCGAGTTGGCCTACACCCTGGCAGACGGCTTGGAATACCTTCGTGCCGGTGTGAACGCGGGCATGGACATCGACGCCTTCGCTCCCCGACTCTCTTTCTTCTGGGCCATCGGCATGAACCACTTCATGGAAATTGCCAAGATGCGTGCCGGCCGTATGTTGTGGGCCAAGATTGTGAAGCAATTCAACCCCAAGAACCCGAAATCACTGGCCTTGCGTACACACAGCCAGACATCCGGTTGGTCGCTCACCGAACAGGATCCGTACAACAACATTGGACGCACCTGCATCGAAGCCATGGCTGCCGCGCTGGGTCATACCCAGTCGTTGCACACCAACGCCCTGGACGAAGCCATCGCCTTGCCCACCGACTTCTCGGCCCGTATTGCACGCAACACCCAGATTTACATCCAGGAAGAAACCCAAATCTGCAAGGAAGTTGACCCATGGGCCGGTTCCTACTACGTAGAATCCCTCACCAAGGAATTGGCTGAAAAAGCCTGGGCCTTGATTGAAGAAGTGGAAAGCCTGGGTGGTATGGCCAAAGCCATTGAAACCGGTATTCCCAAGATGCGCATTGAAGAAGCCGCTGCCCGCACACAAGCCCGCATCGACTCCGGCAACCAGATTATCGTGGGTGTAAATCGCTTCCGCTTGGAAAAGGAAGCCCCAATCGACATTTTGGAAATTGACAACACGGCTGTACGCATACAACAAATCGACCGCTTGAAGGAATTGCGTGCCAACCGCGACGAAGCCGCTGTGAAACGTGCCCTCGAAGCCATCACCGAATGCGTGAAAACCAAGAAAGGCAACCTGCTCGAACTGGCTGTGGAAGCTTCCCGCCTGCGTGCCTCACTGGGTGAAATCTCCTACGCCTGCGAACAGGTGGTAGGCCGTTATAAAGCAGTAATCAGAACCATATCAGGCG
>CAYPLF010000087.1:0-6030 GCA_964411555.1 uncultured Bacteroidales bacterium | reverse complement strand
GTTCAACATACCCGAATTCATCGTCAATCCGGCACCGATGACAAAAAGAGGCATCCTGAATGCCCTCAAAGAAAATACGCTAAACGCAGCGTTGTAAAAAAAAAGGGGGGGGGGAAAAAAATTATTTCAAGGAGATTTTTCGGACCGTAGTGCCTACTTTTACAATGTAGTAACCTTGAGGCAGATCGAGTGCAATGTCCACTATCGTACTATCTGCCTTCTTTTCCAGTACGCGAACACCTAGGATATTAAGAATCTGGATCTTATCTCCAACCTTGACATTTGCCAACTGAAGCGTTTTGTTCTTAAGGGTAATGGTCACGCCTTGATCCTGAGCCACCGTTACGACAGCAGCCTTCTCACTCTTCTGGGCTAGTACCGGTACAAAAAGTGCCAATAGACAGATGACCAACAAATAACGTCCTTTCATGCTTCGGCAAGATTCATACGGTAAAAGTAGATATAAACCCTCAACTCTGCAACTTTTTGCCCTATATTTCAAGTTTCATACCTTCCTGCGCCAAGGTCACTGCCTCAAATTCTTTCCTTGCTTCTTCCAGCAAACACGATTCATCCGTATATCTGGCCGAAAAATGACCAATCAGCAAATGCTTTACCCCGGCATCCTTGGCTATTCTACCCGCCTGTTCAGCCGTACTGTGAAAAGTCGTCACGGCTTTGTCTGCCTCATCATTACCAAAAGTTGCTTCGTGATACAGAAGATCTACCTCCTTAATAATGGGTATAATAGATGGATGATAGGCCGTATCGCTAACGTATGCGTACGATTTTGGAGCTGTAGGGGCTTTTGTCAAGGAACTGTTAGGAATACACAGACCATCGGACGTCACGTAATCCTCGCCTGCTTTTAAGGCGGGAATGGCATGTAGGGGCACTTGGTACTTATCCAGCCATACCTTCAATATATGCCGTTCTTTGGGTTTTTCCCTGAATAAGAATCCGGCGCAAGGTATGCGATGTTTAAGGGGAATGGTGATAACCTCCATCGTTCTATCCTCGAATATGCATGTATGTTTGTAAGGATCAAAACCTACAAAGTACACCTCGAACGGCAATTCCTTGCAATAAAAGTCCAATTGTGGACGCATCAGGCCCTCCAACTCATTGGGCGAATAGATATATAACGGGGCGTGCCTTCCCAACAATCCCATAGTGGAAATAAGGCCGATCAAACCGAAGCAATGATCACCGTGTAGGTGTGAAATAAAAACGGCCTGAACGTTGTTAAAATTCAGATGCGTACGTCGGAATTGGAGCTGTGTGCCTTCCCCGCAATCAATCAAAAACTGCTTACCCTTAGTCACCAGAACTTGTGCCGAGGGTAAATGACGACGGGTCGGCAAAGCCGACCCGCATCCTAATATATGCAGTTCCAACGAACTCATGTTTGCTTAAAATTCTGCGTTGCGCGGGGTACGCGGGAACGGAATCACGTCACGTATATTGGACATACCCGTAACGAATAAGATCAACCGTTCAAAACCCAAACCAAATCCCGAGTGCGGAGCTGTTCCAAACTTGCGGGTTTCCAGATACCACCAGATATCCTTGGTGGGAACACCCATTTCATCGGCACGGCGGGTCAGTTTTTCCAAATCTTCTTCACGTTGTGAACCACCAATGATTTCCCCGATTTTCGGAAACAACACATCCATGGCCCTGACAGTCTTTCCATCGTCGTTCTGCTTCATATAGAACGACTTGATTTCCTTCGGATAATCAGTCAAAATCACCGGGCATTTGAAATGCTGTTCCACCAGATAGCGTTCGTGCTCGGCAGCCAAATCGGCTCCCCAGAATAGAGGAAACTCAAATTTTTGACCATTCTTGATGGCCGTTTCCAAGATTTCGATGCCCTCGGTATAAGACAAACGGATGAATTTGTTGTTCAATACAAAGTTCAACCGCTCCATCAGTTCCTTGTCGTACATGGAAGCCAGGAAATCCAGGTCATCCTTGCAGTTATCGATAGCCCATTTGATGCAATACTGGATAAAATCCTCAGCCAATTGCATATTGTCTTCAATCTCGTTGAAAGCGACCTCGGGTTCAATCATCCAGAATTCAGACAAGTGCCTGGGTGTATTGGAATTTTCAGCACGGAAGGTAGGACCGAATGTATAAATGGAACCCAGGGACATAGCGCCCAGTTCTCCCTCCAACTGACCGGATACCGTCAAACTGGCTTGCTTGCCATAAAAGTCGTTGGTATAATCGATGGAGCCCTTCTCGTCCTTTTTCAGGTCGTACAGGTTCATGGTGGTCACCTGAAACATTTGACCGGCACCTTCACAATCGGATGCTGTAATGATGGGAGTATGGAAATAGAAAAAACCACGTTCGTGAAAGAACGTATGGATGGCCATGGACATGTGATGGCGGATTCGGAATATGGCACCAAACGTATTGGTACGTGGCCTCAGATGAGCAATCTCGCGCAGGTATTCCAAGGTGTGACCTTTTTTCTGAAGAGGGTATGTTGCCGGATCAGCAGCACCCAGCACCTCAATCTCCCTGGCATGGATCTCCGCATCCTGACCTTGTCCGGGAGATTCCACCAAAATACCGTTTACACTTAGGCAAGCCCCGGTTGTAACGGCTTTCAGATTATCCTCAGAAAACTGAGCCAAATCAACCACCACCTGGACATTCTTGATGGTTGATCCATCATTGATGGCGATGAAATTGACTTGTTTGTTACCACGACGGGTTCTCACCCAGCCTTTTACATTTACCAGGGTGCCAAAGTCATTGCGCTTCAGCACATCGATTACCTTGTCTCTTTTAACTTTTTCCATAGACTATTTACACGAAAGCACCCATTTTCAGCAAGTTGACCTCTTTTTCTGTCAGATGGCGCCACTTGCCGCGGGGCAGATTCTTTTTGGTCAGACCGGCAAAATACACACGGTCCAACTTAAATACCTTGTAACCAAACGATTCAAAAATACGACGAACCACTCTGTTTTGACCAGAGTGAATTTCAATGCCTATTACATTCGACTTATCAGGGTCAACATAACTCAAGTTGTCGACAGCTATCAGTTCTTCGTCGAGGGTAACGCCTTCTGTTATGGAACGAAAATCTGCTTCGGTAAGATTTCTATCCAATGTAACCTGATAGATTTTGCGCTTTTCAAACTTAGGATGTGTCAACTTGGAAGCCAGGTCGCCATCATTGGTGAGCAAAAGTACGCCGGTCGTATTGCGGTCCAAACGGCCAACCGGATAAATGCGTTCAAAACAGGCACCTTTAACCAAGTCCATCACCGTCAGGCGTTCCTGTGGATCATCGGAAGTGGTTACACAATCTTTAGGTTTATTGAGCAGGATATACACCTTGCGTTCGATGTTTACCGTTTGATCATGGAACATGATGGTATCGGTGGGCAACACCTTGACGCCTAATTCAGACACCACATCTCCATTTACCTTTACCACTCCGGCCTGTATGAATTCGTCTGCTTCACGGCGGGAACAAATACCGGCATTGGCCAGGAACTTGTTCAAACGGATGGGTACGGTCGGATCCAATGCGGGTTGGAATCCGGTGGAGCGGCCGTAGGGTACACCGTGGTCAAAACTTGATTCACGTTGAATACGGGGACGACGCGGACGTCCGTCGGAACGGTCCGGCTTCGGTAATGTGGGACCACTGAAGCGCGGCTTAGGCGAATAATCACCAAAACTGCGACGAGGACGAGGGTCACCTCCTCCAAAACGGTTGCCCGATTCGCCAAAACGGTTGCCATCAACCGATGAACGACGAGGACGGTCGAAACCTCCTTCGCCTGCCGGACGGCCTCCCGGACGATCAAAACCACCTTCCCTTGCAGGACGGCGCGGACGATCAAAACCGCTTTCACCATATGAACGACGGGGTTGGTCAAAGCCCTGTTGATCGTTATTAAATCTGCGGGGCCGATCAAAACCACCTTCCTGAGAACTGCCTACTCGATTTCCATCATCTCCGTATGTACGCCGGGGACGATCCTGATCGGAATTATTGAATGAACGGCGGGGACGCTCAAAGGCGTTGCCTTCACCGCTGGTTCCCTCAAATCGATTTCCGTCGTCACCAAACGAACGACGGGGGCGGTCATTGTTGTCACCAAACGAACGGCGGGGGCGGTCATTGTTGTCACTAAACGAACGGCGGGGGCGGTCATTGTTGTCACCAAATGAACGACGGGGGCGGTCGAAAGAGTTCCCATCTGAATTTGATCTGCGAGGTCGATCAAAACTACCTTGGTTTGAGCGTCCTTCGCTGTTGTTTCTTTTCCAAGGGTTGAAACCCTCTTCCTTGCGATCGCCATCACGGCGGGCGGCGTTATCACCTTCACCAGGCTTGCGCTGCCATTTTTCGTTGTCAGTCATCATGTTGTGTTACGTGTTAAATTTGGCCCGTATACGTAGTGGGCGTTATGTTTCTTAATTCAGCCTTGACGGAATCACTCACGTCAAGTTGTTCAATAAATGAACGGATGGATGCCTCAGTTATGGCTTCGTTCGTACGAGTCAACGCCTTCAAGGCTTCGTACGGATTGGGGTAGCCCTCGCGTCTGAGGATGGTCTGGATGCCTTCAGCCACGACGGCCCAATTGTTTGACAAATCACTTTCCAGCGCTTTAGGATTCAATAACAGTTTACCCAAGCCTTTCAAGGTGCTTTTCACGGCAATCAAGGTATGCGCCAAGGGAACACCGACAGTACGCAACACGGTGGAGTCGGTCAGGTCACGTTGCAGTCTGGAAACCGGCAATTTGGCCGACAAATGGTCGAACATAGCGTTGGCCACACCCAGGTTCCCTTCTGAATTCTCAAAATCGATGGGATTCACCTTATGAGGCATGGCAGATGAACCTACTTCACCCGGTTTGATTTGTTGCTTGAAATACTCCATGGAGATGTACATCCAGAAATCCCTATCCAAATCGAGGATGATGCTGTTTATGCGCTTCATACCGTCGAAAAGGGCAGCCAAGTTGTCGTAATTGGCAATCTGGGTGGTACACGTTTCGCGTTCGATACCCAGTTTTTCGCTCAGAAACCGGTTGCCGAATGCAGGCCAGTTTTCCGAGGGGAAAGCCACGGTATGCGCGTTGAAATTCCCGGTGGCACCTCCGAATTTTCCGGAAAAAGGGACCTGTTTGAGCAATTCCAGTTGTGCGTTCAAGCGAGTAACGAAGACGTTGATTTCCTTTCCAAGACGGGTTGGGGAAGCCGGTTGTCCGTGTGTCTTTGCCAACATGGACACGTTCTTCCATTCTGAAGCGTATGCCGACAACTTGTCAACCAACTGTTTGACGGTCGGAAAATAGACCTCATCCATCGCTGCTTTCAGCGACATGGGTACGGCAGTATTATTGATGTCTTGAGATGTCAGTCCGAAATGGATAAATTCCTTGTAAGCAGATAAACCTTCCACGTCAAAAACCTCCTTGATGTAGTATTCAACAGCCTTGACGTCATGGTTTGTGACTTTTTCGATGGACTTGATCCGTAAGGCATCTTCGGGTTTGAATTCGGTGTAGATGGCCCTCAACTTGGGAAACACAGCTGGATCCACCTGTTTCAACTGTGGAAGTGGGTATTCGCACAAGGCGATGAAGTACTCGACTTCAACTTGCAGACGATATCGGATTAAGGCAAATTCCGAAAAGTAGTCAGCCAAAACAGCTGTCTGCGACCTATATCTCCCATCTATGGGGGAAATGGCCGTAAGTTCTTGTAATTCCATCAGGATCGTTGTTTGTATCTTCGATGATGTGTTTGTTAACCCGTATTGCCACCCGCTCATCACTGAGGTGGTGTCAACCGAATACAAAAGTACGCTTTTTCAATCAAATACGTAAAGATTGACCAACAAAAAACGCGACACAAAAAAAAATGCCCGACAAACCACTTGCAGGGTAAAAAAAACGGCGTATCTTTGTCGCGCTTTTCAAAAAATCAGGGCGTTTAGCTCAGCTGGTTCAGAGCATCTGCCTTACAAGCAGAGGGTCGGGG
>CAYPLF010000086.1:2069-6204 GCA_964411555.1 uncultured Bacteroidales bacterium | reverse complement strand
GCCCGCGATGCCCAAAAGGTACAAATCGACCTGGGTAAACGCTTTGATATGGTCAAGAACGAACAAGGAGTGTGGGAAGTTACCACCGACCCCATCCCCGTAGGTTTCCACTATTATTCCGTCATCATTGACGGCTTGACGACGACCGACCCGGCTAGCCAGACGTTCTATGGCATGAGCCGCTGGGCCAGCGGTATTGAGATTCCTGAAAAAGGAGTCGATTACTACCTGACCAAACAAGTACCCCACGGCCAAATCCGCCAGGTCCGCTACTATTCTGAAGTAACCAAGGCCTACAGAAGGTGCTTTGTCTATACCCCAGCCGGTTACGATGAAAACACAAAGACAAAATACCCCGTCATGTACCTGCTTCACGGTGGTGGCGAAGACGAAACAGGCTGGCCCAACCAGGGCATGATGGACAACATCATGGACAACTTGATTGCTGAAGGCAAAGCGGTTCCGATGATTGTGGTTATGGACAGAGGTACGGCAGTGGATCCTAACCCTGCTCCTGCACCCGTTCCCACACAGGCCGCTGCACCCGCAGCCGGAGCCGCTGGAGCACCCGCTGCAGGCGCTGCCAGACCACGCGGTATGATGATGTCGTACACCACTCTGAACGACGTGTTTATCAAAGACCTCATCCCCATGATCGATAAAACCTTCCGCACCAAACCCGACCGGGAAAGCCGGGCTATGACCGGTTTGTCCATGGGTGGTTTCCAATCGTTCTACATCACCCTGAACAACTTTGACAAGTTTGCGTGGATTGGTGGATTCAGCGGAGGCGGCCAAATGCAGGGCGATGATTTCTCCAAGCTGTACAACGGTGTATGGGCTGATAAAGATGCGTTCAACAAGAAGCTGAAACACATGTACATAAGCACAGGCTTGGAAGAATCGGCACAGATGCAAGCCACGGTGCGGAACTTCCACGACGCACTGGTGAAATACGGCATCAAGCATACTTATTATGAATCACCGGGTACAGCACATGAATGGCTCACCTGGAGGCGTTCGCTGAGTCAGTTCGCCAGCTTGTTGTTCAAATAATACACGCACCAGATAGGAAATCACTTGAACTTTTTGAACTTTGGAACCTGTTTGAAACATGTGATAACCATTATAAAAACCACAATAACCTTCTTTAAATTATGAAATCCTTTAAGCCATTACTATTCCTGGCTCTGCTGCTAACCGTGCAAACCATCATTAAAATCAACGCACAATTCAACCCACAAGCAAATGCGCAAGGCAACGCGCAACCTGCCACCACGCAGCCCATCATTCCCATATACTCCTCACCCATTCCCGGAGCCAAGAAACAAGGGCCTGAAGTGACCGAATCCCCAAACACAGGTATGATTCGTGTAGTCATCAACCCGACCCTTGAGGCCTTCTTACCGGAAAAGGACAAAGCCACCGGAGCCGCCGTCATCATTATCCCGGGTGGTGGGTACAGTGTCATTGTTTATTCGAGTGAAGGGACCCCTAATGCCAGGGAACTCGCCAAAAACGGTATAGCCGCTTTTGTGCTGAAATACCGCTTACCCAGCGATGCAACCATGGCCGATAAGACCATTGGCCCGTTGCAGGATGCCCAACAAGCCATCAAGGTAGTCAGGGAACGTGCCGCCGAATGGAGCATCAACCCGAACAAAATCGGCATCATGGGCTTTTCAGCCGGTGGACACCTGGCCTCAACCTTGGCCACCCATTATGCCAAACCTGTGATTGAAAACAGCAACAACACCAGCCTGCGCCCGGATTTCCAAGTCCTGGTCTACCCGGTTATCACCATGCAGGACAACCTGACCCACAAGGATTCCAGAAAACAACTGCTGGGCGAATCACCTTCCAAGGAGCTGGTTGACCTGTACTCCAATGAATTGCAGGTGGATGAAAACACGCCTAAAGCCTTTATTACCCACGCTGCCGACGACGTTACGGTGGACGTTGACAACAGCATCAACTACTTCGAAGCCCTGCGTCGCAAAAAGGTACCGGTGGAAATGCACATTTACCCCAAAGGAGGGCATGGTCTTGGGGGCAAAAAAGATGCCTGGATGAGCAACTTGTTAAAATGGATGCAGACCTCGTTATAACGGAAGCACAAACACACGTTTTTTTTACAGCGTGACTTAATCCTTCCACTCAAAAATCCATCTTATAAGGAGTAACTTATTAAATCTTATGTATAACACACATCCTATCACAATGAAAAAAGCCAACGTTTTCCTGCTTTTAACAATCAGCCTACTCCTTATGAGTGCTGGTTCTGTTGATGCAAAGAAATCAAAGTACCACACCGGCAACTACCGCAACCTGCTGAAAGAAGCCGGATTCAAACAAAAAGACATCGACAAAAAGGTAAACGACGTATATGCCGCCCTGTTTGAAAGCAAAGGCATTCATCAGATTTACTTCGAAGTGAATGACTCCATGGCCTATGTTTCCGACGTCAAGAACCGCGATGCCCGTACCGAAGGCCTTTCCTACGGATTGATGGTAGCTGTTCAATTGAACAAAAAAGACGTGTTCGATAAAATCTGGAGGTGGTCGAAAAAATACGCCCAACACCAGACCGGTGCACGCAAAGGCTACTTTGCCTGGTCCATCGAACCCAAATCGGGTCGTATGAACTCAGCCGGTTCAGCCTCCGACGGCGAGCTGTATTTTGTCACCGCCCTGCTGTTCGCCTCCAACCGTTGGGGCAATGACACCGGCATCGACTACTACAAGGAAGCCCGATTCATCCTCGACAACATGTGGTTGAAAGATGGAACGGACGGCGTGTTGCCCTTCATCAACATGGAACACAAACAAATCAACTTCACGCCCGACCGCGGCGGAAACGGTTACACCGACCCTTCCTACCACTTGCCTGCCTTCTATGAAATCTGGGCTGAATACGCCAAAGACGGCCACGAACAATTCTACAGGGACTGCGCTGATTCTTCCCGTGCCTACCTGCAACGCACCGTGCACCCCGTTACCGGTTTGAACGCCGAACGCAGCCAATACAGTGGAGCCCCCCAAGGAAGAAACACCTTGTTCGGTTTCGACTCCTGGCGGGTACCCATGAACATAACCATGGACTACCTGTGGTACGGAAAGGACAAAGCCTTCCAAACCGATTACGCCAACCGCATCCAGACATTCTTCCGTTCACAGGGCTTAGAAACCTTTGTTGACCAATACAACATGGATGGAACCACACCTGCCCGACCCATGATGGCCACCAATTACAAGAAAACAAAGCATTCCATCGGTCTGGTTACTACAGTGACCACCACCCAACTCATTAATGGCAAAAAGGGCAACCTGGACTTTGTAAAACACCTGTGGACACTGAAACACGAACCATACGATGATGGCTACTTCGATGCTTATTACGACGGACTCTTGTATTTGTTCGGTTTGATGCACCTCAGCGGCAAGTACCAAATCATCACACCAGACTTCAACAAGAGCAAGTAAATCATTATTTGTACCCATAAACCGATTTGCCCATTGATGCGTCAATGGGCAAATCTGATTTTAACAACCAATACCCGTTTACCATGAGAATTAAACACATTACATTAACCACTTTAACCGCCATTGGCCTTTTACTGTCCACACTAAGTGCACAAGCAGCTGAGAAAGGCGGCAAACTGAAATTGTGGTACGACAAACCCGCCACCGTGTGGGACGAAGCCTTACCCATAGGCAACGGACGCCTGGCCGCCATGGTTTTTGGCGACCCCGTCAACGAAAAATTCCAACTCAACGAAAGCACCTTCTGGTCGGGCGGTCCTTCCCGCAACGACAACCCTGCCGGTCAGACCAAGCTGGATTCCATCCGCCTGCTTATTTTCAAGGCAGACTACAGAAAAGCCAACGACCTGGCCAACAAAACCCTCTCCGCCAAACAGCTGCATGGTTCGAAGTACCAAACCATAGGCAACTTGAACCTGGTGTTTGAAGGGGTGGATACCTATACCGATTACTACCGCGAACTCGATATTGAACGGGCCATGTTCACGTCCACTTTCCAGGCCAACGGCATCTCCTACAAACGCGAAGCCTTTGTTTCCGTACCCGACCAAGCCATCGTGATTCGCCTGACAGCCAGCAAACCCGGCTCGCT
>CAYPLF010000086.1:0-1969 GCA_964411555.1 uncultured Bacteroidales bacterium | reverse complement strand
CAGGCCGCCAACCTGCAGGGCATCTGGAACGGTAGCGCCAGCCCCATGTGGGACAGCAAGTACACCATCAACATCAACACGGAGATGAACTACTGGCCGGCTGAAAAATGCAACCTGTCGGAAATGCACGAACCCCTGTTCAAGTTGATCAGCGAATTGTCCGAAGCCGGCAGAGAAACGGCCAAGGTGATGTACGGCAGCGACGGTTGGGTGGCCCATCACAACACCGACATCTGGCGCATCAGCGGTGTTGTCGATTTTGCCGACGCTGGTCTCTGGCCCATGGGCAGCGCCTGGTTGTCCCAACACCTGTGGGAACGCTACCTTTATACCGGCGACAAGAAATTCCTGGAATCGGTCTATCCCATCCTGAAATCGGCCTGTGACTTCTACCAGGATTTCCTGATTGAAGAACCCACAAACAAATGGTTGGTTGTCAGTCCTTCGGTATCACCCGAAAACACGCCTCAAGGCCATGGCAGCGCACTATCAGCCGGTACCACCATGGACAACCAATTGTTGCTCGACCTGTATACCAAAACCATCCGTGCCGGCAAACTGTTGAAAAAAGATAAAACCTATTTGGCTGAATTGGAAAAAACGGTAACCCGCCTGGCGCCCATGCAAATTGGCCAATACGGTCAGTTGCAGGAATGGATGGGCGATTGGGACAACCCCAAAGACAACCACCGTCATGTGTCTCACCTGTACGGCATGTTCCCCAGCAACCAAATTTCGCCCTATAGAGACCCTGAACTGTTCGATGCTGTTCGCACCACCATGATACAACGCGGTGATGTCTCCACCGGATGGTCCATGGGCTGGAAGGTCAACTTGTGGGCGCGCCTGCTCGACGGCAACCACGCCAAGAAACTCATCACCGACCAGTTGACCCTGGTTGATCCCAAACAACGCCGCGGCGGCGGTGGCGGCACTTACCCCAACTTCTTCGATGCGCACCCGCCCTTCCAAATTGACGGCAACTTCGGCTGCACCTCGGGTATCACCGAAATGCTGTTGCAAAGCCAAGACGGAACCATCCACATTCTTCCTGCTCTCCCGGACGACTGGAAAAAAGGCAGCATCAGCGGCTTGAAAGCCTATGGTGGTTTTGAAGTCAGCATCACCTGGGACAACAACAAGGCGCAGACCATTGTCATCAAGTCGGCACTGGGTGGCAACTGCCGCCTGCGCGTTCCCAATGAAATCACCTTGAAGGGTGGCAAGGCGCTGAAGAAAGCTTCGGGTGTCAACCCCAACACCTTCTTTGCCGGTATCGACATCAAGGAACCCATCATTTCCCCGTCGGCCAAGCTCAACAAGGTGGAACTGAAACCCACATGGGTCTATGATGTTCCAACCAAGGCGGGTCAAACCTACACCTTCACCCTAAAGAACTAACACGATGAAACGACTCATCAACCTGTTTTTAGCCGTAGCATTGGCCCTTCCTGTTTGGGTCAACGCTCAGGCACCGCAGGGGCCCGGTCCAGGCGCACGTGTCCAAAGCTTCACCTCGCCCGTGGTGAACCCCGACAAAACCGTGACCTTCAGCCTCAGCGCACCCAGGGCCACCAGCGTTACGCTCAGTGGCCAGTTCCTGAAGCAAAGCCAGCCTATGCAGAAAAACGAGGCTGGTGTGTGGACCATCACAGTCGGCCCCGTTGAACCGAACATCTATCCCTACAACTTTGTGGTGGACGGCATGTCGGTGAACGACCCCAAGAACATCAATTTGTTCCCGAACGAAGGGTTCAAAGCCAGTTTGGTGGAAATACCGGGCGATGGCACGGAGGCAACGGCCATCCGCAACATCCCCCACGGTGATGTATCGTACCAGTTGTACTATTCAACCACGTTGAAGGAAATGCGCCCCGTGATAATCTACACGCCGCCGGGCTACCAGACGTCGGGCAAGAAATACCCGGTGTTGTACCTTGTGGGGGGTAGCGGTGAGCTTCCTTCCAAC
>CAYPLF010000085.1:0-6446 GCA_964411555.1 uncultured Bacteroidales bacterium | reverse complement strand
CGTTTCGTTTTGGGCGGGTTCACCACGGTGGCTTTCAGTGTGGCTGTGGAAGCGGCTGTTCCGGCTTCAGAACTCAGCGATACCTTATATTCACCGGGAGCACTAAACGTGGCCGTCGTTTTCAATGCCGTCGGGTTGACAAAGACCACCTTGCCCGGACCTGAGGCACTCCATTGGGTCTTAGTCAACGGATCCACCGACTTGATGGCTGCATCCAGGTAGGTTTTGCCGCCCACCATGACGGAACGATCTCCACCCGCAGTAATAACAGGCGCCACCGGCGCTGAATTGAGCGTCTTGAGTACCTTCCATTCCAACAAGGTCGAAGCGGAACGGTCTACGGAATCCATTTCGAGTCGTAGCCGTGTGGTGGTAACGGCATCAAAGGTGGTGCTGTTGTACTGGTTGTTGTTCAAGCCAAATCCCGTTGCATGCTGGACGAGAACAAACACGTTTCCATTCCAGTAGCTGATTCGGTAAGCCTGGGGAAGTTTCACCAGGTTGTCGTAATTGTACACGTATAATTGTACTTCATCGATGGTAACGGGGGTGGCCCATTCGTACTGGTACCACTGGTTGGCTAGCCCGTTCATGCGCCTTCCGGGGCCTTGTTGAGCGTTCGGATTGGCCATCTGCGTCATGCGTTGCCGCAATTGGTCGGACACCACAGCCGGTGTCTGTCCGTCGTTTAGTGTAGCTGCACTGCTCCCATATCCTCCTCCGGAACTGGTAACGGTGGCCAGTATGGCTACATTTTTCTTGGCATCGCCGGGTGCTGCAAGCAGGGTAGAAAGGCACGCCGTTAGTAAAACGGCCGTTGTCAACAGGTGTTTTTTCATGGTTGGTTCAATTATATTAGGGTACAGCAAGTTTACTGCGAATCGCTGACTTATGCAACACAAAAAAAGTATCTTTGGACCACCAAACCAATACCTATATGAAGAAGAGCCTTTTTATATCCTGTTTCGCCGTCTTGACACTGGGCGTGCAGGCACAAACCTCAACCTGGGTAAGCAGCACCGAAAGCGAAACCTGGAAACAATCCACCATCAAACTACAACGGAAAGCATCGGCCACACCAAACCTTGAAGTCAAGGGTGACGAATCCATTGTCACATTCAAATCATGGGGCACCTGCTTCAACGAACTGGGATGGGACGCGCTGAACCTGCTGCCGGAAGAAAAAAAGGAGTCCATCCTAAAAGGCTTGTTTGCTACCGACGGCGACCTGCGATTTTCAACGGGACGAATTCCCATGAATGCCAACGATTACGCTCGCGACTGGTACAGCAGCGATGAGGTTTCAGGCGATTTCCAACTGGTTTACTTCAACATCGACAGGGACAAGACCGCGTTGATTCCGTTCATCAAATCAGCGCTTAAATACAACCCGGGCATGACCTTCTGGATTTCCCCCTGGTCACCTCCCTCCTGGATGAAAATCAATAACTATTATTCGGTTGTGAGCAACGCCCAATACAACAAACTGCCAAAAAACGCTGAGATCGCCCTCTTTGAAGGCAGTACCAAAAAAGACGAGTCGCTCTTTCCCAAACAACTGGCCGTCAACGATTACTTCATTCAGGATCCGCGTTACTTGAAGACCTACGCCAATTACTTCTGCAAATTCATATCGGCTTACAAAGAACAAGACATTACCATCACCAAGGCCATGTTCCAAAACGAGCCGTTCAGCTACACCGCCTACCCGGGTTGTGCCTGGACACCGGAAGGCATCATCCGCTTCAACACGGAATACCTGGCGCCGGCGCTGAAACAGCAGCATCCCGGGGTTGACCTCTATTTCGGCACACTCAACTCAAACCGCTTCGATTTTGTCGACCAGGTACTGTCTGATACCAAGATGGCCCAAGCTGTCAAAGGGGTCGCTTTCCAATGGGAAGGCGGACAAATTCTGTCGCGTGTCCGGTCCAAATACCCGAATCTCAAGTACATGCAAAGTGAAAGTGAATGCGGCTGGGGGTCATTCGACTGGAAATCGGCCGAACACACCTTCGGCCTGATGAACCACTACCTGGGCAACGGTTGCGAGGAATACACGTTCTGGAATTGCATCCTGTCCGACAGCGGAACCAGTGGATGGGGTTGGAAGCAAAATGCGCTGATTCGCGTTGACTCCAAAACGAAGACGGCCACCTTGACGCCTGAATACTTTGCGGCCAAGCACTACAGCCACTTCTTGTCTCCAGGCTCCCGCATCCTGGCTTACAAAGGTGAGCAAACCGACAAAATGCCCATTCTGGTGACTCAAACGCCTCAAGGCACCTATGTGGTGATAGCCGGTAATTTTTCCGACAAGCAACAGACAATGTCGGTCAAACTAGCGAACAACTACCTGAACGCCACTTTGCAACCGCATTCAATGAATACCTTTCAACTGGGTAGTAGCCGGTAGACTGTTCAAGCATCATATATTATTAACGCAAAGACCTGTACGATAATTACTCATGAACTGCAATCATGAATTTATCATGATTGCAGTTCACCTATATACATGGAAAGAAGCTGATAGGGGAAACGTTATTACCACATGATCACAACTCGAAAAGACATATTACCGGGAGGATCGTTTGTAGCAAAATCTGAATGGGTCACGAAAAAGGATACAGACCCTACACTGAACTCAGAATCAATGGTGGTAGTCCACAACTCGTCATTAGTATTCTCATTGTGCAAAACATAAGGGATGGATACCTGTGATCCATTTTTGACAAAATAGGAATGAACCAATCCCTTGGCATAAACATATTCTGTAATCTCAGGCATGTCGACTGTACAGGTATAATATGCATTTAACCCATTTAGGTCGGTCTTGCGCTCCCAGTCACTCGGGGCCACGGCTACGGTTACAACCTTCCTATACGTATCAGGCTCGTCTTCGTTGATGGTACATGAAACCATCGTCAGCACGAGCAGCGAGAATAAGAGCAGTTTTTTCATAATGTCTTGATGATTTACAGTAAAAGACGTAATCTGACGCCAAATGTTACAGCTTGACGGGATTTTTGTTGAATAAATAAAAAAGACGTACTTTTAGGCTGCTGCGGAGGTTTGGTGGCAGTTTTTGCAAATGCGTAAAATACAACTGGTTAGTTTTTTATTTTTGGTATCAGCACTCATCGGAATGGCTGCTATAAGCACGCGCAACACCTCCAACCTACCATCAATTGACGAAAAAGCACAAACACGCATTGCCAAGATTGTCAAACAAGGCATGGATGCCAAGGCTTTCCCCGGTTGCCAGGTGCTGGTCATGAAAGACGGTGCCGTAGTCTACGATTCATGCTTCGGTTACTTTACCTACGACAAGAAGCAAGCCGTAACCAAGGAAACAATCTATGACCTTGCCTCGTTGACCAAAACAACAGGCACACTCCTGGCTGTCATGAAGCTGTACGATGAAGGTCTGATTCAACTGGACGATACGCTGGGCCGGTTTTTACCCTTTCTTCAGGGGACGAATAAAGCGAACATCACCCTATTTCAATTGTTGGTACATGAATCGGGGTTGCCGGCATCACTCAACACCAGCCGGTTGTTAAACCTGAACGATACGCTCAACCTCCAGGCATCGCCATTACGCACAGAAACATATTCTTTGCAAATGGCTGACAGTATATTCCTGCGTGCTGACCTACGCGACTCTGCCCTGCTTCAAATTGCCGGAACGCGCCTGAATGGCAAAAAATACCTGTACAGCTGTCTGAATTTTATCCTACTGAAGGAAGTTGTGGAAACTGTCAGCGCTTGCCCCATGGATGTCTTTCTGGACAGCTTGTTCTATAAGCCCATGGGTTTACAATCTACGGCTTTTCTTCCCTTGCGCTCCCACAAGAAGGAAGAGATTGCACCCACCTTGGTCAAGGATAATTTGCGGAAAGGCCCTATTCAAGGCTTTGTTCACGACCCGGACGCGGCCATCTTAGGTGGCGTATCCGGTAACGCCGGACTCTTTTCAACGGCCTGCGACGTAGCGCTGGTGTACCAAATGCTGCTGAATGAGGGCGAGTTGAACGGGCACAGGTACTTAAGTGCTGAAACCTGCAAGCTGTTCACCACCAAGACTTCCGAAAGCGGAAGAAGGGGGCTTGGTTTTGACAAACCTGACCTGAAGAATCCGAAAAACAGTCCGTGTTGTGCCTCGGCACCGGCTTCGGTCTATGGCCATACCGGATATACGGGCACCTGTTGCTGGGTTGACCCCACCAACCGCCTCGTGTACGTTTTTCTCAGCAATCGCACCTATCCTTCCGACGGCGTGAACAAACTGGCACGGATGAACATACGGACCGACATCCAGGAAACCATCTATCAATCGATTAAACAGACTAATCTGGCAAAACAATGAATACATTCCCTCATTCAATTATCCGGTGCGTTGCAACAGCATCGAAGACAGCGCGCTTATTGACACTCGGTGTGTGCCTGTCGGTGCTGGCAACGGGTTGTGGCCACGCCGACAAACAAGCTGGAACAAACGGGCGCGATGATAACGACAAAGAGGTTCAAGCGGTAACATCTGCCTCACCGGAAGCCACGAACAACAGCCCAGCCGAAATCCTTGCAAAACAGGAAATTCCCATTTTGTGCTACCACCGCATTTCCCCAACGGCCAAGGGCGCCTACTCGGTCACACCGGCCACCTTTGAAGGGCATATAAAAGTGCTTTCTGACAGTGGCTACCACGCCATCAGCCCCAAACAACTGTACGATTACCTGCTGTACAACAAGGCCCTTCCCGATAAGCCCGTCATGATTACCTTCGACGATTCCAGGACTGAACACCTAACCATAGCCGCTCCCACATTGGAGAAATACGGGTTCAGAGGGGTGTTCTTTATCATGACCATTACCTACGGAAAAACGAATTACCTCACCACCGACGAGATTGCGGGAATGGCCAAAGCCGGACACACCATTGGTTTGCATACCTGGGACCACACCATGGTGACAAAATACAAAGACAGCACCGATTGGCGCAAGCAGATTGTCGACCCCATCAAACGCCTGGAGGGAATTACCGGACAGCCGGTGGAGTATTTTGCCTACCCCAACGGCGTGTACAACCACGAAGCGGCTACTCAATTGAGCCGTCATTTCAAGTTGTCGTTCATCCTGTTTTCAAAACGCGACTCAACCCTGCCCCTGCAATCGGTCAGGCGCATGATAACCACCGAAAGCACGCCGCAACGCATGCTGGCTTCAATGAAGAAAACGTACAAAATAAACTGAATCACACACATTTATACCCAAAAAGCACGTGAATACCCTGCTGAAAAAACTCCCCATTGTCCTGATTGTGGCGATGACCCTTTCCATTGTTGGTTGCGATTCCAAAGACGCAACGGGCAAACACAAAACGGAAAAAAAGAAGCACGACAAAAAGGAAGAGCCAACC
Organism: uncultured Bacteroidales bacterium; assembly: GCA_964411555.1. Classification (GTDB taxonomy): domain Bacteria; phylum Bacteroidota; class Bacteroidia; order Bacteroidales; family UBA1402; genus UBA8389. Next base: position 1,027 of record CAYPLF010000085.1, on the reverse strand, counting down.
GTGGCTGTCACCGATACAGCTGCCTACAGTAAAAAGATTCAAGCCTTGGCCAACGGTGACACCACCGGTCGCTGGCCAGTAAAGAACCAACCATATCCGCTGGATGGTGCCATTTTACCTTTCAAACGCATCGTGGCCTACTACGGAAACCTGTATTCGAAACGCATGGGCATTTTAGGGGAAGTTCCCCCAAAAGAACTTTGGGTCAAACTAAAATCAGAAATGAAGAAGTGGGAAGCAGCAGACCCCACCACCCCCGTACTACCAGCCATCCACTACATTGCCGCCGTGGCGCAGGGCTCTCCCCAAAAAGATGGGTTTTACGTTCAACGCATGCCAGACCGTCAGATAGATTCAGCGCTAACCATTGCCGCCATGGGTGAAGCCATCGTGTTTCTGGATATTCAAGTGGGTTTGAGTTCAGTCAACAACGAGGTACCCCGCTTGGAAAAGTACCTAAAGATGCCCCACGTGCATTTGGGTATTGACCCCGAGTTTTCCATGAAGGAAGGCCAGGCTCCCGGCAAAAAAATTGGGTACATGGATGCTTCCGATGTCAACTTCTGTGCGGATTACCTGGCCAAGATTGTCCGCGACAACAACCTGCCGCCCAAAATCCTGGTTGTCCACCGTTTCACACAGGGCATGGTCAAGAACTACAAGAACATCCGCTTGCATCCGGAAGTCCAAATTGTGATGAACATGGACGGTTGGGGTGAACCCATCCTAAAGTTCAGCACCTACAAAAGCTACCTGTTCCGCGAACCGGTACAATTTACCGGCTTCAAGTTGTTCTACAAGAACGACCTGAAGAAGAAGCCGAACCGCATGCTCACCCCGGAAGAAATCCTGACGCTGAAACCGCATCCCATTTACATTCAGTACCAGTAACAGCAAACAGCAGGTTTCACTGCCGCCAGCCCAATGAGCGTTGCAGTGGAGCCGGTAGGGTAGTCTGTGGCGTAGTTGCGGAGAAACACGTGAAGAAAATAAGTATAAGGAAGGCGTAAAAAAACTTCATCTGCCG
>CAYPLF010000084.1:0-6497 GCA_964411555.1 uncultured Bacteroidales bacterium | reverse complement strand
TATCTAACTCATCTAATTGCATAGGAGGAACTATGAAAAACCATCGTTTTCAAACTTTTAAAAATCATGGGAAGCCCGATTTTTATGCGGATGTCATGATTTCGATGCGCAAACAACCCAGATGGCAATTTGGAAGAGAAAACAACATTCAGTGGAGATACATGCTGGAATTTTGTCGCCTGGCATGCGATGTCTCCAAAACCGATTTAACCGAGTTTTTCGATCGATGGGGATTCTTCTATACAGGAAAACAAATTGTGAAAGATTATCTGATTTACCAGTACACCATTCCTCAAGAGGAAATTGATGCCCTGAAAAAAGACATTGCCGCTAGAAAGTACCCCAAACCCAAGGAAGACATCACAAGAATTGCGAAATAAAATCTGGTTGTAGGCAGATTGAACAGAGTCCATGATTGGACTCTGTTTTTTATTCGTTTCTTAACGACTCTACCGGATTCCGCGTAGCGGCTCTCCAACTCAGCCCAATCACCGCAACAAAAGCCACCGCGAAAGCTATAAGCCCAGCCAGAGCAAAGAGCCACCAACTCAGTGAAATGTGGTAGGCAAAGTGTTCCAGCCAGCGATGCATCACAAACCAACCAATAGGGCAGGACAGCACAAATGCCAAAGCAAACGCCTGAATAAGATCGCGTTGAAGCAGCAGCAAAACAGCGGGAATACCGGCACCGTTGACTTTACGAATACCGATTTCTTTGACACGCCGCTGGGTTTCGGCATACACCAAGGTGAATAAGCCTACCAGGGTAATGAGAAGTCCTGCCATCGTAAACAAGAAACACAAGTGGCTGAGTTGTTTTTCCTTCGTATATAAGGCATCCGCATCGGTCTGGATATACGTATAATCCAGATTTCCCTTGGCATCGACCTTCTCTTTGTACAACTTTTTCAGGGAAGCCACCCCCGCTTCTTCCGCTCCTTTTTTGAAGCGGACAATTGTTTGTTCTGTATAATTGTAGATACATATCATAACCAATGGCTTGGGTTTAAATGCCATATGCTGGTAATTGAAGTCTTCCACCACTCCGATGATTTCGTATTTATCATTACCGAAGTCGAAATACAGGTATTGCGTCTTAATGTCCTTAATTTGCCAGGCTTTTTTGGCCGCTTCATTGATAACCACTTTGAGATAATCGTGTTGAGGTGGTTCGTGTGTAAGGTCAAAATAACGACCTTCCATGAGTTTTAAACCAAAAACGTCCTCGTAACCGGGTTGAACAATCAGCCCATTTGCCAGGATATTAGATTCAGGCCTGCTCATAACCCTCAATAGAGAACTGCTTTCAGGTTTGAAAGGCGAGGTTCCGGCGGTATAGCTTTCAACGTAAGGATTTTTTCCCAGTTCCTCGTATGTCCACTCCGGCAAATTCGTTAAAACAACGCCTTTAATATCCAAGCCCGGATGTTGCTGCATCATCCATTTTAACTGGCTGTTCACCACCAAGGTTACAAAAATCAAGGTCACGGACAAAACAAATTGGAGTATTAAAACAGGTTTTCGTGACAAGTTTTCTTTGAAACTGTGGTTGTTGGATGTTCTAATGGAAGTTTGATGGTTTGTTCTTGGTTTATGCCAGCCCGCAACAACAACGATTGCCAACGATGCAAAAATAGTTGTAGCTGCGTCAAGGACGGACACGTTCAAACGAAAACCGGCCAACTGATTGAAAGAGGGCAATAAGGCGTAGAAAATCAAAACCGTTAAAAGGCCAACCGGCACAATCATCAGCGTAGTCTTCGCGGCTTGCAAACCAAGGAGCGATGCGGTAGAAGCACCGTTTAGTCGGTGAAATCTCATTGACTTAGACTCAGATCGAGACAAACATCGCTGAAGGGTTGCATAATTCGAAATGGTGATAATCAACACCACCAGTACCAAAGTAAGAAACGGCCATAGCGCCTCTCTCTCTTCGGTTCGATACACAACATCCAGGAATGAATTGAAATACTGTTGAGTGCTGAACTTAAAGTATGTTTTTTCAAAAGGTAGGACTAAGACTTCGTCCGAAGCTAAACGACTGAATTTTCTGGTGAGAAGATGAAGTTTCTTGTTAAAAACGTCTGCATTAAACCCTTTTATTGTCAGCAGATATTCTGCTCCTGGCTCTCCTTGTATAAAACTTGGTAACGATGGATTCGTTCTAACCAATATATCAAAGAAAATGGAACTATTCACCGATGTGTTCTCTACAACGCCTTCAATGGTAAAGGTTTGCTTTTGATACTCCAGCGTTTTGCCCACCGGATTCTCCGTGCCGAACAGCTTATGGGCAAGTTTTTGAGTCAGCACCATGCCTCCATCCTTATGGAGAACGGTTTTGCGATCACCCATCAGCAATTGAAAATCAAACACCTTTAAAAAATTGCTGTCCACGACCAATACCTCAGGATGAAATGTTTGACCCTTCAAAACCAAATCGTTTTTATCGGTGTTCATAGGCCCAACACAGGTCGAAGTCTCAATTTCGGGATAATCGTTGTAATTCAGATTCAGGTATTCGCTGGCTCGTATTGAAGACAGCGTCGTTAAGGGCGATTCTTGATATGCCACAAGGTAAATATCCTTTTTTCGGCTGTTGAAATCGTCTTTTTCAAGAACCTGCCGCAGGTAAACGACCATCAGGGTTGAACTGAGTATGCCCAAAAACAGACAGAGTATCAATCCCGTGGTAATGAGTTTGTTGGCGCGAAAGGAGCGTAAAGCTAGTCGAAAGGTGGTTCGTATCATTGTGTAACGTTATTGATTGTTGAATGCGTATTTCATCGTGATTTGAGATAATGCTGTTTGATGACTACCGGCTGCTGTTTTTCCATATCGTAAAGCGTTGCTATCTTTAAGTTGAGCAAAGCCAATTTGTAGTTGATTTGGGCTTGCACCAAGGCAATACGTCGGGCTGAAAGTTGGGTTTGATAAAGGTTGAGATCCATGCTCGTGAGGTCGCCGTTGGTGAATTTTTCCTCATTGATGGCGTAGGCCAGTTCTGCGTTGCGTTGACTTTGATGTTCGATGTTTATCTGTGATTTATAATGTTCAATGCTTCGGCAAAGTTCACCGATTTCTATCCGAATGTCTGTTTGCTGAACTTCGTTGTCTATTTTGATGCTTTGCAATGCGGCTTCCTGGGCTTTGATTCGGGCTTTGCGTTCGCCCCAATCGTATAGTGGAATACTCAGGGATACGCCTACACTCGGACTTTTGGATGGCTTGTCCAAGACTTTGCGAATCAGTTCGTTGTTTCCTGTTAATCCAAAAGTTAGGTTGATGCTGGCATCAAAGTCGTTGAGGTCTTTAACTTGCTCTAAATAGAGCGTTTGATATGCCAGATCCATTTGTCTTAGCCTGAGTTCCATACGGGAAGCCAAGCCATTTTGAACGGCTTTTTCAGTATCAATGAGGGGTGTTTCGCTGGTGTTGATGGTGGCTGCGATCCGAATGGTTTCGTTGAGGTCGTAACTCAGATATTGCTTGAGTCGGATGAGGCTGTTTTCAAGGGTGACCTGTTTGTTTTGGAGGCTCAACCGGGCAGAAGCTAAATTGAGGTCGGCTTGATACAATTCCACGTTGGCAGCCATGCCCGTTTCAACCTTATCGGCAATCACATCCCGGCTTTTTTTGGTGTTGCTCAATTCTTCGAAGGCTATATCTAGTTGGAGCTGAGCCATATAGGCGGCATAGAATAGTGTGGTCACGGTCCGCTCCAACGAAAGATATGCCAGTGTGTAGCTGATTTCGGCCTGTTCGACCTCCAATTCCAGTTGTTTGAGGGTAGATTTTCTGGTATTGAACGTAAACAGGGGTTGGTTCAAAGACAGGTATAAATCATTGATGAATGCATTGTTGGTGGTTGATACCCCTGAATAATGGGAGGCTGTTTTTTGCCAACCAAATACATTCTGAAGAACCACGGTGGTATTGGTGGCAACGATGGGTTGTGAAATGCTCAGGATGGACGATGAACCCAAATGTTCATACGAATACCAGCTCGAATATCTGGTGTCGAAGTTTTGATTGTTGCTGTATGTAAGCGGATTCAAGTCCAATGAAAAGCGGGCTTTGGTCGATGCATGCTGGGCTAGAAGCGATTGTTTGGAGCGCTCTCTGCTTAGCTTTGCCTTTTTCATAGTCGGACTGTTTTGTTTAGCAATACTGAGCGCCATGTCCAACGATAGTGCATGGGCAGCAGGCGACTTAACATCGTTTTCTACTGCCAAAATCCTTCCGGAATGACACAACACAAGCACGATAAACAACCAACCTACACGCATCTGTTTACAAGGCTTCTTGTTCGACAAATTCCAATGCCTGACGCTGCTGCTCGGTCATGATTTGTCCATCAAACAAATGCACGATGCGGTGGGCAAAACCCGAATCCCGTTCAGAGTGGGTCACCATGACGATGGTTGTACCTTCCCGATTCAGTTCGGACAAGAGTTTCATCACCTCTAACCCGTTTTTCGAGTCCAGATTTCCCGTAGGTTCGTCGGCCAAAATGAGTTTGGGGTTGGCAATCACTGCACGGGCAATGGCTACACGTTGCTGCTGCCCTCCGGAAAGTTGCTGTGGAAAATGTTTGCTTCGGTGACTGATTTTCATCCGATCCAACACGGCTTGCACCATCTGTTTGCGTTCACGTGCTTTCAGCTTGAGGTAAATGAGCGGCAGTTCCACGTTTTCGTACACGGTGAGTTCGTCAATCAGGTTGAAGCTTTGGAAGACGAAGCCGATGTTGCCCTTGCGAAGGCTGGTGCGCTGACTTTCCTTAAAGGCAGTAACCTCTTGACCGTCGAAGGCATAGCTTCCGCCCGTGGGGTTGTCCAGCAGGCCAATAATGTTCAATAAGGTGGATTTTCCACAACCCGACGGTCCCATGATGGCCACAAACTCGCCCTTTTCGACATGCAGGCTTACGTTGTTAAGTGCCGTGGTTTCGACTTCTTCGGTACGAAAAGTTTTGGTTAAATTTTTAGTTTTGATCATATTTGTTTTGTTTGATTCATTTAAAAATGAGTTTCTCGTTGTCGCCAAACGATTCGTAACCCGAAACAATGACCTTTTCACCGGGGGTTAAGCCTTCCAGTACTTCGTATTGGTTGGGGTTTTGTTTTCCGATCCGAACGTTCCGTTTGACCGCTGCTTTTCCGTCTGGTGTCAGGACAAAAACCCACTGGCCACCGGTGCTCTGGAAAAAACTGCCCCGATCAATCTGAATGGCTTCTGATGTTTCTCCCAGCTGAAGGCTAAGCGCATAATTTTGCCCAATCCGCCAAACAGTCGTTGAACTGCCTTTGAACTGAAAGTCCACTTTAAACTGGCCTTCGGTCACTTGCGGATACACCTTGGAGACATGCAACGAATGCTTTTTCCCGTCGCGTTCGAGCGTTGCTGTCAAGCCTTTTTGAACGCGGTCTACATAATGCTCGTCGATTTTGGCAGTTAGCTTGTAACTTGTAAGGACTTGTATCTGACCCACCGACTGGCCTTTGGAAACCGACTGGCCAATTTCAGGTGCAAACTTTGCCAGAAGTCCGTCTGCCGGTGCTTTCACTCTTAGGTTTTCAAGCTGTTGACGCACTTGCAACATTTTAAGTTCGATGTTGCGACGTTTGTTGGCACGCAATTCGGTGTCAAGCGCCATCTTTTTTACTTTAAGATCCCGCGATTTGAGAGCGGTTTCGTAACTGTTTTTCAGGGAAATGTATTCTTCTTCGGATACGCCACCTTTTTCAAAAAGCCGACTGGTTTTGTCCAGTTTGCGCTTCATTTCGCTGAGTTGGTTGTCTTCAACCAATAGCGATTGTTTGTCGTTCAATTCTTGCTGCTTTACCTGAATAAGCTGGTCGGTGAGTTCGTTGGTGAGGAATTCATAACTGGAGGTGTTGTCGGTGAAACTCATGTTGAGCTGTTCGTTGCGCAGGGTCATCAGGACTTCTCCGCGTTTCACCTTCATGCCTTCTTCTGTCAGAATCTTTTCCACCCGGCCACCTTCCAACGCCTCGATGGTGATTACCGTCCCGGGTTCGACCGTTGCGTTTACCCGAATGAAGTCGGGAAAGGTAGTGCGCACCACCTCGCTCAACATCAATTGATCCCGATTAACCAGATACGTACTGGACGGATCGCGAAGTACCATGTACAGTCCCAGAGCGATCAGCCCCATTATAGGCAAAATAATCCGCAGGTGTTTGGGTTTCAGTATCCGGTTGTCCACGATGGGTTTGTCCATGCTCATGATTCTGTATTTAAGAACAGTTTGTGCTTTATAGAAATCAAAGACTGTGCCAAAGTGCTATAATGCTGTAATAATGCACATTACAAGAATTTGCAAACGCAATACTGTCCAAAATAATGACAGTATATTGTCAATTATTTGGACAGTTGCACATGGAGCTTATAAAAGTAGTACATTTGAACCAATTCCAAAAAATATCATTTTATGGCCGAAGGAAATCTGTTGATTGTTGACGACAACCCTG
>CAYPLF010000083.1:0-6559 GCA_964411555.1 uncultured Bacteroidales bacterium | reverse complement strand
TTTCATTGAAACGTTCCAACAGCAGTTCGGTTACACCCAGCAAACCATTGAATGGGCTTCTCAGGTCATGCGATAAAATGGAGATGAAGCGGTCTTTATCGGAATTCAATTGAATCAGTTGCCGTTCAATTTTTTTCTGCTCCGTAATGTCATGAAAGGTATAAATACGGCCGTAATGGGTTCCGTCTTCTCCGAAAACAGGTTGAGAATACCGCTCCATGACCGTGCCGTCAATCAGCTCCACTTCATCGTGGCGTTTTTCCGTGACGTGCACCATCTGATACTGAATCTCAGCTATGAACTTTTGTGGGTCAACGGTCATGTGCATGATGTGTTCCACTTGTTTTACCCCGGAAAGATCGTCCACCACCTCTTGCGGTATTTTCCATAAATCGATGGTTCGCTGTGTTTGAAGCACTTTTTTACCATATGGATCGACCACCAAAAAACCGTCAACCGTAGAATTGGCAATGCCTTCATAAAATGTCAACCGTATGCGAAGCGCTTCCAACTCTTCTTTTAACCGGTTCATTTCTTCTGCCTGTTTATCCTTCATTTCTGCATAGGATTTTCTGAATAACTCAAATTCGGTCATGAGTTCCTCATTTGTTTTTTTCATACCACAGATTTTAGCAACAACACTAAGACGTTCGTGACACCTGACATACAACCATCCTTGCAGGTTCAATCAAATTTACGTAATACGAGGGCATATTGTTCATTTCAATCCCAAAAAAAGGGATTATATTTGTGTTACCAGATTTATCATTCAACTATGAGCCGCATCATCAAAACAGGACTGGTTCAGGAACAGTGGATACCCGACGTACAGACGCACCGCCTGCGTCTTTCTCAACGTGTACGCGAATGCGCTAAAAAAGGCGCTCAGTTGGTTGTTTTGCAGGAATTACACGACGGTCCGTATTTCTGTCAAACAGAAAACGTGGAAAACTTCAATTTGGCTGTAACCATACCAGGGCCAGAAACTGATTTTTACACATCGTTGGCTAGCGAACTCAAGGTTGTGTTGGTCACATCGCTGTTTGAAAAACGGGCTCCCGGTTTGTACCACAATACCGCCGTGGTATTTGATACCGATGGTCAGATAGTCGGTCGCTACCGGAAAATGCACATCCCGGACGACCCTGCCTACTACGAGAAATTCTACTTTACACCCGGAGATCTGGGTTTTGAACCCATTCAAACCAGTCTGGGAAAGTTGGGTGTGCTGGTGTGCTGGGATCAGTGGTATCCGGAAGCAGCCCGCATGATGGCGCTCAAAGGGGCAGAAATTTTGATCTACCCTACAGCCATCGGTTGGGAAAGCAGCGACACACTAGAAGAACGCTTGCGTCAGCAAGAAGCCTGGGTAACCGTTCAACGGGGACATGCCATCGCCAACGGATTGCCGCTCATTGCGGTGAACCGTATCGGTCATGAAGCCGACCCTTCCGGACAGACCAACGGCATCCAATTTTGGGGGCACAGTTTTGTGGCCGGCCCTCAAGGTGAGTTACTGGCACTTGCATCCGACAACAAGCCAAGCTCTCTCATTGTTGACATCGACCTAACCCGCTCGGAATCGGTACGACGCTGGTGGCCATTTCTACGTGACCGTCGCATAGATGCGTACGACTTGTCGAAACGTTTTATCGACGACACCCTCTAAAAGACGTGTTTCATCGGGTAAATACCCCCGGTTCATCGATTTCTGCTTTTTGTGAGCCCTTGAGTCATGTACTTTTGTCGTGTCTTCAACTGAAAAAGGAAGACGCAACAATAAACGCTAAATAAATACAACATGGAACATCCTTTCAACGAGAGCAGACAATGCTCTGCTTTCGAACACAAAAAAAGAGGTGGATTAGCTATTGCGTTGACATTGATCATCGCAGGAACCTTGTTTTTACTGGTCAATACCGGTATCATCCCAACGGAATACAAGACCGTACTCACAGCCTGGCCCATCTGGTTGCTGTTGGTCGGCTTCTTCTCCCTTTGTCACCGTAATTATACCTCGGGCATCATCTTGCTTGCCGTAGGTGCCTTTTTCATCACCCCATTTTTTGGCATGGTCAACCCACAATGGGGCATCCCGGCAAACTTCACCTATATATATTGGCCGTTATTGCTCATATTTGCGGGTGTGATGCTGATTGGTTTTAAGATTGGCAAATTCAAGGGGCTCTTATTTTTAGGAGCAAATTATAAACCCACTTCCAAATTTGATACGGAAGACGGATATTTCCACATTGAATCGATGTTTGAAAGCCGCAAGAACATTGTACTCGACCCGGTTTTCAAAGGTGGTGACATCCATTGTTCCTTTGGAGAAGTGGTGATTGACTTGAGAAAGACCAGTCTTGCTGAAGGTACCACAAAACTGTTCGTAGACCTTTCGTTCGGATCGGTTTCAATCATTGTTCCCGATACGTGGAACGTACAAATAAAGGGGAATGCAGCCTTCGGTTCCTTTACAGACAACCGTTTGACCAAAAGCTTTTATCCCAACGAAACCAAGCGCTTGACCATAGAAGGAAAAGTTGCTTTTGGCGAATGCGAATTGAAAGATTGAGCGCACCATGAGGCACCCTGCTTTCAGCACCTTACCGAGTTCCCTGATATTTATAGGATTGTTTATCCTGGCAGGCGGGCTGTTACCGCTTTGCCTGCTGGGATTGACACCCCTTTCATCCGGCGTGTTGATGCTGCAGGGAGCCTTTTCGGGATTGCTGTTTTGCGGGCTGGTTGTTTTGTTGTGGTACATCATCAAATACACCAGGCTGAGTGGCAACAACCTATATCAACGCATCATTGCCCAGGTTGTCCTTATTGGCATCTTGTTGTTTGTTTGGCAAGGAAGTGAGCACTTCATACTGTATTTGTTACTGGATCAGAGCGTCTATCAACAAGTGGTTGCGCTCATTCCCTGCAAACTGGTAGGTGGTTTGTTGCTGTTCCTACTGGTAATACAGTACTACAGCCGCACCACTTCCGTGACTACCGAAGAAGAAGTAGAAGTAGAGGAAGAAATTGACGAAGAAGAGTTCCGAACGCAAGAAACGGTCGATCTTCGCTCAATCGACAAACAGTTGCCTCACGAACCGGGACCAGCACCGGAAATGCTTTCTCCGCAAGGAAACATAACCGTCAAATCGGGTTCAAACATTCACCTGGTTCCCCTGCAGGAACTCATGTACATCCAAGCTGAAGGCGACTACGTGGTGCTTTATACAGCCACAGCCCGTCACATCAAGGAGGAAACCATGAAACACCTGGAAAGCCAGTTGCCCCCCTCCTTTCTCCGCATCCACCGTTCCTGCATTGTTAACACAGAAAAGATCTCACGGATAGAACTGTATGAGAAGCAACATTACCTGATTACCCTTAAGACTGGGCAACAAGTTCGGGCCAGCCTGAACGGATATAAGTTGCTGAAAGAACGGCTGAAGTTGTAGTCTGTTGTAGGTTAATACCCTTTGATGACATCCTCGATGTCCTTCATCTTTCCGTACAACACCATGATGATGCCTTCCTCAAGCACTGTGTTGGCAGAAGCCATCTCCTGTACTTTCTTGGTCATCTTGGTGATGCCTATGGAATTCTTTTCCTCTACCATACAAACAGTGGCCAACACGATTACATTGAACCGATTACGCAGATCCAGTTCGGCCAGTGTCTTGCCCACACAACGCTTGGGTACCACAACCTCGACAATGTTGAACTCGTGGGTGATTTCGTATGACTCCAACAAACCTTTTACATTGAGTTTCTTGGCCCAGCGATGAGCCGTTTCCTCTTCCAGGTAAACAATGTCATCCACTTGCATGGCCTCCAACACGGTCCGGTGAAGCGGTGAAATGGCCCTGCAAATCAGGTGCTTTGGTTTCATCTGCTTCATCACTGCCGTTGCCAGGATATTGGCGCCTTCGTTCATGCCTATACAAACAATTACAGCATCTGCATCACGCACGGGTAAACTGGCTACTGATTCGGGGTCGGACGGATTCATGCAGACCGTATGGGTCATATATCCCTTATTGTCTTCCACCTTGCTCATATCGGGATCGACACCGATCACCTCATGCCCCATCGTGGTCAATTTCTGACCAAGGGACGATCCAAAATGACCCAAACCAATGATGATGTACTTCATAACAGTTCTGTTTTTATCATACGTTTACTACAAATCAGTTAATCGGAATGTCTTCCGACGGGAACCGGTAATTCCTATAGCGTACTTGTCTGACCATGGCCGCCATCAGTGTCAATAAATTGACACGTCCCACATACATGGTCAATATCAGTACCAGTTTGCTGGCCGAACTCAGGTCGGCAGTAATGCCCATACTCAGACCAACGGTACCAAACGCCGAGATGCATTCGAAAATAACACTGCGGAGGGGTACCAGCGGATCAAACCATGAAACCAGCGTGATGGAAATACCGATGGCAATAATGGAGAGGAAAATCTGCGAGTAGGCTCTTTTTACCGTAATGTCGGTTATTTCTCGTCCGAAAGCTTCAATGTGTTTCTTTCCCCTGGCAATGCTGATAGAATTCAGTACGCTGACAGCAAACGTGCTGGTTTTTACCCCACCCCCTGTGGAAGCAGGAGAAGCGCCCACCCACATGAGAAAATAGCTTAGTATAAGAGTGGGAAATGTTAGTTGTGCGTAATCGATGCTATTGAACCCAGCCGTTCTAGCTGTGACCGATGCAAAAAAAGCAGTCACCCATTTACCTCCCCCGTCAAAATCTTTCAGGACATTGTTGTATTCCATGGCATAGTAACATACCGTGCCGAATAGGAGTAGGATAATTGTGGTGATGCCAATGATGCGCGTATTCAAGTTGATAACCCACGCGGAATGTGTTTTTTTACGCAAGATATAGTGGCCTACTATGACTTGTTTGAAGTACGTCCAGAAGTTGTACAAAATGGGGAAACCAAGGCCCCCAAAAATGATGAGGAAACATATGGTCAGTTGAATATCGTACTCATGTACCAAGAATGGATTGGCCAGGTTATTTTCAACGATGGAAAAACCGGCGTTGCAAAAGGCTGAAATAGAGTGGAATATGGCAAAATTAACCTTCTCGCCCACATCGGAAATGGCATTGTCCGATAGACCGATGTAAAGGATGAGGGCACCCAGCGCTTCAATAATAAAAGTCAACAACAAAACCCGTTTCAAGGCACCAAATACCTCCACTATCTTGTTGGTTCCCGTCATTTCCTGAATCATCAACTGATTTTCATACGATGATTCCCCTCTAAAATAATAGCTGAAGTAACTGGTGAAGGTCATGATTCCCAATCCGCCTACCTGTATCAGAAACAGGATAATCAAATGACCAATGGGTGTGAAATAAGTGGCTGTTTCGGCAATGACTAATCCGGTAACACACACTGCACTGGTTGATGTGAATAATGCATCGATAAAACTGATGCCGGAAACGGTAGCAGTAGGGAACATCAGACAACCTGCACCTACTAAGATGATGGCCATGAAACTCAATAAAAACAGCATAGCCGGAGAAACCGAGGAACGTTTGAATTCAATTTTCAAGGCGGAGAATTCACGCAAAAAGCCGACCATGAACAAGATAAACAGCCAGTGCATGGATTGTAGGATGGGTATTGAAATCCAACCCATCAAGGCAACAATGGTAATCAGGCTGGCCACTACGAATAGGCTGTCGAACAACCATACCTTGAACAGGTTTGGTTGATAAAACAACAGTTGCCTTACCAAAAGAAAAACCACTGCCAGTCCATTAAATATCACATAGATGTGATTGATCAGTGCCTGGATTTCCTTTTCCTGGTCAAATCCAAGATTATAGATAATCAGTCCAAGAGCAAGGGCACTTACCAGGAAAGGAATAATACGCAAAAAACGCAATGGTCCGTTGAAAAACGATTCACGGCGTTCTTGGGATTCGGTGATCCAAGTTAGATTGATCATGCGGAATGCGTTGGAGGCTTAAAAACAATTACACGAAAATACGGCACCTATTTATACTGTGCAACAAACCCATCAAAAAAGACGAGCATTGACATAAAAGAATAGTTGTATATTTGTTTCACCGTTTAATGTAACAAATCAATTTGCCATGAATGTACGTACGTTTGCTTTTTCTACACGAAAAATATACCTGATTGGATTGTTGGCTATTGCTGTTTCTTTTTCAACCTTGATACAGGCAGCCGGCAAAAAAGAATTACCATCGACCACGTGGGTGGGCACCTGGAGTTCAGCACCACAGATTGTTTTTGAACAAAACAACATGCCCCCTGCTCCCGGATTGACCAACAATACCTTTCGTCAAATTGTTCGTGTTTCTATGGGTGGAAAAAAAATCAGGCTCCGTTTTTCCAATCAATACAGCAAAAGTCCGGTAACCTTGAAATCAGTTGGTGTTGCCATTTCCACGATAGGCTCTTCCATCAACGAAAAATCGCATAAAATGCTAAAGTTCAACGGCAAAACTGAAATAGTGATGCCACCCAACAGTGACATCATTTCCGATCCGTTGACGTTCAACCTGAAAC
>CAYPLF010000082.1:0-7635 GCA_964411555.1 uncultured Bacteroidales bacterium | reverse complement strand
TTAAAAGCGTTGGGTCTGCAAGTGTTCACGAATTGTTCCGAATTGAGAAGCATTACCATTCCGCCTAGGGTAAAACAACTGCATTACGAAACCTTCCGTGATTGCATCAATTTAAGAACCGTTGTTTTCCCAGACTCATTGGAAACCATTTCTTCCTATGCTTTTGCGAATTGTACAAAATTAGAGGGTTTGGATCTTCCTGATAAATTGAAAGCTATTGAAGCAGCTGCTTTTCAGGGTTGTGCAAACATGACAAGCGTTGATTTTGGTGAGTCACTAGAATCAATTGGTTATTATGCTTTTAGTGCCTGTGTCCATGTTGCCAACCTTGATTTTCCCTTATCCTTAAAATCAATTGCTTATAATGCGTTTGCGGGATGCGATTCGCTATCTTCTGTCTATGTGCCAGCCTCGGTGTCCTCGATTGGTGACGCCGTATTTGCAAGTTGTGAGTCATTGACCTCGTTTAAAGTCTCCTGGTTTACACCATTGACCATTACTACAACAACATACCCCACCTTTACTAAGTCGGATATTGCAACGTGTACGTTGTATGTACCGACCGGAACAAAAGAACTGTATGAAGTTGCTCCCGGTTGGAAAGACTTCGGAAGCATTGTAGAGTATGGTGTCACAGGGTTTGAAACGATTCACCGAAAAAAAGTGGAAATCTTCCCCAATCCGGCAATCGATTATGTATATTTGATTGGAATTGAGGATGGAACGCAGGTTTCCGTATGCAATTTGGAAGGAAAGGTAGTGAAGAAAACTCAAGCTACGAATGGCATGCTGCATGTAAGCGACCTTCATAAGGGCATGTATCTGCTCTATATTAACCAAAATGATGGTAGTCAAAGTATGATGGTTAAAATGCAAAAACAATAGAACCAGCTAAATTGGTTTGAGTAATTAGTTAAATCAAATGCAATGAAAAAAGTAACGTGTTTGTTGCTGCTATCATTTGTACTGATGGTTGCAGATGTAAAGGCCGACATGGTGGCAGATGACATTGTCGAGATGGACGTGCAAATCACAAACCTGGATGAATTTCCTGATATGGCGATTGTGGCATTTGATAGTGGTGCCATGCCATCTAATAAAAAATACAGTTTAGTTAAGGACAAAAGCTTGCCGATGTCTCATTCACTTGGAAAAAGGGCCATTTATTATGTAGTGAAAAAAGACTACCTGGGAAAGGAGGGCATTGACAAGATTAAATGGGAAACCGACAGGAATGTCCAACGATTGAACGTTGAAACAGGCCTAAAATGGGACTTGGCTGACGACTCTGATGTCTATTCGCTCATCCAGGTTGATTTAAAACTGGCAAAGAAGAAAAGCACCTACTACGTGTACAAAACAATAGTAACGGGTAAACAACAAGCAGGGGCCGATGTGGTCAAAATCTATAAGGACGATGTGGTTGATCCGTTGGAACCCATTTATATTTCTAAGGAAATCTTGTAGTTGAAAAATTGTTTATTTTACCTACTAAATCAAATGCTATGAAGAAGTCAATGTGTTTGTTGCTGCTGTCATTCGTACTGGTTGGTACGCATGTGGAAGCTGATATAGTAACAGTTCCTCCTACGAGAATACAAGCACAACTGACGAATTTATCGGAGTTTCCTGAAGTGGTTATCGTCGAATTTTTCGAAGGTGCTGTGCCGGTTATGAACTACAAAATGATTCAGGGGAACACGTTGTCCATGTCTCCTGTATCGAATAAGCAGGTTAGTTTTTACGTAATAAAAAGGAAGTACCTGGAGAAGGTGGGTTGGGACAACATCAATTGGTCTACCGATAAAAATGTTCAAAAATTGAATGTCGTAACAGAATGTGCCTCTTCCAACAGAGTCATTGTAGCCTTGTCCTATACACCGTCGGAGCAATTCTCGGCCATAGATGTCTATTTGAAGCTGGCTAAAAAAAGCAATACGTATTATGTTTACAAATCGAAGGTAACCGGAAAACTCCGGACAAATAGCAGTCAACAAGCACCGCCAGATATAGTGATGAATTATGAAGATGATGTGGTGGATACCGCTGAACCAATAGTAATTTCCGGGAACATTTTATGATATATAACTATTCCTACAAGATTGTTCCATTTATCACGCTGGTTTCGTTTGCCCACATGGCTGTCGATGCAGCCTGTGCTTTTTTGTTGCTGAGTTTGTTGGGCTTCTATGACAATCCGTTGGTGGCGTTGCTGTTGTACAACGGTGTTGCGTTTGCACTTCAGGCGCCGTTGGGTTGGGTTATAGATAAGTGGTTCCACCCCAAGTTGGCGGCTATGCTAGGCTTACTTTGTGTGGTCGGCTCATTCCTGTTTGTAAATAGCCTGTATGTTGCCCTGTTATTGTTCAGTGTGGGAAATGCCCTGTACCATGTTGGTGCCGGCAGCCTCGTGTTGACTTTGCCCGAGAAGAAAGCCACATTTGCCGGTATTTATGTGGCACCGGGTGCCATGGGATTGGCCATTGGAACCTCCCTCGCTGCTTCAGGAGCGCATCTTCCGCTCATCTTGTTTCCCATCGTGCTGTTGGTTTTGGCCGGCTTGGTGTATGGAGTCGGTATGCCGGAGTTCATCCGCATCAAACAGGTATCAACTGGCATTACGTTCAATGCCGGAATGCTGGTATTCCTGCTTGTCTTGTTGATTCTCGTGACCATTTCCATTCGTTCCCTGAGTGGTTTGTCGATGAATTATCCCTGGAAACAAGATCCGTGGTTGGCCTATGCCTTGTTGGCAGCCGTGGAAGCAGGGAAGGTGGTTGGAGGCGTCTTGGCCGACAAATACGGATTGTTGAAAACAGGGGTGTGGAGTTTGTTGCTGTCCACCGTGTTGCTTTCGTTTTGTGCCACAATGCCGGCGCTTGCCATCCCGGGAGCATTCCTGTTCAATTTTTCCATGCCCGTCACATTGATTGCCGTGCTGAACCTGCTGCCTGCATACAGAGGGCTGTCGTTTGGACTGACAACGGTAGCCTTATACATTGGAGCGCTTCCTGTCCTTTTAGGACAAAATGACTGGATGTACAATCCATGGATCGGTTTTACCCTGATTCTGTTGTCAACGATTACCTTGTTTGTAGCTTTACGTCTTACCAAAATAACACAACGATGAATTATGAGTTCCTTTTCTTCAAAGGCCTGTTGGCAACCATTCTCATTGAAACTATTGTTTTGATTCTGTTTGTCCGGTTGCTGCTGAAAAACAAGGATATCAGCTTTGTACGGTTGCTTGGTGCCGGTTTTTTCACCAGTTTCGCCACCCTGCCGTATTTGTGGTTTATCTTACCCTACTTTGTCAGCGAACAAATGGCCTACATCATTAGCGGAGAATCGTTTGCCGTCATCATGGAAACCTTTATTCTATCGTTATTTCTGCGAACCAAAATCGGCACGTCGTTTTTGATTTCCCTGACGTGCAACGCCATTTCCTTTTCCATCGGGTTGCTGTTGTTTTAATTATAAGGCCTGTATTTCAATATGATACTGTACTTATAATTGCAAAATTGTAATCAAAGGTGTTTATTATCTCAATATATTGAGTAATTTTGCTCAGTTAATTGAGTAAAATATTAAATCATGTATGAGAGGCCTTATATTCAGCGAGTTAAGGAAAGAATAATTGAACAAAGAAGGTTTATTCAGGTTATTCTTGGCCCCCGCCAGGTAGGCAAAACTACCTTGGTGAACCAATTGGTACGACAACTGCCCATACCTTATGTATTTGAGTCAGCCGATGCAGTCTCTGCCTCAAACTCGGCTTGGCTGGTACAGGTTTGGGAAACCGCAAGATTGAAAATGAAAGCTTCCGGTGCGTTGGAGTACCTGCTTGTGATTGATGAAATTCAAAAGATTGACAACTGGAGTGAGGTTGTCAAACAACAATGGGATAAGGATACCCGTGAACAGGTGAACATTAAGGTAATCTTGTTGGGATCTTCACGTCTTCTCATTCAAAAAGGGTTGACCGAATCGCTGGCTGGACGCTTTGAATTGATTCATCTTGGACATTGGTCCTTTTCGGAAATGGAAGCGGCATTTGGTTGGTCCATTGAACAGTATATTTATTTTGGTGGCTATCCTGGTTCAGCCGCGTTGATTGGAGACGAAGAACGTTGGAAAACGTATGTGTTGGATTCGTTGATTGAAACCAGCATTTCCAAAGATATCCTGATGTTGACCCGTGTGGATAAACCGGCATTGTTGAAACGGTTGTTTGAAATAGGCTGTCGATATTCGGGCCAGGTGCTTTCTTATTCCAAAATTGTCGGGCAGCTGCAGGACGCAGGAAATACAACGACGTTGGCCAATTACTTGAGTTTATTGTCGGATTGTGGTTTGTTGGGAGGACTTGAAAAATATGCGGGGAGTATCATCCGTCAACGTTCATCCAGTCCTAAATTCCAGGTATTTAACAATGCATTGTTAACGTCGCAGGGAAATGAAACCTTTCTAAGCGTCCGTGTGAATCCTCAATTGTGGGGCCGATTGGTCGAATCATCGGTTGGCGCTCATTTGCTCAATCATTCCGTTTCAGAAAAATACAACCTCTATTACTGGAGGGAAAGTAATGATGAGGTTGATTTTATACTGGAAAAAGGAGGTAAGGTGATAGGACTTGAAGTAAAAAGCGGAATCCATGCCGAAAACAAAGGTATGGTTAAATTCAACGATGCTTATCATCCGGATAAAATGTTGATGGTCGGTACGGGTGGCATTCCCTATGAGGATTTCCTACGTATAAATCCTGTAACGTTATTCTAAAACAAGTTGAATCTTTACAAACAAATTCTTTGGTAGAATAAATTTACCACTCGTGCTCCAAGGTGCGGCGGAAGCCGTTGGTGCCTACGATGAGAAAGGTTTCGTTGTTACGGGCGACACCGGTGAGGTGGTCGTAACTGGGATAGAAAGCCTTGTTGCAGTGGGAGCAGGAAGGAATGGTCATCAGCAGGCCGTTGGCGCAGGTAAGGACGAAGAGGTCGGTGTTGACATCGTACGCCATATCGTAGATGGGCGTTTCCAGGTTGGTGATGCGGCCTTGCTCGTCGCTGTAAGTGATAGTACGTTCCACCCAGACAGTCCCTTCGCTGGAGAAAATCACGATGGGAAGGCCGTTCTGCTTGGTGCCAGTGACAAAGATGCGGTCGCCCGATGAGGCCACACGGGTGAAGCTGCTGGCATCGTAATACCCCTTGTAGTATTCGTTGAAATCGAAGACGGTCCATTCTTTACCGTCGGTGGAGTGGATGATTTCACCCTCGTCTGTCACGCCGAAACAATCGGATTCCCTGGCACACAGGGAGCGGATGTTCCCTTTCAAGGGTAGTTGGATGGAGGAGACTTTACCTTTGTCGTACGTATAGAGCATTCCTTGGTCGGAGCCTATCAGTACTTTGTTGTTGAAAAGAGCCAGGGCATGCAAGGTGTAATCGGTCTTGCAGTCAACACGCGTAAAGGTTGCGTTGTTTGTTGAGACAAACAGTGCGCCATTTGCACCTCCAACCACGATGGATTCAGGTGTGGATACTATACAACGCATGTCTGTTGCCGGTAGGGGGGCCGATTGGTAGATGGACGCATCCTTCAACAACCAATCCACCCTTCCTGCAGAATCGACAGCGATGTAACCGTCTTCGTGGGCGACAGTTCCCCGGTAACCGGTTGTGGCGAAAGTGGCTTGTGACGCCATCAGCCAAGAAAGTGCGAGAACCAGAAAATGGGGGCGTTTTATGACGTGTTTGATTGGATGCATGGTTCAATTTTTCGGAAGACAAACATACGAAAAAATCCCCAGCATCGATTGGCCAAGTTTGGCATATCGAAGCTGGGGATTGTACCTTTAACGGTGTTTAACTTATTTTAGTCCGCTGTTTGAGATGCGGAAATAGTCGAAGGCTACTTCAAATGGTGTGGTCGGCTGAGCGGGCATTTGGGCCATTCTGCCTGCTCCACCAGCTGCACCAAAACCAGCGCCAGGAGCACCTGCAACCGGAGCGGCACCAGCAACCGGAGCAGCACCTGCAGCCGGAGCTGCGCCTGCGCCACCCATTCTGGGCATACCGCCCATCATGCGCATGGCAGGACCGTCACACGCCATGATGCCGGCCTGGATGTTCATCAATACCGCTTCGGTTTTGCCCACTTCCTTGAATTTCTTCCCATCGGCTGAGCAATAAGCGGTGTAGGTGGAACCCTTCTTCACCAGCTTCAAGACCACCGTATTGGCTGAGGTGATGATGCCTTGCAGGCTGAGTTGGACGGAAGCCTTCTGGTTGCCATTTTGTTCGTACACCAGTTCCACGGAACCCGGTTGCTCTGCACCAGCGGCACCCATGGCGGGTCTGCCCTGGCCACCTCTGCCACCGAAACCACCTGCACCACGGTATACCAGCTTCACGAAGTTGTCATCGTCCTGGTAGGCCACGATGCCTGCATTTTGCGCGCCACTCGGCCGTCTGGAACAAACCAGCTTGGTTTCAATGGTCCAGTCGGTATTGGCCGATTGCAACAACAAGTTGCCGGCGTTGTTGGCCGTTGAGAGAATGTCGCCTGCGCCGCTTACCAATTGCAGTGAACCGGTTTTCTTCGTCAGGCTCCAGCTTTCCTTGTTTTCACGCACCCATTTCCACTGACTACCCAATGTGGCTGCGTTGAATTCGTCCTTCACCGAAGGCGTGCCGAAGTTGACGGAGAAGTCCTTGATGTCCATGGCGTTGTAATCAACCAGAGAGATGGAAGCCGAACCCGGAACGGCCTTGGCCTGCACCGTTTCAACAACAACGGAAGGGTCAACTGCAGTTGCGCTGACAGCGGGCACAGCAGCACCGGCCTTCAACAGGTAACTGTATTGGGCGTTGGCGGCGTTGAAGCCTGAAACCGTTTTGTTGTTCACGGAGATGTTGGCCGGGGTGAGGTTGGCGGAAACCTTGATCGGGTAGCTGCCCGAAACGGTCTTGCCGTCTATGGTCACATCAGCGGTGATGGTAGCCACGCCTGAACCCTTCGCGGTAACAAGACCCTTGGCGTCCACTTCGGCCACAGCCGGGTTGTTGCTGAAATAAACCACTTTGGCTTTGCTCAGGTCGAAGAAACTGTCGTCCGTCAAGGCGGCGGTTACGCTGGTTTGCGTTTTGTCGCCTACATTCATGACAACCACGTCGCAATTGGCAACCACGGTTTTCAGTGCAGCCTTGAATGTGCCGCTCATGGTGGCGGTCACACTGCCCTTGATGTCCTTGGAAGAGGCGCCGATTTCAAACACATACTTGCCTTGGTCGAAGGTCATCTTGTTGGTCTTTAAATCCCAGAACCACAGGTCGGCCGCATCAATGTCGATGCTGACACGCTTGGTTTGTCCGGCGGGGATGGTTACACGCTGGAAGCCTTTCAGACGTTTGATGGGGCGTTGCAGGGAAGCCGGGCTGTCCGGAGTCCGCATGTAAATTTGTACCACTTCGTCGCCTTCGCGCTTGCCGGTGTTCTTCACGTCAACGCTGACGGTAAATGTAGAGTTGGGGGTGATGGAAGACTTGCTGATGTTGAAGTTGCTGTAGGCGAAAGTGGTGTAGGAGAGGCCGTAACCGAATTCGTAAGATACGTCTTTGGTGAAGTACCACA
>CAYPLF010000081.1:0-7736 GCA_964411555.1 uncultured Bacteroidales bacterium | reverse complement strand
ATACCCCTTGCTTGAAGGCGTGGTTGGCGTGGGTGACGTCGTCCGGGTCGGTGGAATCGATGATGGGACAGTTGCCGCATCCGTGGGTGAAATTCCGGCAGTCGCCGAAATAGAAACAGCCGCCGGTGATGGGTTGCATGTCGGCTGCCAGCAGGATGACGGGCACGTGCAAGCTGTCGTAGATGGCTTTCAGGGTCTTGGATGTGAGCATATCTTGCCATACGTGCACCAGGACCATGTCATACTTGGGCTGTATCTTCGACAGGATGAGGTCTGTGTCAACAGGGGGCTGTTCTTCGTCCGGGCTGACAAGGGCCAGTCCGTTTTTGTACCGGTAGGGTATGACGGGTTGTTTATCGTTTCTGAACAAGCGTATCACCGGGCGCAGGAAGGAAAGGAAGGGATACCGCAAGTAGATGCGTTGTTTCAGGGGCCGCTTGTTGGCGGGAAACAGGCCGATGACGTTGGGGTGGCCGGATGCGTACTTGGTCAGGTAGTCCACCCGGTGTCCGTTTTGTTCCAGGGCGTTGATGATGTCGAAGCCCAGGCCGGCAAAGTGTTCAGGGCCGCACATGGAAATCAGGAGGATGGAGCGGGATTCAGGAGCCATGGATTCCGGTATGTTTTAGTTTTTTGCGCAGGGTGTCCATCAACATGATGCGCAGTTTTTTGTCCAGGAACAGGTAGCAGACCACAGCCACCACGGCCACGTCGAGCACGGCCAGCAGGAGGCTGGACAGCACGTTGGTCTGGGGGATGAGGAGGTACAGGCCTATGGTTGCTGCTCCGGCTGCCAGCAGCACCTTCATGCAGTGTCCTATGCATTCGTACATTTCCTGATAGGTGTAGTCGATGTCGTGCCGCAGGATGTAGGGTTTCACGGCAAAACTGAACGCGAACGCGACGAACAGGCCTGTGTATCGGGCCCAGATGGCGTCGCATCCCAGTTTGAACAGGAAATACAACAGGATGAACTGACCGATGCACAACACTATGGCGGCCAGTGAGTTTTTCCTGATTTTGTTGGCGGCCAACATGGGGGTATAAAACGCGGCGTTGAAGTTTTCAATGATGTTTTGGAACACGATGATCTGGGCGAAGATCACGGCATATTCCGGTACGTCGACCAGCCAGACGTCCAGCAGGGTGGGCATGACCAGGATGCAGGGCAGGCACAGCACCAACAGGAGGTCGAAGATATATTCGGCCGAGCGCAGGGTGAGGCGCTTGGATTCTTCCCGGTTGCCGTCGGCGTACAATTTGATGACCTGGGGATTGACCGCCACGCGTACGCTGTCCACAAATTGCAAGAGGGCCCGGGAGATCTGGGAGGCGACGGCTTGGGAGGCGACCACGACGGGCAGGAAAAACAGGTTGAACAGCATGATGACACCTTCCATGACAAAGGTGCTGCTGAGGTTGGTGACTATGTTCCACCCGGAAAACCGCAGGATGGAGTCAAACGTTTTTTTATCGAAACGGAGCGAGAAGTGCACTTCGTTGAATACGCGTTTGGTATAGGCTACGTAAAATACGGTGACCGACAGGCTGACCAGGGCTACCAGGGCTGCGTACAGCACCATTTTATCGACGGTGGCCCGGCTTAGCAGGAAAACGATGCCCAGTTTGGCTATGGCTTCGTAGATGCCCATATAGGCGTACACTTCCATTTTTTCATGGGCCATGACGGCTGAGGTGAAGGGCACTTGCAGGATGGATATCACGGCCATGAACAACGAGAGTTGGTACACGGTCTCGGCGGCGGCAAAGCGTTCGGGTGGAACCACCATGACCTCGTGGAGGTACCACAAACCGACTGTTTCTCCTATCAGCAGCACGACAGCTCCCAACAGCAGGTGGGTGACCAGGGCTGTGCTGAAGGTCTTGCGGAGTTTGAGCGCGTCGCCCAATCCCAGGTCGAAGGTGATGAACCGCGAGGTGCCTGTGCTCAGGGTTGCGTTGAGGAACGACAGCAGTCCGATGGCGCTGAAAATGACGTTGTACAGTCCGTAATCGTCGATGCCGAGTTTGTCGATGACTATTCTGGACGTGTACAGGGTGGTCAGTAAGATGAAAATCAACCGTGTGTACAGGAACACGGTGTTTTTCGCGATGCGCCGGGAATCAATCATCGTACCACGCCGGCTATGATGGAACAAATGGTTTTTACTTCTTCAGGTTCCAGTTCGTAATACATGGGTAGCCGTACCAGGCAGTCGGTGTAGCGGTCGCTCTCCGGAAGGGCTCTTCCGTCGTGCCGGCTGCTGTAATAGGGGCTGTTGTGCAGGCTGAGGTAGTGGAACACGGCTCCTATGTCCTGTTGTTTCAGGGTTTCGATGAGGGTGGTCCGTTCGTCCAGGTTGTTGCACACCAGGTAAAACATGTGGGCGTTGTTGGTGGCGTAGTCGGGCATCGTGGGCAGCTTGAAGCAGCCTTGGTCGGCCAGGGGCTTGAGCAGGCTGTAATAGGTTTCCCAGAGTTGCTTGCGCTTGGCCTGGATGTTTTCGAGGTTCTCGAGTTGTGCCAACAGGAAGGCGGCCATGATTTCGGAGGGAAGGAAGGAGGAACCGGTATCCACCCAGCCGTATTTGTTGACGGCTCCGCGGAAGAATTCGGCACGGTTGGTGCCTTTTTCCCAAATGATTTCGGCCCGGCGCATGAAGCGTTCGTCGTTGATGGCCAACAGGCCTCCTTCTCCGGCTATGACGTTTTTGGTTTCGTGGAAGGAAAAGGCGGCCAGATGGCCTATGCTGCCCAGGGGGCGGCCTTTATAATAGGAGTCGACAGCCTGGGCTGCATCTTCTACCACGATGAGGTTGTACTTATTCGCCAGGTCCATGATGGTGTCCATGTCGCAGGCTACGCCGGCGTAGTGCACGGGGACGATGACTTTGGTCCTGGGGGTGATGAGCGCTTCCAGCTTGCCGGCATCGAGGTTGGGATGGTTGGTTCCGCTGTCGGCGAACACGATGGTGGCTCCTTCACGGACGAAGGCCAGGGCGGTGGAAACAAAGGTGTAACTGGGTACGATGACTTCGTCGCCGGGACCGATGTTGCACAGGATGGCGCACATTTCCAACGCATCGGTGCAGCTGGTGGTGAGCAAGGCCTTCCTGAAGCCGTATGTCGACTCAAAAAAGCGCTGGCATTTTTGGGTGAACAGGCCGTTTCCCGATAGTTTTCCCGAAGATACCGCTTGGTAGATGTAATGGGTTTCTTTACCGGTCAGGTAGGGTTTGTTGAAGGGTATCATTGTGCGTTTGCTTCGTTACAGGTGAGTATGGTGGCTCCCCAGGAGAGTCCTACGCCGAATCCGGCCAGCAGGACGGAACCGGTGAGTTTTCCTTCTTTTTGGGCTTCCACCAGGGCTATGGGTATGGTTGAAGAGACGGTATTGCCTACTTTTTCCAGGTAGATGTAAAATTTTTCTTTGTCTATTTCCAGGAGTTTCCGCAAATAGTTGATCATGTACTTGTTTGCCTGGTGGAACACGAACAGGTTGATCTGTTCCTGGGTCAGGTTGTTTTTTTTCAGGACGTCTTCCACCATGTCGGGCACGATGTCGGCCGTGAAATCGAAGATGGCTTTTCCATCCATGTAGAGGTAATCGGCCTCGGGCTCATTGACCGGGGTAATCTGGCGCCAGGCTCCTGTCTTGTGGATGAGTCCTTCGGCCCCGCTCCCATCGGTACCCAGACTGAAGGCGCCTATTTTCGCAAATCCGGTGGTGGATACCAGGGTGGCCGTGGCTGCGTCTCCGAAAATCGTTCTGTTGCCTTTGTCTTCGGGGTGCAGGTGTTTGGTGTAGGTTTCCGAGGTCAGGAACAGGATGTTGGTGGCCACGCCGGCTACCAGCAGGCCTTTGGCTACGGCCAGTCCGTATTCGTATCCGGAGCACCCCAAATCGATGGTGAACGCGCCGCAACGGGTGGGAAGGCCCAATGTGTGTTGGATGACGCAGGCGGTGGAGGGCAGGAAATAGTCGGGGCTTTGTGTGCACAACAGGACAAAGTCGATGCTGGCTTTGTCGATGGCGTGTTCCTCGAACAACTTCTCGGCGGCCTTCACGGCCATATCGCCTGCTGTTTCGTCGCTTGCGGCCACGCGGCGTTCTTTTACGCCGATTTTATCGGCTATTTTTTCTACGGTCCATTCCGGGAATGCCTTGACCAGGTCTTCGTTGGTGAGGATGGTTTCGGGAAGGTAGTAGGATATGGCTTTGATGTAGGCTTCCATGGGTGTCATTTGAGGGAATATCCGCCGTCGAGCAAGAGTTGGGTGCCTGTCATCCAAACGGTGGCGTCGGAAAGCAGGTAAATGGCTGCGCCGGCTACTTCCTCGGGTTTTCCGTACCGGCCGAGGGGGTAGTTTTTGGTGTCTTCGTCGAGTTGTCCTTGGGACAGGGCGGTTGATTGGGTCAGGGGGGTTTCTATCATGCCCGGGTGCAGGGTGTTCACGCGGATGCCTCTGGGGGCGAGTTCCAGGGCGAGTGCCTTGGAGTAGCCTACCAGTGCCGATTTTGTGGCGCCGTACAGGCTGCCGCCGGCGATGCCGCAATAGACACCCGACATGGAGGAGGTGATGACGATGGAGGCTCCTTTGTTGAGTTTTTTCTGTTTGATGAGTTCCTGCAACAAATTGATGTGTGAAAAGGTGTTCACCTTGAACAGTTGGTCCATGTCTTCCGGCTCGTTGAAGGCTGCCAGGAGGGATTTCACGATGCCTGCGTTGCTGAATACGCCGTCCAGTTTCGGGAGCCGGTCTACGAGGCTGCACAGGGCTTCCAATTGGGTCAGGTCGAGGGGGTGGATGTCCGTTTCGGCGGTTCCTGCCTCGGCTGCGGTCTGCCTGAGGCCTGCTTCGTTCAGATCAATCAGCACCGTCCGTGCTCCCATTTCGGAGCATAACAGGGCGGTGGCTTTCCCGATGCCCGATGCTGCGCCGGTAATCAGGATGGTCTTTCCTTCCAGGGAAAATGGATTCATGCTTTTGTGTTTACCAATTCAAACAAATCGTTCACGGTGACGCAGGCTTTCATCTCGTCGAAGGTGATTTTTTTGCCGAATTTTTTTTCTGTCATGTTGAGCACGGCCAGTGCTACCAGGGAACTCCATTCTTCCAGGTCGTGGAAGACGGTTCCTGCTGTTATTTCACTGGGGTCGGTATCGTCAAATTGTTGGGCGAATTGCTTTACGTATGCTTGTAATTCCATGTTGATCAACCTATTTTAGTTAGTATTACGCTTTCTGTCATGTATTTTCCGGGTTTCTTGATGTTTTTGGCCACGACGCAACCTATTCCAATCCAGACGTCGTCGCAAATGCTTATTTTATCGGCAATGCAGACGCTGAGTCCTATGAACACGCGTTTCCCGATGTGGCAATAGCCTGCCATGTGGTCTAGCCCGGACAGGTAGGAGTGGCTTTCCACGAGGCTGTTGTGTCCCACCATGTTGTTCCGGTGGATGAACACGTTGTCCTCGATGACGGCTTCGTCGTCGATGATGGCGTTTCTGCCTACGTACACGCCTTCTCCGAGTTTCACACCGTGTCCCAGTTCGGCGGTCGGGTCGATGATGGTGGCGAAGGGTACTTTGCCTTTCAGTTTATTGAAGGCGGTTTCGCGGAATTGGAAATTGTTGTACCCGGCAGCCAGGAACAGGCAATCGTAGTGGCCTTCCTTGTACAGGTTTTCGGCCTCGTCCAGCTTGCCCAGCACGGGTAGTCCGTCGATGAGGGTGCCCGGGGTTTCGAAATCGTCAAAATAGCCTATGGTTTCAAATGCACCGGTGCGTGCTGCGAAGCCTTTTATCTGAAGGGCGAATTCTTTTGAACCGATGAGTGCCAGTCGTTTCATGCTTCGGGTACGTATTTGTGGGTGGATTGGTAGATGAGGTACCCGCTTCTGTCGCCGCTGCATTCGATGTTGCGGAGTACGTTGTCGGTCAGCTCGGCTTCGACGATTTGGGGGTACTGTGTGTGGTGTTCTATGATGGGTTTCAGCTGTTCGGTTTCCTTGGAGAGGAAATAAACGCCGGCGCACTTCTGGTGGGTTTTCTTGGGTTCGGTAAAGTTTCCGAGGGCCACTTCGATGACGCCTTTCAGGAAGTCGTATCCGGTGGATAGCCTCACCAGGTCGGAGCCTATGAAGTCGCCACCCATGCGGGCGCCGATTTCTATGACGTATATGCTTCCATCTTCTGTAATCATCAGTTCGGAATGGGAGGCTCCGTATTCTATGTGCAGGGCGTCCAGGGCTTGCATGACGATGGCGCTTGCCTGCTCCTTCAAGGCTTCGGACAACGTGGAGGGTTGGTGGTGTTCCAGTTCAACGTAATAAGGTTCGCCGGTGGTGACTTTGTCGGTGAATTGGAGGATGTGGTGTTTTCCTTGAAAGGAAAGGGCTTCCACACTGATTTCCCGCCCTTCCACGTAGGCTTCCACAATGGCCTTGTGTTCGAAGGAGGCGGCGCAGGCCCGGTCAATGGCGGGCTGCAGGTCTGTGGCCGTGTCTATCTTTTCTACGCCCTTGCTGCCCGACCGGTCGGTGGGTTTTACGATGAGGGGGTAGTTGGAGGCCTGTATGCCGGAAGGAATGCTGCCTTCGCTCAACCAGTACCGGGGTGAGGGGACTCCGTGTTCGTGGAAGCATTGGCGCATCCGGTATTTGTTGGTGGTTGTCCGGGAATAGGCGTCGTCGTTTGAAACCAGGCCCATGTGGGCGGCCACGTAGGTCACCGTGGGCACGGCCGCATCGGAGGCTATGGTGGCTACGGCGTTGATGTGTTCGCGTCGGCAAACCGTCAGGATGTCTTCTTTTTCCAGGATGGAGATGGGGTGGAAACAGTCTGCCGTGTCTTTGCAGACGGCTCCTTCTTTCCAGGAGAAGCAGTGTACTTCCAGGCCCATTTCCTTGGCTTTTTTCACCAGAGGAAGCTGGAGGTATCCGGCTCCTATGACGGCCAGTTTCTGTTGGTTTTCAGACGTGATTAGCATTCGGATGGATATGACGAGGTTCGTCAGTCCCAGGGTGGGGTCAGACGAACGGTTCGTTTTTTTGGGCACCTTTATGTATAAGTGCCCTCGTGCACTCCTTTTACTGGAGTGCCGTATGTTTGGCTGCAGCCTCCTGTTTGTTCAGTCGGTTGCGGTTGTCTGCGTCAGACCAGATGAGCAGCGCGTGTACGTTGGTGTTGACGTAGGTATCGAGTTTGTCGGGTTCGACGGTGACGAATTGGATGTCGAACGAGACGTTGTCTTCGGCTTTGCGCACCAGGCGGTGCAGGTAGCTTTGGTCCAGTTTTTTGCCCACCAGCACCAATTCCATCAGCTTGCCGGGGTTTCCGGCGGCGAAGTCGTTGATGACGAAGGCTTTTTCCAACTGCCCTACCCGCTTCACCACTTCGTCTATAATACGTTCAATGCCCACGTACTTGAGCACGAGGGCATGGAGGTCTGAGTAATACGGGTGGTGGGTGTTGGCCCGGTACAGTTTTTTGTTTTGTACCGTGGTGGATTCCAGGAGCTGGGCGTCTTCAAAGCGGTTCAGCTCTTGCCGGATGCCATTGGTGGATTCCCCAAACTCGGCCGAAAGGTGGCGGAGGTAACCAGTCATGTCACTGTTGATGAAGAATTTCATCAGCAATTTCAAGCGCGTTTTTGAGGTAATCAGGCTTTCCAGCATGCTTCTCTTTGTTTTATTGAGCAAGTTTATTGCTCGAAAACGGGTGCAAGATA
>CAYPLF010000080.1:0-7781 GCA_964411555.1 uncultured Bacteroidales bacterium | reverse complement strand
AAAATCAACAGCCGTGACTTCAATACCTTGGGTAAAACCATGGTCAACCTCACGGATATTGACCTTACGGGTACTGATGCAACGGTCATACCCGATGAAGCGTTCAAGGACAGGCAACAACTCAAGGCGTTTAAAGCACCGGGCAGTGTCCACAAAATTGGGAATGCGGCCTTCAATAATTGTAATCAGCTCACCACGTATACATTTACGGTCGGTATTGATACAATTGGGGATAATGCTTTTTACGGTTGTTATGCATTGAGGGATTCCATCCGGTTAGCAGGAAATTTTTCCTTTTTGGGTAGTGGGGCTTTTGGGTATTGTTCATCATTGAAGCAGGTGGATTTGTCTGCCAGCACAACGTTGTCAACCATCGGTGGTATGGCCTTCTATTCGTGTACGCAGTTGACAACCGTGTTGTTACCAACGTCGTTGAATTACTTTCAGTGGGGAACCTTTTATGGCTGCAGTACGTTGGTTGAAATCGATTTGTCCGAATGTACCAATCTGGTTGCCTTGAATGGCGGGGATACCTTTGCTGAATGTAGAAACTTAAAACGGCTTTCCTTGCCCCCTTCCCTGACAGTTATTGGGAGTGAGTTTAGAGGCTGTTCTGCGTTGGAACGCTTTACCATGCTCTCCTCAACGGTACCCTCGACCACCTCGACCACTTTCGGCGACATCCCCTTGAGTACGTGTGTGCTATATGTCCCCATTGGGGCTGAGGCCGCTTATTTCAATGCCCCCAATTGGTTCTTTGAAACGATTATCGGCGTGGGCGTGCTTCCCTCCTTAGGAGCGCATGGCAAGGTGAAAGCCAACGGTACTTATTTAACGAATGGCAAGGCGTTTTTTCACAAGCAACAAGCTGTTTTGTTTGAACTCATTCCTTCCCCCGGTTACTTAGTGGATCGGTTGTTGGTGAATGGCAGCCAGGTGCAACTGACGAATAACACCTATCAGTTGCAGGCAGGCGTTGTCGGGGCGACCATCGAGGCGACGTTTAAAATCAAACACTATCAATTGACCATCAGAACAGCGGGAAACGGGGTGGTGATCTACAAGGGAAAGACGCTGAATACACCCTATGCCATGCTGTTGGACAGTGCCACTTCGGCCAACTTTGTCTTGAAGCCAGAGGTGGGATCTGTCATCGATCGTGTATTCTTTAACGGCTTGCCTTGTATCGTACAACAAGACAGCCTTTTCAATGCGCCCAAAATATCCTCTCTTTCCGACATGGTGGTCAAATTTGCCTCCGCTTCGGCTGTGGGCCCGCTGTATCGATACACGGTTGAGACCGGTGCGCACGGCTCGATCATGTATAAAAACACACCGCTGCTGGCTTCCACGTCTGTGTCTGTCAAGGCGGGTGAATCCGCCCTCTTTACGCTGCTTCCTGACGATCGCTACATCCTGGATAAATTGATGGTCAATGGGGTGGATGTCACGGCTTCCGTTGTCAACAATACTTATGCACTGGAAAATGCCACGGCTGATGCCAGCCTGTCTGCCAGCTTCCGAATCAATCCGGTTGCTTCGGTCAACGTGGAGGTGCCCGGTACCTTATCTTCTTATTTTTTCAGCGAGCAACGCGGTGAGCTGACCTCGTTGACCATAACGGGAAGGATGGATCACAGCGATTTGTTTTTTATTCGGGATAGTTTGAAAAACCTGCGGAAGATCGATATGCAACAGGTTGTTATTGAGGGTGAAGGGCGCAACATAATACCAAATTATGCGTTTAGCAATCTTACGAACTTATCGTCCATCATCTTACCGTCTACGCTGTGGGGGATAGGGTATAATGCTTTTTCCAATTGTACGGCTTTGACGGATGTGCGGTTGCCAGCTTCCATCAGCAACCTGGATTTCGAAGTGTTTGGCAATTGTCATCAATTAGTAGCTCTACACATTGATGCGCTGGTGCCGCCTACCATTGTCACGTCGCTTGGTGGATCGATTGCGTTGATTTTTGTGCCCAAAGAAGCCGTCAGTGCCTATAAAAATGCCACTGGTTGGAATCAATACACCATCTTAAGCACATCGGGCACCTCTGTCAATGTTCATGTCGCGACAGCCGGCACGTTGGGCAGTGTCATTACTCAACAAGGGGTGGCCTTGACCGATGTCAGTCATTTGGTGGTTACCGGCACACTGAACAGTGAGGATTTTCGAGTGATGAACAAAACCATGACCCAACTGATGACTGTCGATGTGTCGGGAACGAACATTGATGCCATTCCCAACAGTGCGTTTGAAGGGAAAGTGCAACTACTGTCGTTCAAAGCACCGGAAGGGGTCAAGACCATAGGTGATAAAGCGTTCTCCGGTTGCCGGTTGATGACGGACATCCCCTTTGGAAGTCAGATCGTGTCCATTGGTAACCGTGCGTTTGAAAGTTGTTCATCGATGACGGGTAGTCTGTTTTTCCCGGCGTCGTTGTCAAGCCTTGGGGAGTATGCGTTTGCGAATTGTGCCCAATTAGATACGATTGATTTACGTGCCAGCGTTGCGTTAACACAACTACCCCAGAGCGTTTTTAGTGCGTGCAAAGGTGTGAGTTTGGTGAGGGTGAACCCCCAACTGAATGGTATAGGGTATCAAGCTTTTGAAGGCTGCGCTTCGTTGCAAACGGTGGATTTGTCAGAGTGTAAGTCGATTTCGTTGGAATACTTTGCTTTTGGAAATTGCACCTCGTTGAAATCCATCAAGCTGCCGTCATACATCAATCAAATGAGTGGTTATGCGTTTGCTTATTGCTCTCAACTGAAGAACGTTGTCATTTATTCCAAAAATGTTCCTTCGCTACCTGACAACGTATTTTACGGTGTTAACCTTTCCACCTGTGAACTCCTTGTTCCGGTTGGATCGGGTAAATATTACTCAATGGCTCCGAACTGGTCGTCGTTTACCACCATCAAGGAAATGGGTTTGCTGGTCAACATCGGATCACATGGTGTGGCCACCGTTGCAGGTAAAACGGTTGAAAACGGGGAGGTTATTTACCACATGGAAGCCGCTGTTGAACTCAAGGTGTTGCCAGATCCAGGGTATGAGGTGGCCGGCTTTACCGTAAACGGACAAAGTGCCAACCTTGATGACAACAGCTACTACCTGGCTGCCGGACAGGAAAGCGCCACGTTTGGAGTGACGTTTACCTTGAAAAAATTCTCGCTCCAACTAGCGGTCAAGGGGAATGGATCCTTGAAACGGGATAACATAGTGTATACGGATACCACCGTTTCCTTGACGGCCGACAGCGCATCGACCTTGGTTTTTTCCGTACTTCCCGCAAACGGGTTTGTCATCGATAGTATTCGCTTCAATGGGGCGCCCAGTATGGCTCAGAAGAGCAACTCCGTTTATGTGACACCTCTCCTTGCAGGCCCCTCATTCTTATCCGTACAATTCTCTCCTGTTGATTCTCTGGGTGTTTCCCATAAGTTGGAGGTTGTTACCGGTAAGAACGGATCGGTGGAATACCTGAACACGCCGTTGATAAAAGATACGACCGATGTGATGATTCCAAGTGGGGTGGCAGTCGTATTTACGTTGAAACCAAACCAAGGGTACATCGTTGACAAGGTCAGTTTAAACGGAGCCAATGTTACATCTAACGTGGTTAACAACACCTTTGCCGTTGATTCGTTAACAGCCGTCAGTAAAATGGTGGTTATATTCAAGGTGGATCCGAAACTGAGCCTTGAAGTCAAAATGCCGGGCAGCTTGTCCAAACTGTTGACTGCTGACCAGAAATTGGGCGTGACCAACTTAACGTTGACGGGCTTTATCGACCAGAGTGACTTCTATTTCATGAGAGACAGCCTGGAAGCGTTGTCCGTCTTGGATATATCCCAGGTTACCGTAGGCCATCAAATGGGTGCCACGTTTTACTCGGCTTATGATGTTCCAAGCCAGGCATTTAGTAAGGATTGGAGCACTGGAAAGAAAACGCTGACCGAAATCTACTTGCCGCTGAACACACGGTACATTCGTGAGGTTGCATTTACTCATTGCACAAACCTGCAAAATGCCCATCTTGAAAACTGCACTGAACTTGAAATGATTGACCATAACGCCTTCAACAACACTTCGCTTAAGAAGGTGTCGCTCCCCGCGACGTTGACAAGCCTGGGAAGTAGTGTGTTTAACAACTGCCTGAGTCTAGAATCGGTGGATCTTTCCAAAACAGCATTGACAGATATCCCCGAAAATGCTTTTTCCAGTTGCAGCAGTCTAACAGCTGTACAACTTCCGCCCAACGTCATCACCCTAAGTGGTTGGGCTTTTTCGGGTTGTTCAAAACTGAAAACCATCGATTTGTCCACTGCGCATAAACTTGTGACCATCAAGAATTCAGCCTTTAGCAATGCAAACATGGAGACCCTCTCGTTCCCGGCCAGTCTGAAGACAATCGGTGATGGTGCCTTCCAGTACTGCTATGCGTTGAAAACGGTTGATTTATCGGCTTGTACGGGGTTGCTGAACATCAATGCTTCAACGTTCCAGTATTCACCCATCACTAAGCTGATCTTGCCGCCCAACCTGCTTTCCATTGGTATGAGTGCGTTTGAGGGTTGCAATATCATTGGAACAGTGGAGATTCCGGCAACGGTGACGGCCATCGGTAACAATGCGTTTGCGAACAATTCCAAGCTGACATTCTGTAAGACAGATGCCACAACGCCTCCTGTGCTGGGTAACGCTGTCTTCCCATCCACTATGGTGGCTGTATTCGTGCAAGAGCAGTGTATTGCAGCCTATGAGGCCGCCGCCGGTTGGGACGAGTTTGACATCATCGGCGGGGAACGATCGGTAACGGTGCATGTCTCCAAACCAGGCACGTTAGCAACGTCCATCGTGGAACAAACCGGCATACCTCCCCGTCTGGTCACGACCATGGTGGTGACGGGTGATTTGAATGCCGTGGATTTTGAGAACATGCGCACCAACATGCCCTTGTTGCATACCTTGGATTTGTTCGGTACCGATGTGTTGAGCATACCTGAAGGGGCGTTCAAGAACAAAACCATTCTTACTTACTTCAAGGCTCCCGAGTTTCTGGTTGAAATCAAACCCAACGCCTTTGAGCATTGTTCCAACCTGAAGGACACCTTGGTATTGCCGGATGGCGTCATTACCATAGGCAGCAGTGCCTTTATCAACTGTAATTCGCTGACAGGCTTAAAATTGCCCAAGCGACTGATGACAATTGAAGCTCAAGCGTTTGAGGGGTGCAACGCCCTCAATCAGCCCCTGGTGTTTTCGAACAAGCTAAAAAGCATTGGCTACAATGCCTTTGCCGGATGCTCGTTGTTGAATGACACCCTGGTGCTGCCCTATTCGCTGGAAACCTTGGGCGAATCCGCCTTTGCCTATTGCAGCAGCCTGACAATGGTCGATTTGTCCGCTTGTTCCACCATCAAATCCATCCCAAGATCGGCGTTTACCGGTTGTACGTCCTTGTCGAAGGTGGTGCTGGCCAACACGGTGACTGATCTGACTGACAATGTGTTTGCCGGCTGTACCAGTCTGACGACCGTTAATTTTCCAACGAGTTTGGTGACCATCGGCAACAATACGTTTGAAGGGTGCACGGCATTGGTCGGCATCGATTTGTCAAAATGTAAATTGCTGAGCACCGTGGGATCTGGTGCTTTTCAGTCGTGTTTGAATTTAAAGACGGTGAATCTATCGCCTGTGTTGATGTCCATTGGCTCAATGGCATTTGGTTACAATACGGCCTTGATCAACATCAGCACCATGAATGAGACACCGGCCACTCTAGGCGAGAATGTTTTCTACAAGGTGAAAACAAAGCGCTGTGTATTATCCATTCCTAAAGATGCCTACAACGACTACTTGAACGCTTCTCAATGGGGTTCTTTTGTTCAAATGAGTAACTTGATTGATGTGGTGGCTTCAACCGGTGGAACGGTGGCATTCACCAGTGTGGATACAACCCAGGAGGTCAATCCTGTCAATAGCGCACCGTTGAAGATAGGCCGGATGATGTATAGCCCTGCTGTTGGGATTGATCCCTCAGTCGCCTTAATTGAAAACGGAGCAAGAATTTGTGTGCTTGACAACCAGGTGATTAAGTTTTTCATCACACCGGATGAAGGGACGTACATCGAACGGGTGCGCTACAATAACGTGGATGTAACGGACCAGGTGGTGAATGGCGTTTTCTCCTCACCTTCCGTCAATGCGTCAATGGGCTCCATAGAGATTCTGTTCCACAATGGTATCATTGGTCTTGAACAAAACTGGAAGGAAGCATCGCAAGTTGCACGTGTTTTTGTGAGTGATGGAACCATTCATGTAGCCTGCGATCAGCCCGTTCGACAGGTGTCTGTGTATGAGTTGAAAGGCGCGTTGTTGGTTCGTTCGAACGAACCTGATACGCAGTATCAATTTGCCAACTTGTCTAAGGGTATTTATCTTGTCCGATTGCAGTTGGAGTCTGGTGTTGTTGAACATGTGAAAGTCCGAATTTAATCAGTGTGTTGTCTATGAAAACAAAGGGTTTGATTGTTTGTTTGCTGGTGCTGGTGTGCAGTGCCTGTGGGTCCAAAGCTAAGCATGAAATGGCCAACGTGTCTTCGGTGAGCCATGGAGCCATGAAGATGGAAACGGTAGCTGATGAGTCGATGGCACGATCGTCGAGTGAGGCCGGTGGGTCGTCTGTCTCGGCCAAACCGGAGATGGATGAGGCCGTTGCGGTGAAGCCCGACGCGATGAACCCCGTTACGGTCAACAAGAAGCTCATCAAGGATGGTAACATGCGGATTGAAACGAAAGACCTTCAGGCCAGCAAGCAGCGCATGGATGGGTTGCTGAAGCAGTATAACGGGTATTATGAAAGTGAGAACCTGGATAACAACGACGTTGAGACCAGTTACTACTTGAAGATACGGCTCCCCGCTCTATCCTTTGAAGCCCTGATCGGGGCCTTGGAAAACGGAGAAGACGAGGTAAAGTCGAAGTACATACAAGCCAGGGACGTGACGGAAGAATACATCGATGTCGAATCCCGCCTGAACAACGAGCGGGCCTACCTGGAACGTTACAAGGCACTCCTGGCCAAGGCGTCTACGGTGAAGGACATCCTGGCCATTGAGGAGAGCATCCGAGCCATACAGGAGGAAATCGAAAGCCGTGAAGGACGGCTCAAGTACTTGAACGACCAGATTGCGTTCAGCACCTTGGATGTCCAACTTTTCAAGAAGCATCCGTACAAATTCACCTCCAAGCAAAAGGCTCCGTTCTGGGAGCGGATGAAGAAATCGTTGAGCAACGGTTGGTCGTTTACCGTTGGCCTGGCTTTGGCCCTGGTCTCGTTGTGGCCGTTGTGGCTGATAGGTGTCGCGGTAATCGTGGTGGTTAAACAGAGTAGAAAGAGGCGGAAGGAAAAACAGGTTGATGGTGATTGAATTAACGCCATTGTTAACAGACTTGACAATCTTTGACGCATTGCTGACAGTTCCAGTTGGTGGATTTGTCTATGTTTGTGGTGCCCCAAATAGGGCGCTGAATCACCCTTTATCAATAAACAATGAAAATAATCCTTAGAAAATGGATGGCAAAAGGACGGTTCGTCCTGATGGCTGCCCTCGTGCCCATAACGTTGTTTGCGGCAGCAAAAAACGAGGCGTTGAAACCCCGCATCGTCGTGTTGACCGATATTGGTCCCAACGATGTTGAACCTGACGACATGGAATCGATGGTGCGGCTGTTGGTGCATGCCGATCAGTTTGAGATTGAAGCCTTGATCG
>CAYPLF010000079.1:0-7850 GCA_964411555.1 uncultured Bacteroidales bacterium | reverse complement strand
CGGTTACATCCTTTTACTTTAACCAACTAATCGACTGTTTCGGTGCCGGCGGCAGGGTAGTCGGAGCCACAGACTACCCTGCCGGCTCCACTGCAACGCTCATTGGGTGGTCGTAGTGACATTTTTATTAATAAACGTGTAATGATAGGAGATAAATAAATTGAATGGTATATTTATTGCCATAAATCAAACGTATGAAAACACGAATTTTGCTATTGGTGATTGGATTAGGATTTGTTATGAATGGATTTGGACAAGGTATCATTTCCGGTAGAATCGAAGACCCGAACAAACAACCTGTTCCTTTTGCTACTGTCAAGGTGTATCAGAAAGACAGCCTGGTTACTGGAACCGTCAGCAATGAACAAGGACGTTTTGAAGTAACAAACCTGAAAAACGGTGACTACCAATTAGGAGTGACTTTTGTGGGGATGAAAAGCGTTGACAAGCGATTTGTGGTGGGCAACTTGAATAAGACGTTGGATTTCGGGAACATCATACTTTTACCGACTTCGAAGGAAATCAACGAAGTGGTGGTAAGCGCAAACAGGGAAGCCCTTTCGGCCGAACTGGATAAAAAAAGCTATACTGCTTCCGAACTGCTTACCCAGGCAAACGGTTCGGTACTAGACGCCATGAAGCAACTGCCGGGTATTACCGTTGATAAAGACAGCAAAGTGCAGCTCAGGGGTAGTGACAAAGTCATCGTGCTTATTGACGGAAAACAGTCGGCATTGACCGGTTTTGGCAGTCAGAAAGGCCTGGAAAACATTCCGGCTTCCCAGGTGGAAACCATTGAAATCATCAACAATCCGTCTGCCAAATATGATGCCGCCGGCATGGCCGGGATTGTGAACCTTACTTTCAAGAAACAGCAAAAAACCGGACTCAACGGCGATGCAGGATTGAGTTTCGGTCTCGGGCAACTGAGCAAAAGCAAGGCGGATTTGCCGACTGGAATGCCCAGTTACTCGTTGAATCCAAAATATACTCCCTCACTGAACCTGAATTACAAGACCAAGACCTTCAATGTATTCCTTCAGTCGTACTGGGTGAATCAGAAAAAACTCCCCAACAACGAGTTTTCAACACGCCACTACCCCACCAATGACTATGTGGAAAGCCAGGTGGCCGAAAATCGTTTACAGAACCATTACAATGTAAAGCTAGGAGTTGACTGGTACATTTCCGACAAGCAAACGCTGACCGTATTCGGTTTGTACGACTACGAATGGCACATCGACACCACCAAGGTGTGGTATTTCCAGAATGGAAATTATGCTGCTCCCATCCGTAAATACGGGTTTTACGAAAGCGAGGGAACCGGTTTTACCAATGTGACGGTTCAGTACAAACTCAAGTTTGTCCAACCGGGACATGAACTCAATTCGCAGTACTTGTATACGAAGGGCTGGGAAGACGAAACATACCACCTGCGTCAGGATGCCACAAGCGGTTTCCCGGCCATAAACGGTGACATGACACACATCCTGGCACCCGAATACGTGCATCAATTCAGCACCGATTATGTCAGACCGCTTCCGTTTGGACGCCTTGAAACCGGCGCAATGGCTAGGTTCCGCAACATGCCAATCACGTACACGATGACACGGGCCTCAGGAAACACAGCACTCATTTTCGACTATGGAGATTGGAGCAACTGGAGTGAAAATCTGGCAGCCGGATACGTAAATTTTGTTTCCGAACTGCCACGTTGGGACATAGAAGCCGGTTTGCGGGGTGAATTCACAGGCGTAAACTACCGCTTTGCACCCAATACTTACTTCTCGGACAACCGTTACTCCTACTTCAAACTGTTCCCGAACGTACGCATCACTCTCAAGGCGAACCAAAAGAACAAGGTTTCCGCCTTTTTCAACCGACGGATTGATAGGCCCGGTGAAGATATCTTACGCATTTTCCCCAAGTACGACGATCCGGAACTGTTGAAAATTGGCAACCCCAAATTGCAGCCACAGGTAACCAGTGCCCTGGAGGTGGCCTATCGTTCCCTATGGCAGGGAGGTTCGTTTTCTGCATCTGTATACTACAAAAATATAACGGATTATTACACACGCATCTACATTCAAGATCCCCTCCACACAAATATTACCGTCAAGGGTTACAGCAACATTCCCAAAGCCACCAATACCGGGCTGGAACTCAACGTTGACAACCTGTTCGCCAAAAAATGGAAACTAAACGTGAATGGGAATATCTATTTGAATACACTATACGGGCATACCGGTGAGATAAATTTCCCTACCCCTGTTCCGTTTACGCTGCAGACACAACGGGATCTTCCCTGGTTTGTAAAGATGAACAATACGGTTACGGTATCACCCCGTGTGAAATGCGAACTGAGCGGTGCTTATTATTCGAAAAAAGCCATAGCACAAGGCACGGAATACTATAGATGGGGTGTCGATGCCGCTGTACGCACCTTTTGGTTAGACAACAAACTGGAGTTGAACCTGACCGGAAACGACCTGCTCAACACGATGGGCGTCCGTCAGCACATCGACCAAGGCAACGGATATACTACCGACTATCAAAATTTCTACGAAACCCAGGTGATTTCCCTCGGTGCAAAATATACTTTTTAGGTTATCAAGTGTCAAATAGTCGGTTTCAGTACTTACGACCGAAACCAAACGGATTATAATGAACAATCACCTTACTGTTTGGTATATGCCGAAGGCGTTTTTCCGGTTTCCTTTTTGAATGCCTGGTAAAAACTGCTCCGATTTCCGAAGCCACATTCGAAGGCCAAACCCTCCATGCTTAGTTTGTTGTTATCCGAGGTCAATCGCTCAATGGCCAATTTGATGCGGTAACTGTTGATAAAATCGGAATACGATTGATTGAACCTGGAGTTGATGATCATGGATACCCGGTTGGGTGTTTCATCGAGCGCCTGCGCCATGGCCTTCAAGCTACTGTCCTCCGCTAAAAAGAACTGTTTTTCATTCATCAACTGCACAATCTGCTTTTCCATATCCGATATAACATCTTCTTCCACCTGTAAGCCGGCATATTTTTCTTTCACCAATGATAGCATTGATGCTGATCTCCGCGTAGTAAGCCGAAAAAACAGATAAATAAAAAAGAGTTGACCGAATACCGGCATGTACAAAATGATGTAGATGATATCCATCTTCAGCAGGTATGGAATGAAGGCAAACAATTGAAGTGCCAGCATGATGGTCAACAGTTCGATTTTCAACCGACTTTCCTGTTTGGGTTTGACCAACCTGATTTCTTTCAGCAACAAGATTACATTGACCGTCAATGAATAAGCAATGATCAAATAGTTATATACGCTGGAGATGGCCAATGAAAAACCGTGCGTCCTGTATGAAACAATTTCTTCAATGGGTTCTGGATTGAAAAAACTAAAAATGATAAATGGCACATACAATAATGATGGCAGGAACAGAAATGGATTGATCTTATTTTGATGCCTCTTTCCCAGGTTCTTCATGATCAAGACCAAATAGCCACCGAACGAAAGATTGAAAAAAGTGGAAATATGAAACATCCATTCACTTCCTTGATGTAAGTAAACCAGCAGATTGCTGATAAAGGCCAACAACGGGGAGAAAAACAAGAGCCCCAACCATAGGAAAATACGGTTGCGGCCAGCTTTCATAAAGCATAAGATGGACAACATCGTATAGCTGAATGCTGCAATAGAAGACACAATCAGAATGGCTTTTTCCCCCATTATTATATGTCAATTAGTATGATTGTTTACAAAATACAGATGCAAAAATAGTTTTTTTGTGCGAACTATTTATCAAATCAACCTACATAAAAAGTGAAAATTAACCAAACTCAGGTCCAATAAACAAGAATTCAATCACAACGATTTATATAAAACAACTTTAAAAAAAGCGAACATGAAACGATTATTTTATTTTATCTGTATGGGATTGGTCGGATTGACCTTGACAGCATGTGATAATGGAAACGAGGACGGTGACAATGATGATAACAATGGAACCGGAACTGTTGTCGACGTAGAAGGTAATGTGTATAAAACCGTGAAAATCGGTAACCAGATTTGGATGGCGGAGAACTTGAGAACCACCAAGTACAACGATGGTACTGATATCCCTGCCATTACTACGTCTTCAGCATGGAATTATTCGGTCACTACTCCTGCACATTGTTGGTATAGTCATGATTCTTCCACATACAAGCAATGGTTTGGGGCTTTATATAACTGGTATGCGGTAAATACCGGTAAACTGGCACCGGCAGGATGGCACGTTCCCACCGTTGCAGATTGGAATGAATT
Source organism: uncultured Bacteroidales bacterium (assembly GCA_964411555.1). Classification (GTDB taxonomy): domain Bacteria; phylum Bacteroidota; class Bacteroidia; order Bacteroidales; family UBA1402; genus UBA8389. Next base: position 3,547 of record CAYPLF010000079.1, on the reverse strand, counting down.
ATCCGAATACGTCAGTGCTCATTTGGGCACATCTAGTTCACTTGCCAAAGCCTTGGCTTCAAAAACAAACTGGATGGTATCGAATACAGAAGGATATATCAGTTATCAATCATCTACCAACAACAGTACAGGATTTAATGCGATTCCCGCAGGTATTCATGCCAATTTGGCATTTGGCAATTATGGCACAAGTGCATACTGGTGGAGTTCAGAAACCTACGGAGATTTTGGTCAATTTGCCAGTTTGAGAAATAATACAATTGATAGAATGTTCATTGACACGTATGCCAAGTACTATGGTTTGAGCGTTCGCTGTGTAAAAAACAGATAATCAAACTATCTATTTTTTTGTGGTATGGTTGATTGTCAGTTGATGCGTCCTCTGACCTTGCTTTTAACCAATTCGTCGCTCACTAGTTTTTCCATGATTTTATAGCCATCTAAATTGGGGTGGACTCCGTCTGAGGAATACTTCAGCGGAAGTCCTCCCCTTTCGTCTACAAAAGCCGTGTAATAATCCACGTAGGAAATCTTTTTTTTTGCGGCATACTCTTTCAAAAGCTTGTTCAGGGCGGGAATTTTGGTCAAAGGATCGACCGTCTTGTTCCATGAGTACTGATAAACGGGCAATACAGCGCAAATAATGGGTTTGATGCCGTTTGCCGTTGCCAATTCGCACATGGAAATGATGTTGCCGGCAATGTCTTCCACAGAAATGGGACCTGTGTTTTCAGCAATATCGTTGGTGCCGGCCAGGAATACCACAGCAGCGGGTTTCAGATTGATCACATCCTGCCTGAACCGCACCAGCATTTGTGGCGTGGTTTGGCCGCTGATGCCGCGACCCAGGAATTGGTTCTTTTCAAAAAAGGCGTTGTCATACCGTCTCCAGTTTTCCGTGATGGAATTCCCGTAAAAAACGACCGGGTTTTTAAGGCCTTTGGCGGCCAGTCCTTGGTTTTCCTTGGCGTATCGGGCTAGATTTCCCCAATCGGTTTTCTGGGCTTCAGCTTGCGTGGTTTGCATGCGCAGCATGTCCTTGTACGTCATTTGCGCCTGATAACCCTGGGGGCGTTCCGGCCACAACAGGCCTTCTCCACCCAACCAGTTCACAAACGTAGACAGCCAGCCATCGGTGGGGTTGTAATTCTTATCGGCTCCGAATCCATGCCCTCCTTTTCCATAAATATGAAATTCAACGGGTTGGTTGGCTTCTTTCCATTTGGAATAGATTTTCATACTCTGTGGAACCAACTTCAGGTGATCATCGTTTGCCACTACCAGAAACGCAGGTGTTTTTTCTGTGGGTACCTTGCCGCCCAGTTCGCCTATCCACGGATAAATGGCAGCCAGGAAGTTGGGTCTGTTTTCGACTGTAGCGTTGAACACCACCGACAAGGCCACCGTCCCTCCTGCTGAAAAGCCCATGAAACCGATGCGGTTTGGACTTAATCCAAATTCGGCTGCATGCTTTCTGACATAAGAAATAGCATTTAAACCATCTTGCATAGCGTACGGAATGATGGCGGCTATGGAGGAATCCCGTCTGGCATCGGTGGTAAAAAAGTTTCGTTGCAGCTCGGCATTTGCATCCGAAACTGTATGCACCAGACTGTATTTCAACACAAAAGCATCTACGCCGTTGTTGTTGAGGTAAGCAGCTACATCTGCCCCTTCATTGTCTATGGAGAGCAACTGTAATGCCCCGCCAGGTGCTATAATCACAGAGGTGCCGGATGTGTTGTTTTTAGCAGGATAATACTGCATAGAGGGTTTTACTACATTGTACACAATCCGTTTTTTGGGATTGGTCTCAATGATACCTTCTTTCTGGTTGGCGGTGACGGCTGTGACCGGCAGGCTTTGTTCCAACTGGATGACCTTAACTTGAGCGTAAGTGTTTTGAACTAACACACAAACGATCAGACTGACTATTGAACGATGTATTTTCATTGCTATTTCTTTCAATTAGTGCGAGTTGGTTTTTTCAATTTACGCTTTGTTTTTTACTATTTTTCCGTGTCGTATTCTGTCTGATCCAATTGCTGCAAGCGTTTTTTGGTCGGATTCAACAGCAGGTTGAGCAGCGCGCCGACAAACAACAAGGCTGCAAATACGGTGGCCAGGATAAACCCATACGCTGCATTTTGACCAAAAATGTCACTGATGCCACCCATGGCCAACGGACCCAGTGCAGCACCGGCGGCTGTGAAAAACAAGATGACCCCTGCCACGGAACCATGTTTCGCCTTGGGGAAGCAACTGATGCCCTTCGAATTGATGGTGGGATACACCACCGACATGAACAAGCCGGAAAGCGGTAAGAGCACAACCGCCATTTCAAGACCACCAAGCACACTGCCTAAGAAACACAGAAAAATCAGCAAACTGGATAATCCAAGCACGACCATCCAGTTGAACCGTTCCAACAACCAGACACCCATAAACCGCCCCACAGCCCTAAGAATGAAGAAAATGGTCAGGGAATAGGTGGCAACCAGTATCAGGTTTCCTTCGTAGGCTGAAATCAACGTGGGCATCCACACATACACCGCACATTCCGCAGCGACATACAAAAAGGCACCCAGTGAAAACCCCAGTGCATAAGGATCTTTCAGCATAGAAAGGGTGCCGGATAAATTGATAGGCTCCTGGGTGGTTTTTTTGGTTTCCGGATAGCGCACGAGCGCAGCCATGACCAACAACAGCACACACAAGGTGCCGGCGGCCACATACAGCCATTGCCACTTGACATCTGCAGCGAGCAACCTCGTTACGAAAAAGGGTCCGATGATGGCGCCTACGGCAAAGAACCCTTCCACCGCATTCATGGTCGAGGTGTGTTGCTTGGTTGACGTGCACAAATCACCGATCAATGCCAGCGCGCCGGTTTTGAATACACCGATGGACAACCCACCCACAGCCATCAGCGTCAGGATAAATCCGTACGTGCTGGCAATGATGTACAGGTACGCATTGACGGCAAAGACCACCAATCCGAGGATGATGGTGACTTTCCTGCCCAGTTTGTCGGCCAGGAATCCAAGCAAGACGCCTGACAGCGCAATGGCTATCATGGGCATGTAATGCATCATGCCGGCTGTGGTCATGTTCAGGTTGAACTCTTTCATCACTTCGGGAATGATGACTCCCACCGCATCGGTGGTCATGGCAAACATCATGAACATGAGGTAGGTCAACCATTTGATGGTGGTAAGATGAGGTTGTTTTGTCATGGTATGTTGGTTAAATAAATACTTATATCGAATACGTGATTGGGGGTTCGCCAAGGTTTGAATACCTTATGACGGATTGCCGGGTTTCAAGGTTGACCGTGAGCCGGCAGTAGGTCTCATCTTTATCCCAAGCAAGGGAAAAGCCATCGGAATGCTGTTTCACTGAAAACGTACCGTCGAAGGCAGGAAATAGGTTTCTAAAACGAATCAAGTTCAACAACCGCTGCACGACCGGTTTTTGAACAGCCAATTTCACATCGTTCATCGAAAAATTGTATCGGTTGATTTCCCGACCTTCTCCGGTACGTTCT
>CAYPLF010000078.1:0-7934 GCA_964411555.1 uncultured Bacteroidales bacterium | reverse complement strand
ACTGATTTCATTTATTACCACCGGAATAGGGAACAAAGACAGCTCCAAGCAATTGGCGGCCAACACGAAAAAAAACGATACATCCAAGCAAAATCAGGCCAAGCCCGCAAAAGACGACTCACTCGTAAAGAAAGACCCGAAGACACCCGCACCGAAAGTTGTGGCACCCAAAAAGGAAAGTATCCCCCAGAACTCATTACCGAGACAAAAGAATCCAATTGCGCAAGCCGGGGGAAAAAGCTACAACCTCATCATCAGCAGCCATCCAAGCAAAGCTACAGCAACCCGCTGGCTTTCTGGACGCAATGACAGTCTTTACAAGAATGCCACCATCATTGAAGGCGACGGTCGCGCCCGTGTCTCCATCCAACGCTTCACCAACCCAGAGGAAGCCGAGAATTACCTGCGCCAATTCCGCGAGGAACACCCCGAACATGCCGACGCTTGGCTGTTGCCCACCTCGATTTAGTCGAAACACTCCTTCCCTTCCCTTCCCTTCCCTTCCCTTCCCTTACCTTTCCTTTCCTTCCCTTTCCTTTCCTTACCTTTCCTTGAGCATATTCATTCCATTATTTCGATGATTCAGGGCCAAAAAATCCAAAATTAGTGGTTCCGGCATTTTGTCAAACAGAAATATTTCCTACCTTTGCAGCCGCTTAATACAAGCAGCAAAACATTTTAATTCAAACAAATGGCAACTAAAATCAGATTGCAAAGACACGGACGCAAGGGGTACGCATACTACCACATTGTCGTCGCAGACAGCAGGGCACCACGAGATGGTAAATTTATTGAAAGATTAGGTTCGTACAATCCAAACACTAATCCTGCTACAATAGATTTGAATTTCGAACGCGCCTTGTATTGGGTACAGACCGGTGCTCAACCCACCGAAACCACCAAGAACATCCTCTCCAGAGAAGGTGTATTGATGAAGAACCACCTCCTGGGTGGCGTTAAGAAAGGCGCCTTCACCGCTGAAGTAGCCGAAACCAAATTCGAAGCCTGGAAGCAAAGCAAAGAAGGTGCCTTGAGCGCCATCCGCAGCAACGTAAAAGATGCTGCCCGCGAAGCCGCCAAGAAACAACTGGAAGCTGAAAAAGCCTACAACAAGGCCAAAGAAGAAGAAGTAGCCAAGAAGCAAGCCGAGGAAAGAGCTGCTGAAGCAGCCGCCAAAGCCGAAGCCGCCGCTGAAGCAGCTCCCGCAGCCGAAGAAGCTCCCGCAGCCGAAGAAGCTCCCGCAGCCGAAGAAGCTCCCGCAGCTGAAGAAGCTCCCGCAGCTGAAGAAGCTCCCGCAGCTGAATAATACACGAGCAAACGCTCGAACGGGGGCTATGCCGGCCCCCACAAGGAGAGATGGCAGAGTGGTCGATTGCGGCGGTCTTGAAAACCGTTGTACTGCGAGGTACCAGGGGTTCGAATCCCTTTCTCTCCGCGACAAACACTGAAAGACAGTGTAAAATATAAAGAAGGACTAAAGAAGAAACCATGGTTTCTTTTTTAGTCCTTTATATTTACGGGTTTGGGAACGAGTTTCAGTATAAATGCCCCAATATAGACACTACAGCCTCAGGAAAATCAACGAACCCACAGCCGTTACCGCCCATAGCGTGACACCAAGTGCAAAGCTCTTGAAGCCCGAATGCTTGATTTGAGCTACCGTGATGTTCGACCCGATGAGGAACAACGCCACCACCATACCCCGCTTGCCCAACCAGGTGAAATGAGCGTAACTCGATTCGAAGGCCGGAAAAACAGCAGCAAACACGATGGCCAACGCAAAAAACAGGATGAACCACGGAAACTTGATCGATAGCTTCTTGGCACCAGACTCAACGCCATCGGAAACCGCCTCTGCGCTGGTTGAAGACTTTCCACCCCTTCCGACAAAAAAAGCGATCACCAACGACAACGGAATAATCCACAACGCCCGAATAAGCTTCACAGTCGTAGCCACCTGCAACGCCTCCTCACCATATATGGAACCCGCTCCCACCACCGAACTGGTATCGTGGATGGCAATGGCTGCCCAGTTGCCGAAAACCTCCTGGCTCAACCCCAACCTATGCCCGATGAACGGAAACAACAGCAGGGCAATGGCATTCAAGACAAACACCACAATCAAGGCAAACGAATTCTGATAACTCTTGCTGTTCAATATAGGCGCCACGGCAGCGATGGCACTTCCCCCGCAAATAGCCGTCCCGGTAGCAATGAGAATGGACGTATTTTTTTCAACCCGGAACAATTTCCCCAACAACAAACCAAACACCATCACAGCCGTAACAGATATGGTCGTTTCAATAAAACCACTTTTAGAAGCCGAAACCACATCGGCAAGATTCATGCCGAAACCAAGCAACACAACCGAAAGCTGCAGAATCTTGGAGGTATAGGCATGGATACGATCGTGGGTAAAGCCCAACACGGAAAAAACCAGCCCTACACACAACGCCAAAGCAGGCGACACAAACGGTAGAAAACAACAAGCAATGACAACGAAATAAAGACCCCTATTCATACCCAAAAAATATAAATACAAAAGTACACATTTTAAAAAAGGATGCCATCCTTTTTGGGGAGATGGAAACCCTTTTTGGGAGATGGAAACCTTTTTTGGGAGATGGAAACCTTTTTTGGGAGATGGAAACCCGTTTATGCTTACCTTTATGCACAAATAGCTGTTATGAATCATCTCAAAACCTACAGCAAACGCGAAGAAAAGGCGAACTACCTGACCCACGGCTTTGGCGTATTGATTGCGGTAGTTGCCACCATCGGGTTGCTATATAAATCAATCACAGCCGGCAACGGATGGGCCACCCTGGCGTTTTCCATCTACGGATTCGGCATGCTGGCTTGCATGCTCTCGTCAACCATCTACCACTACGCACAAAACCCAAAAACAAAAGCCCAGCTACGCCATTTCGACCACGGAAGCATTTACATCCTCATAGCCGCCAGCTTTTCCCCCATGACATTGATATTCTTGAGAAACGAAGGCTTATGGGGATGGGGATTATTTGCCTTCGTTTGGACGTTCGCCCTGGCAGGAATCCTGATCAGCGCAGGAGAAATCAAAAAGAACAACAACCTCAAAACAGCCTCCTACGTACTCATGGGTCTGTCCATCTTGGTTGCAATCAAACCCCTGATTGAAGCAATCACACTAAATAACTGTCTTTCAATAATATACTGGATAGTTGCAGGTGGCGTGTTTTACATCATAGGCTCCTTTATCTACGCCATGGCCAAGCACGAATTTGTCCACGCCATCTTCCACGTATTCGTCCTACTCGGCATGATGTGCCACATCACCGCCGCATACCTGATACCATTGTAAACCGAATGCCCCCCATTCAATTAAAGGATTCCATCTCCTTAAAAGGGATGGCATCCTTTTTGGGGAGATGGAAACCCGATTATAGCAGTAGCGCCTTCGGGTACAAGATGTTGTTTTCGAGATGCACATGCACATGCAGGTCATCCTCAAATTGCTTCAACAGTTTGAATGTGAGCCTGTACGTGTCGCACCCATCCTCCGGAACCACATAACCGTGGGTAATGGCATTGATCGTATCCATGGCTCCACCGGCAAACTCGTGTTCCCCGCTCATCCGGGCTATTTCCGAAGCAAGCATCTTACGAGCATCGGCTGAATCACTCTTCAATACCTCCTTGATAGCCGGGAACAAAACATCTTCCTCCTGCTTCAAATGTTGCAGCAACTCCTTATTCAGATGCACCATGATTTCAGCCACCTGAAGCAACTCCCGGTGACGTTCACCATGCACACCCGCAATCTTCCGCGTGTAAAACAGCAAGTCCGGCAACGCCTTTGTAACATACTTATGGTGTGAATTCACAATGTAATCCGACAGAAAATCCAACGACCACTCGTTGAAATTCATACCCGGCGCAGCTGGCACATCGGACAAGACCTCCAGCTTACCCACCAGCGCCGAAACATCCAGCCCCTTTTCCTCGCAGGCCTGCCGCAGCGTCTTCTTACCCCCGCAGCAAAAATCGATACCCGCCTGCATGAAAACCTCAGCCGCCCTGAAATCATCAGACACGATGCTGCCCAACAACTTATTCTTCAAGTCTGTCTTTTCCATAATCCTTCTTTTTATTCGCTTTTACTCTTCTTTTCCGCAACAAACATACAAAAAAAATATTAAAAGACAAAAAGGTCTTTTAGTATTTAAATATTTTTACATACATTTGTACAATAAAACCGACTGAACAATCAGACAATGGACAAAACAGAAAGACGGCTATAACAGAAGTAACAGCAGCAACAACAATATAAACAGCAGCAACAGTATTAACAGCAGCAACAGTAAAAACAGCAGCAACAATATAAACAGCAGCACCATGTTCAACAAAGAAACCGAATACGCCATCAGAGGATTGGTCTACATCCAGACCCAAAACCAACAAAAGCAGCGCCCCGGCATCGACGAAATCGCCCGCGAAATTGACGCCCCCCGCTTCTTCACCGCCAAAATCCTGCAACGATTGGTGAAACAAGGCTTCCTCACCTCCCAGAAAGGAAAAGGCGGCGGCTTCCAACTACCACCCGAAAAAAGCGACCGAACCCTGAAAGACGTCATTGTCAGCATTGAAGGCGACCACATCTTCACCGGCTGCGGACTCGGCCTCTCCCACTGCGGCTGTGACCCCCCCTGTCCCCTCCACGACCAATACGCAGGCATCCGCGCCGCCATCGACACCCTGGTTTCCACCGAAACCATCCGATCCCTGGCCGAAAAAAGCAACAAACCAGCGAAATAGACCCACACCATTCAACAAATACAGCCCACCCCTTGTTACTATCACTCGGGCATACACAATCCAATCAACAAAAAACCATACAACAATGAGCGAACTCATCAACAACTCCAGCCGCAGGAAAGAAACACTGAAGGCACTGATACTCAAACTCCACGACGGAGAAGACCCCATCCACGTACGCTACGAACTCAAGCACACCCTCAAGCAAATCCCCTACAACGAAGTAGTGGAAGTAGAACAAGAACTCATGGAAGAAGGACTGCCCCAGGAAGAAGTACTGCGCCTGTGCGACGTCCACGGCCAAGTGCTCGACGGCTTCATTGACGACGAAGACGCCCAGGACATTCCCGAAGGACACCCCATCGACGTCTTCCTCAAAGAAAACGAAGCCATCAAGCAAGTAGCCGAAACAGCCACACAACTCCTCGCCCAGCTGCCCACCATAACAGAGGACGATTATCCCACGCACCTCCTGAAACTCCAGAGCAGCTTCAACGAACTCATGGACATCGACAAACACTACCAGCGCAAAGAATACCTCCTCTTCCCCTACCTGGAGAAAAAAGACATCACCGGCCCACCCAAAGTCATGTGGGGCAAACACGACGAAATCCGGGAACAACTCAAAGGCTGCATCGAAGTACTCCGCACCCCCGGCCTGAAAAAAACCGACCTCGAAGAAGCCATAGCCATCCTGTTCACCCCCGTGCTCCAAGCCATGGTCGACATGACCAAAAAAGAAGCAGACATCCTCTTCCCCATGGCCATGGACCACCTCACCCTCGAAGACTGGTGGCACATCCACCAACAAACCCTGGAATTCGGATTCACCCTCATCGACCCCGTCGACTGGAAACCCGAAGGCATGAACCGGGAAGCACAGGAAGCCCAGACCAAACTGAACGAAAACGGCGCCATCCAATTACCATCCGGCAGTTTTACCGCCAAGGAAATCATGGCCATTATGAACACCGCCCCCTTCGACATGACCTTTGTGGACAAGAACGACAAGGTGAAATACTTCACCCAAGGCAAAGAACGCATCTTCACCCGCAACCGCTCCATCATCAACCGCGACGTCCGCCTGTGCCACCCCCCGGGCAGCGTCCACATCGTCGAAAAAATCCTCGAAGACTTCAAAGCCGGACGCGCTAACGAAGCCCCCTTCTGGATCAACATGCGCGGCACCTTCATCTACATCGTCTATTACGCCCTAAGGGATGAAAACGGCGAGTACCTGGGCACCCTGGAAGTCTCGCAAGACCTTACCAAACTCCGCGCCCTGGAAGGCGAACAACGCATCCTGTCGTACGCCCCCGAAAAGTAAACCACCCAATAGAACCACACCATGACACCACTCATCATCACACCCAAAACCAAGATTTACGACCTGCTGGAAACCTACCCCCAGCTGGAAGCAGTCCTGATAAGCAAAGCGCCCGAATTCAAGCGCCTGAAGAACCCCCTGCTGCGGAACACCATAGCCCGCGTCACCACCATTGCCCAAGCCGCCATCATAGGCGGACTGGCGGTGGAAGCACTGGTCAATGAACTGCGCGCACAAGTAGGGCAAGACAACGCAGGCGCAGGCATCCATTTGCCCCATGCCACCGATGTAGCCGGCGCCACCGAAGAAACCGGCAACACCTACACCACCGAACAACCCGGCTGGTTCACCCCCGGCGACATCCGGGAAACCCTCGACGTAGGCCTCCTCCTGAACCGCGGCGAACAACCCGTCCACGAAGTACTGTCGAAGCTACGGAAACTGGCAGACGACGAACTACTCGAAGTCATAGCCCCCTTCATCCCGGCACCCTTGATTGACAAAGCCAGCAGCCTGGGGTATGCCCACTGGCTGAAGCAAGAAACAAGCGGAAACTGGCACATTTACTTCAAACGAGCGCCTCAACAAACAAGTGAAGAAGCACCAACCGAAGATTAGGGATGCCATCCTTTTTGAAGGGATGGCATCCTTTTTAGGGAGATGGAATCCCTTTTATAGGAAGCCATCATTTATAATGAATGTTATCCAATAAAACAAAAAAACCATCAAACAGACAGTAAAATCCCTATAAAAAAACAGAAAATAATCACTACTTTTGCACCCGAGAAAAAAATAAAATCCATATGAGTTTTACACACGAAGTTGAAGGCATGATCTGCGTAGCCCAAGGCGCGAATCACGGCCCGGCTCCCATTCCCGAAGAAGGACGTTGGGTGAAAGCCAAAGAAGTAAAGGACATCTCGGGATTGACCCACGGCGTGGGCTGGTGTGCCCCCCAACAGGGTGCCTGTAAACTAACCCTCAACGTGAAGGAAGGCATCATCCAGGAAGCCCTGGTTGAAACCATCGGCTGCACGGGCATGACCCACTCAGCGGCTATGGCCTCTGAAATCCTTCCCGGCAAAACCATCCTAGAAGCGCTGAACACCGACCTCGTGTGTGACGCCATCAACACCGCCATGCGCGAACTCTTCCTCCAAATCGTGTACGGACGCACCCAAACAGCGTTCTCCGAAGGCGGACTGCCCATAGGCGCCGGCCTGGAAGACCTCGGCAAAGGCCTCCGCGGCGTAACCGGTACCCTCTACGGCACCGTTGCCAAAGGCCCCCGTTACCTCGAAATGGCCGAAGGCTACATCACCAAAATCGGTTTGAGCGATACCAACGAAATCATCGGTTACGAATTTGTCAGCCTCGGCCGCATGATGGACATGATCAAAACAGGCATGGATGCAGGTGAAGCACTGAAAAAAGCATCCGGCAAGTATGGTCGCATGGAAGATGCAGTGAAAGTTATTGACCCACGTAAAGAATAGGAGAAAACGCCATGCCATTATTTGAAAGCTACGATAGAAGAATCAAACAAATCAATACCTTCCTGCAGGCCAACGGCATCGCTTCCATTGAAGAAGCCAAACAAATCTGCGACGCCAAAGGTGTTGACGTCTATAACATTGTAAAAGGCATCCAACCCATCGCCTTCGAAAACGCCATGTGGAGCTACATCGTAGGTGCCGCCGTCGCCATCAAGCGCGGAGTAACCAACGCAGCCGACATCGCCGTCGTACTGGGCGAAGGCCTCCAATCGTTCTGCATCCCCGGCTCAGTAGCCGACGACCGCAAAGTAGGT
>CAYPLF010000077.1:0-8556 GCA_964411555.1 uncultured Bacteroidales bacterium | reverse complement strand
AATTTCCAGGACGTGGTGATTGTTGCCTCCAAGGCACAATATGCTCCGCTGTTGAATCTCCTGAACGAACAGGGTGCACAGACTTCATATGAAGACCGTCGCTGGTTTGCCAAAGAGGCGTTTGCTGTTTCTTCCCATTACGATTCTGCCATTTTCAACTGGTTCGACAACGGTGACGGTTCTGCTTTCCGTTGCACCGGTGATAACGCAAAACTGCTGCGTTATGGAGAAAATCCTCACCAACAAGGCAGCTTCTACGGTGACTTTGATGACATGTTCGAGCAACTCCAGGGTAAGGAAATTTCCTACAACAACCTGTTGGATATCGATGCCGCCATCTCGTTGATCAGCGATTTTCAGGAAACGACTTTTGCCATCCTGAAGCACAACAATGCCTGTGGCGTAGCGTCCCGTCCTACTTTGCTGGAAGCTTGGAAAGACGCACTTGCCGGTGATCCTGTCTCCGCTTTCGGTGGCGTGTTGGTCACCAATACCGTAGTTGATCAGGCAACCGCTGAACAGATCAACACCATTTTCTTTGAAGTCATCATTGCTCCCGACTATGACGTGGAAGCACTTAAAATACTGACATCCAAGAAGAACCGAATCATCATCATCCAGAAAAAAGCCCCAACAGCCGTTAAGCAGTTCCGTTCGCTGTTGAATGGCATTTTGGTTCAGGATAAGGACCTCAAGACAGAAACACCGGACGATTTGAAGGCCGTGACTCAGATTGAAGCTACCGATTCTCAGATTGAAGATTTATTGTTTGCCAACAAACTGGTCAAACACAGCAAATCAAACGCCATCGTATTGGCCAAAAACAAGCAGCTTTGCGCCAGTGGTGTAGGCCAAACGTCAAGGGTGGATGCCCTCAAACAAGCCGTTGACAAAGCAAACGGGTTCGGATTTGATTTGCATGGTTCCGTCATGGCTTCCGATGCTTATTTTCCTTTCCCGGATTGTGTGGAAATTGCCGATCATGCCGGAATCAGGGCTGTCATCCACCCGGGCGGTTCCATCAACGACCAGAAGTCCATCGATTATTGCAACGAACATGGTTTGGCCATGGTTTTAACTGGATTCAGACATTTTAAACATTAACCCGATATGAGCCTTTTTTCCTTTACACAAGAGGTCGCCATGGACTTGGGTACGGCGAACACCATCATCACCCTTAACGGAAAGATTGTTGTGGATGAACCCAGTATCGTAGCGCTTGACCGCAGGACAGACAAGTTACTTGCCGTGGGAGAAAAAGCCCGGCAGATGCACGGGAAAACCCCGGAGAACATCAAGACCGTACGTCCCCTGCGCGATGGCGTCATTGCCGATTTCTATGCAGCCGAACAAATGATGCGCGGCCTCATTAAAATGGCCACTTCCAAGAAGCGCATGTTTTCTCCTAACCTCCGTATGGTCATCAGTGTTCCTTCGGGATCGACAGAAGTGGAACTCCGTGCCGTACGTGACTCTGCCGAACACGCAGGCGGTCGTGATGTCTACATGTTGTATGAACCCATGGCGGCAGCTCTGGGTATTGGCATCGACGTTGAGGCTCCGGAAGGCAACATGATTGTTGACATCGGTGGTGGTACAACCGAAATTGCCATCATTTCGCTGGGAGGCATCGTGGCCAATAAATCCATCCGTATTGCCGGTGATGATTTTACCGCTGATATTCAGGAATATATGCGCCGTCAGCATAACCTCAGGGTGGGTGAACGCACCGCAGAAATGATTAAGATCAATGTGGGTTCCGCTTTGACCGAACTGGAGAATCCGCCGGAAGATTACGTGGTACATGGCCCGAACCAGATGACGGCATTGCCCATGGAAGTACCCGTTTCGTATCAGGAAATTGCCCATTGTCTGGAGAAATCCATTTCCAAGGTGGAAATGGCTGTATTGAGTGCCTTGGAACAAACACCTCCCGAATTGTATTCTGACATCGTCCGCCGCGGGGTTTACCTGGCTGGTGGTGGAGCGCTGCTGAGGGGATTTGCCAAGCGGTTGACCGACAAGATCAACATTCGTTTCAATGTGGCAGAAGATCCTTTACATGCTGTTGCTCACGGAACAGGCGTGGCGCTCAGAAATGTTGACAAGTTCAACTTCTTGATTCGCTGATTTATACAGGTTTTCCCTCTAGGCTAAACCCAAGGCTATGCAGAATATTGTACGCTTTTTTTCCAAAATCGGCTCTTTTCTGCTGTTTGCCCTTCTGGAAGGGGTAGCATTGTATATGTTATTTTCGTCGAACAGCTTTCAGCAAAGTGTGTTCTTTTCATCGGCCAATAAAATCAGTGGTGCCGTTTACGTATGGGAAGAGTCTGTCACCGGTTTTTTCAAGCTCAAGGGTGAAAACGAGTCGTTGATGAATGAGAACAATCAGCTGCAACAAGAAATCCTGTTCCTCAAGAAGCAACTGAATCAACTGACCGACACGACCAATATCGCGCTTTTACGTGACAAGTTGCCCAATGAATTTGACTTGATTTCAGCCAAGGTAATTCATAACAGCGTGACTCATCAGCGGAATTACATTACCTTGAAGGGAGGACGTCTTGATGGTATTGAGCCAGAAATGGGTGTGGCCAACGCCGATGGCATCATAGGTGTGGTCAGTCACGTTTCCGATCATTACTCGGTGGTGATACCCGTTTTGTGTCCACCCAATCGTTTCAGTTGTAAATTAAAGAACACGAACACAACCGGCTCCCTGGTTTGGAATGGTGAGGACAGGCGTTTTGCCTTGATGGAAGAAGTTCCACCCTACATATCCGTTTCAAAAGGGGATACGATTGTAACCAGTGGATATTCATCCATATTTCCTGAAGGCATCATGGTAGGTGTAGTTGAAGAATTCGATGTGAGTGACGATTCAAACTACCTGACCCTCAAGGTGCGATTGGCTGTTCGTTTCGACGCCTTGTCGAATGTGAGGGTCATCCGTTTTAACCAACGAAAGGAATACAACCAGTTAAAAAAGGAGGCCGGTGTATGAAACAGGTACTGCAGCATTTAGTTTGGTTTGTGGGATTATTGTTGCTTCAACTGTTGGTCCTGGATAATATCCATTTTCTGGGCATATATATACCTATGTTGTATATTTATGCGTTGATTCGTTTGCCTTCCACCTTGTCTTCATACGCTGTCATACTCATCGGTTTTACTGTTGGTTTGATTATGGATATGTTTGCCAATACTCTTGGTATGCATACCGCCGCAACAACCTTGATGGCCGGTATTCGTTATCCTCTGATCCGGTTGTTTGTCTTAAAGGAAGATTTCAGCAATCGTACCATCAGCCTTTCCTCGATGGGACGATCGGTTTTCTGGAGGTATACGGCTATTATGGTGTTGGTTCATCACGCTGCGCTATACTTGTTGGAAGCCATGTCATTTATGAACGGAATTACGCTGTTGACCAAGATTCCGGTATGTAGCTTGTTAACCATTCTTTTTATTGCGACTTTTGAATTGATCAATCCAAAAGAATATGCAAGGTAGCTTTGATACAGTGCAACGGAGAAACATCGTATTGCTCATCATCCTGGGTGTTTTTATTGTGTTTGTACTGCGATTGGCCGGTTTACAACTGTTCAGTAATAAATACAAAGACTTCGCTGACAGCAACGCATTCTACAAAAAAACCATCTACCCGTCAAGAGGATTGATTTACGACAGACACGGGGAACTGATGGTGTACAACAATCCCTCTTACGACGTATTGATTACCATACGCGAAGTGGAACCCTTTGATACGCTTGATTTTTGCAGTACGGTGGGTATTACCAAGGATGATTTCCTTCAACAAGTGGAACGCGTGAAAAACCGTCGGACCAATCCAGGTTATTCTTCTTATACTCCTCAGGTCCTTATTTCCCAGTTATCAGCTGAAAATTACGGTATGTTGCAGGAAAAGATGTTCCGTTTCAAGGGATTCTCCGTTCGCAGCCGAACCTTACGGTCGTATATGAAGCCGGTAGCTGCACACGCTCTGGGTTATGTGGCTGAGGTCAACTACAAGGATTTGGAAGAAGATGCGTATTACGTACCGGGAGATTACAACGGACGATCGGGAATCGAGAAAACATATGAAACCCTGTTGCGTGGTAGAAAAGGCGTGCAGGTGTTGTTGCGTGATGCTCACGGTCGCATCAAGGGAAGATATGAACAGGGTAAGAAAGATATTAAAGCTGTACCGGGAAAAGATTTGACGTTATCGCTCGATCTGGCACTTCAGGAATATGCTGAGCGTCTTATGGTGAACAAACGCGGTGCCATTGTTGCCATTGAACCTGCCACCGGTGAGATACTCACGTATGTTTCGGCACCCACATACGATCCGGGGTTGCTGGTAGGTCGAGGCAGGGCGTCCAATTACATGGAGCTCCAGTCGTCACCACATAAGATTTTTTTAAATCGCCCCATTCAATCGAATTATCCGCCGGGGTCAACCTTTAAGCCGGCTCAGGGATTGGTTTTTTTACAGGAAGGCATAATCTCGCCTTATACGTCTGTCGGTTGTTCCATGGGCTATTATTATGCACCCGGTCGTAAAGTGGGTTGTCACTCACATGCGTCACCCTTATCGCTAACTGGTGCGGTAGCGAATTCTTGCAATGCTTACTTTTGTTACGGTTACAGAGCAATGATGGATAATCATAAATATGGCAGTATACAACAATCCATGGATGTTTGGAAGAATTACATGGTTTCATTGGGTTTTGGCTACAAACTAGGTGTGGACTTGCCTTTTGAGAAACGCGGCCTTATTCCAAACAGCCAATACTACGACAAATGGTATGGTAAACGCGGATGGAAGGGTGCTACCATTATTTCAAATGCCATTGGACAAGGCGAGGTGCTGGCTACTCCCATGCAACTGGCTAATTTTTGTGCAACCATAGCCAACAGGGGATGGTACTACACGCCACATTTGGTTAAATCAATCGATGGTGGAAGCTTGGATACGATGTACACAAAAAAACGCAAGGGGAGCATTGATTCCACCTACTATTCCTATATCATTGAGGGAATGAAGGATGCAGCGACTCGTGGAACAGCTGCCAGTGTGGCGATACCAGGCATAGAAATCTGCGGAAAAACAGGTACAGCACAAAACCCACCCTTCCCGGATCATTCCATCTTTATGTGTTTTGCCCCCAAAGAGAATCCAAAAATTGCTATGCTGGTGTTCATCGAAAATGGGGGCTTTGGAGCTACATGGGCGGTACCAATGGCCAGTTTGCTGATTGAGAAGTACCTGAATGGTACAATTGCCGAAAACCGTATATGGATGGAAGAACGTTTGTTGAACGCAAATCTGATGCAATTTGTACCGAACTGAAAAAAATAGGGTCTTGAAATCGCTTGACTGGCCTGTGATGCTGGTCTATGTAGTGCTATGTCTGATTGGTTGCTTGAGCATTTACGGAGCCAGCTATGAATTCGGGGAGTCTGGCTTGTTTGATTTGACCCAGCGGTCTGGCAAGCAATTCATGTGGTTGATAATGGCCATATTTATTGGTATGACCATCATGTTGACTGACTCAAATAAGTTTTTCTCGTCATCTTTTTTCCTGTATATTTCCTTAATGGTAGTAATGCTTGCTACCATTTTTCTGGCTCACGACATCAAAGGTTCCCGGTCTTGGTTGGTGTTTGGTCCCATCAATGTTCAACCTGCCGAGTTTGCCAAGGTGGCCACAGCACTGGCCATTTCAAGGATCATGGGTTCGTATACGTTCAACATGAAACGGATGCGGGACGTCTATCTGGTAGTCTTGATTCTGATTGTACCTTTTGCATTGACCTTATTGCAAAAAGAAACGGGTTCAGCACTGGTTTTCTTATCGTTGATGCTGATGCTATACAGAGAAGGTATGCCAGGTATTATTTTGTTTTTGGTTGTTTGCATGATCAGCTTCTTCATCATCGGAATTCGCTTTGGTGACACCATGATGTTTGATTACACATCGGTGGGGCAGTTCACAGTATTATTGTTGATCTTGATTGTCGTGAGTGCCATGTTGTTGATTTACAGGAATGATGCCAGGGCTTTCAAGTATGTACTGTTTGGTAACCTGTCTGTATTGGTTTTAGGAATTTCCCTGAATCTGCTAGGTGTCCGTTTCAATTTATGTTGGATGCAATTGGGTTTGTTTCTGTTGAGCGGGGTGTACTTGATTATCCAAACACTGATTCGCCGTAACAAGATTTATCTGCTTATCGGGCTTTTCATTGTTGGTTCAGTGGGCTTTTTATATGCCACTGATTATGTGTTTGACAATATCCTGGAACGTCATCAACAACTGCGCATAAAGGTACTTTTAGGAACAGAGCATGATTTGGGTGGGGCCGGATACAACGTGAATCAATCGAAAATTGCTATCGGGTCGGGGGGATTCTTGGGTAAAGGGTTTTTGAACGGCACTCAAACCAAACTTAAATATGTACCGGAACAGGATACCGATTTTATTTTTTGTACAGTGGGTGAGGAGCAAGGTTTTTTAGGGTCTGTGTTTGTTCTTGGGCTTTACTTGTTCTTGTTAATCCGCCTGCTGAATATGGCAGAACGACAGCGATCGCCTTTCTCACGCATATACGGCTATTGCGTTGTCAGCATTTTCTTTTTTCATTACCTCGTGAATGTGGGAATGGTGTTGGGGCTGGTTCCGGTCATTGGTATCCCTTTACCGTTTTTAAGTTATGGGGGGTCTTCGCTGTGGGCCTTTACCATCTTGTTGTTTATCTTCCTCCGTTTGGATGCAGATCGTGGGATGCATGGATAATGCCCCTTTCAGTGCCTTTCTCAATCGGTATAAACACGGAGTCCCAGGTCGGAAATGCCTGACAACAGGCTATCCCTCAACCCATGCATCAATTCCATTCGAAAGTACCGCAGGGTGTCATCATCGGTAAAATATAAATCGGGAAGGACATACGTGTGCGTGTATAAAGATCCCCATCCCTTTCCCAACCAACGGCCATCCTGCCTGGCAAGCTGCCAGTTGATGGAATCGACCAATGTACTGTCTGAGGTAAAGGTTGTGATGTAAATCCACACGTTCTGATAGGGAAAGGCGTTGCTGTTCCGTAAAGTCAATTGTCTGTGGAGCCCATTCGCTGTTGTTTCTGACAATGTGTCGGAAAAAGACAGCTTATTATTCATATCCCATCCGTTTGACGGAAGCACGACTGAGTGGTGGTAAATACTGCCTTCCTGACAGCTTGTACAAACCAGTATCCCGAACATCAACCCGATGAAGAGGGTCTGGCGGTTACGATGTGGGATCTTGGGGTTCATTCCGGATTGTTTTTCTCACCTTCGGGTGAATTGCCAGTGTTCCGTTGTGGTTTCTCAAAGCGTGAGGGGCGTTGAGGTGATTGATTCTGTCGGTTTTGATGTTTGTTTGAGGGGTTTCCGGATGGTTTTTTACCGGGTTGTCCAACTTGTTTAGGTGCTTGCCCGTTTGATGATGAGGCATTTGCCTGTTGCGGCTTGTTCCCAGGTCGCTGTTGGTCACCTCTTTGTACAGGCTTTTGCCTGTCGTGGTGTTTCTTATTTTTGTTTTTCTTGTTCTTATCAAACCGATCCAGTCCATCTTCGGTAAGGATGTCGCCAAACTCGTTCTTTTCTTTTATTTCAATCACTTCGGAAAGGTTGTCTACCTTGATACCCTTACGGTTCAATTGAATGATTTGTTTGACACGTTCAACGGGCAATGTCACCTCATTCGCCGGAAAGTCCTTGCTGGTTGAGTAAGTCATTGTCCGTTTCAGGATGTCAGACTTGAACAAATAGTAGCAGTTGTCTTTGGTTTCAAGTACTATGTCCCTGGATGGGATGTCGCGGGATGATTCCACATAGGTATCGATCTCGTAGTTCAGGCAACATTTTAATTTGGCACATTGTCCCGCCAACTTTTGAGGGTTCAATGACAAGTCTTGGTAGCGGGCCGCGCTGGTGGATACAGAAACAAAACTGGTCATCCACGAGGAACAACACAATTCTCGCCCGCAAGGGCCAACACCACCTATACGACCTGCCTCCTGACGCGCTCCGATTTGTTTCATTTCGATGCGCACCTTGAAGGTTTCGGCCAATACCTTGATGAGTTGACGAAAGTCAACTCTGTCGTCGGCAATGTAGTAGAATATTGCCTTGTTGCCGTCGCCTTGATACTCAACATCTCCGATTTTCATATTTAAGTTGAGATCTTCGGCAATTTTCCGAGACTTGAGCATGGTTTCGTGTTCCAGACCTTTAGCTTCTTCGAATTTTTCCATATCGATGGGCCTGGCCTTTCTATATACGCGTCTCACCTCTTGATGGTCAAATCGGTAGTTGTTTTTCTTCATTTGTTTGAGTACCAAAGCTCCGGTTAGGGTGACCTCACCGATGTCGTGACCGGGATTGGACTCAACGGCAACAATATCGCCCTTTTCGATGGGTATCTTGTTGCTGTTCAGGAAATAGCCTTTTCGTGTATTTTTAAACTGAACTTCAATCCAATCGGTTTGACGTTGCGCTTCCGGAAGGTCATA
>CAYPLF010000076.1:0-9179 GCA_964411555.1 uncultured Bacteroidales bacterium | reverse complement strand
CCCTTTACCTTAAAAACGCTACAAAGATACAAAAAACCGACCTTTTAACAAAATTTGTGCCGGCAAAAACAGCTGTCACATCATTTTGCAAACCTGATGCCATAGATGCGCTAGATAAAAAACGAACGGAATGAGCCCTGTGAAATTCGGGACCCATTCCGTTCAAAAGATTTCGTCACAATCCATTCGATCTATTGATGTCGGATGTGGACTTTATTGATTACTTGAATTCTGTGATTTCAAATGAAACAATAAATTCTACGCGGCGGTTTTGCGCTCTTCCTTTTGCTGTCTTATTGTCGGCAACCGGAACGGCTTCACCATAGCCATGAGAGATGAGACGATTGGCATCTACACCCTTCGCAACCAGATAAGTTCTTACAGCATTGGCACGTCTGTCGGACAAAACCAAATTTGACTCTTCGCTACCAACATCGTCGGTATGACCTTGAATTTCGATCAAATATGAAGGATTGTCAATCAAAACTTTTGCAATATCATTCAGTAGTTTGAAGGATATGGGACGAATCACGTATTTGTTATTTTCAAACTGAATGCCTTGCAAGGCTTTCTTAAACAATGTTTTTACTTCCTTCTTGACTTCAGGGCAACCCTTGTTTGAAGCAAGACCTGGTACAGTAGGACATTTGTCCAGATAATCCAGGACACCATCACCATCGGTATCTAATGGGCAACCATTTGCATCAATTTTACCATATGCTTCTTTGGGGGTGTTGGGGCATTTATCCAAATAATCGGGTACGCCATCACCATCGGTATCCAAAGGACAACCATTTGCATCAATTTTACCATAGGCTTCTTTGGGGGTACCAGGACACTTATCTAAATAATCGGGTACGCCATCGCCATCGGTATCCAAAGGACATCCGGAAGAGTCGATCTTACCATAGGCTTCAACAGGGGTATCAGGACACTTATCCAGATAATCGGGTACGCCATCACCATCGGTATCCAAAGGACATCCGGATGCATCAATTTTGCCATAAGCTTCAACAGGGGTATCAGGACATTTATCCAGATAATCGGGTACGCCATCACCATCGGTATCCAAAGGACAACCGTATTCATTGATTTTTCCGTAGGCTTCAACAGGGGTATCAGGACATTTATCTTTGCGATCGGAAACGCCATCACCATCGGTGTCTTTCTTACGCGTTGAAAAGTAGAAACCAACTTTTACGCCAAGTGTCACCGGTATCACTTCTGATACTTGATTTGACGCAAACACGCCATTGTATAAACCAGCTTGATACACTTCCTTTACATCGGGTTTCAAAATATTGTTCAAACCGTAGTTCAGGTAACCACCAATATACAGGTCGGTTTTTTCCGTCAAACGGATGAGACCACCCAAGTCGGCAACACCCATTACGGATGGATTGAATGAAAATTTACCTTCAGGGACAGTTGTAATCTTCATAAAACCGTGTTCAGGAACGTTAGACAATTCACCATTGACCTGAGGAAAATAACCTCTTGTTTCAATGGATCCGTTTCCAACCGATGCATATTTGGTGTAAACCGGCAATGCCATTTTTCCACCCACAGAAGCAATCAACCCAAGCTTTTCTCCAACTTTTGCACGAAACTGTAAAAGCATTGGCACATCGGCAAGAATGGTTTGTTGCTTTTCCTTCCAGTTGGTGTAATAAGTGCGTAGATCAAAAGATCCGCTTTCATCGACAGAAGGGGTGCTCGACATGTAATTCAGGGTGGATAGTCCACTGATTGTTTGAGCGCCTATTCCTGTTTGCAAACCCCAATGTTTGGAAAAAAAGTAACTGTATGCACCATTTATCGTCAATCCTGGTTTTCTAACCGTATTTGTCCCATTCAACAAATCGTAGGAAAGGTCGTGAGCTCCTGCTCCTACGTTGAAGTGGAGGTAACTTCCCGGTTTCAGCGTCTGGGCGTTGCCGGTTGCAAAAGCAACCACGCACAACCCTATTATCATCCTTATTTTCATATTCGTTGTAGTCATAATGTTTATTCTTGGACAATCAGTTTGAAGGTTTTTTCAAATCCATCTTTAACCTTGATGCGTCCAATATACAATTGAGGAGTCAAAGAAGCATTGATGGTGTTTATATTTTCCATTTGAGATGATTGATACACACAAGCACCTTGATACGTGTGAAGTGTAAGTGTGGCGTTTTCCAGTTCCTTGCTTTCGAATCCTTCGACCGATACAACAAAAGGCGTATTTACTTTTACCGGATTTGGATATGTAACTTCCTTCTTGAGGTTGGAAGGCGTTGAAAATACCTTGTCTTCGGAAAAGAGCACCTGACCATCATCGGTAATCACACGTAGTGCGTATGTGCCTTCCAAACCTCCATCTTCGTGGTAGAATTGGTTGGTAGCGCCATTGATTAAGACACCGTTTTTGTACCATTGATAGGAAACAAAGCTGCTATCCCTGTTGTCACAAGCAACCACATCGCTGTAAATACGTACAATATAATTGGCAGAAATCTTACCTGAAACAATGGAAATATCATTGATTATCAAATCAGCAGGAGCAACATAATTGTTCTTTGCCAATCCAGATAAAGAATAGGATACAACAACGGAAGAATCGGGGTTTACGTTTGCAAAAGCCTTGATAATCAATGCATTTTCATCATTTGGCAATGAACCTTGCAAATCACCAATAGAAATAATTTCAGCCACAATCACGCCATCGACAACCTCAGTTGCTGCAACCCTGGTATTTGTAATGGTCAATTGCTTTCTAACGATCTCTCCATTGGAGTAGATAACCTCAGGTATAATCGAATACTTACTGGCTGCACTACCTGTCAAAGAATAATGAACCGTAATGGCTTTACCTGTTCCTGCATTGGGGTCATCGTAATGAGCCGTAGCAATGACAGACACATTTCCCACATCAAATGCATTGATTCCTGTCAAGGTACCAGGTATAACTTGTGCTGTTGAAGTTCCATCATATTCCTTGGACAGTGTCAAGGTTGGAGCACTGATCGACAATTGATTACCTGTTGAAACCATAATGACTCCGTTTGAAGCACTGTAGTTATCGGGTGCGATGTAATTTCCAATAGCACTACCACTCAAACTATATGTTACAGTGATCGTTTTTCCTGTTCCAACAGTCGCGTTGTCGTAGTTGGCAACTGTCGACAGCGTTACATTTGCAGTTTCTACAGGCAGTACACCGGATAATGTTCCAGGCGTTACTTGAGCACTGGTGGTTCCATCAAAGAGTTTACTTAGTGTGATTGAAGGTGCAGTGATTGTCAGTTTTATTGCTGTAATCGATGCACTTAATGAAGGTAGCGACAAGGAATAATTTTGCGCATCCGCTCCACCCAAGTTAAAGCCTGCTAGTGTGATGGCTTTTGTGGATCCCACATTCTTGTTTGAAAAGCTTCCTGATCCTGAAACCAGCGTGACATCGTCACCAGCCACTGCTCCACTTAGGGTTCCTCCGGAAAGAATTGCCGCTATTGTTCCGTCATAGGTTTTATTGCTGGCAGTCAGTCCGGTGATGGTCAAGTTTGCTTTGTTGATGGTGAAAGCAAAAGCCGAAGAAGTGGCAGCATCAAAAGTGGCATCTGCAGCCACACTGGCCACAACTTGATACGTTCCCGCATTCGTTGGTCTGGTTGTATTTGGTCCATACGTTGTCGTTCCGGTTCCCGAATACGTGTAGGTTAAAGCTCCTGTTGAACCGAACACGACTGATGTTGTTGGCCCCTGAACCGCTCCATTATAGGTAAAGTTTGTTAAACCCGTTACCGAAATGGTAGAAGCAAATGTTGCAGCAGTAAATGTGACCACATTACCATAGGTCGTATCTGAACTATTGATTGCGTAGGTGCGTACATAATATGTGGTTCCGCCAGTCAAACCGGGCAAGGTGATGGCAAAGTCGCCGATGGTTGTTGCAGCTCCATTGCTTACATGGCTGTCAGAAAGAGTTGGAATTGGATTGGTGGTACTGTATACAAAACCATAATCGGTTATGGCGGGAGACCCCAATCCTGTGATTGTGCCTGAGACATTATTTGTTCCCGGAGTTACTGTTCCGGTTGTTATCGTCGGCGAAGTGCTCAAATCGGGGTCACCCGTTTCGCTGTAGGCACTGGCTGCTGAAATGGGAAGGTCCAAGTAATCACCGGCAGCAGGATCTGCCGAAGCTGTTCCCAGGCCATCGCTTCCCTGATCCCAGTATGACAACAAGGATCTGTACACTGGAAGTACAAATCGATGTTGCAAATTGGCTTTACCCGAAGCAAAGGCGACACTGTTGGTCAAACGAAAACGACATACACGGGTGCCTGGGGCAGTGCCACTTATTGTTGTGGCACTGCCAAAAGTGGATGACGTAACAGCAACCTTGAGCATAGGAATGCCCTGTGAATTGGTGTTGTCAAACTGTAAGGCTGTCGGAATTTGTGAAGGAACCATCTCTGATGAACCGGAAACCACACTTGGTGTTATGGTTCCTCCGTTCAAGATGGCAGGATTCATGGTGATACATAGTTGAACACCAGAAACCTCAAATTTAACCGATGGACTTGTATTCAACAAATACACATCAAATTCCAACACCTTATCGGATACTTGCACCTGATTTCTGAGGGTATATGTACAGGTTGGCATGGTTTGCTGTGCCTGAATACCAATACATGCTGCCACCAATAGGAAGACTGTATTTACCGCTCGTTTAATCGTAATCAATGAAGATGTCATAATCAATTATATTTAATCCGTGTTAAACTGGAAAATTAAGGCTCTTTTATATAGACAAACTTCTTGGTATTCCTTAATAGAATAACAGCATCCATGTTATCTGCAACACCATCACCATTGAGGTCTTCGTTGATGTAGCCGGAGCCAAAGGATTTCAATTTTGACTGCAACTTAACAACGTCCATATTGTCTATAACCCCATCCTGGTTTATATCACCTGCATATAAAGCGTTTACGCCTACCTTAGGAAGGGCTTGATTGCTACCGAAAGCATTATCAGCCTGCGCTGATAAGTCAAACGTTACATGCTCGTTTGCCAAAGAAATGGGCGAAGCAGAAATTGTCTGCATGTGGTTACGACTCTTGATGGTCATGTAGTAGTTACCTTTGTATTCTCCGGAGATGTCTACATAGCTTTTTCCATCGCTGTGAACTGTTCCATCGGGTTCAAGTAACAGGCTGCCAACTGTGTGAATCACCTTTGAATAATTGGCTGCATCACGCAATTCGATCGTTATTGTATCAGATGATGTTGTATATTTTGGTGTAACTCCATCTTCGGTCAAACATTGAGCCATTTTTGATTTGGTATTATTCCACAAACCTTCAAAGATCATTTTTAAAGCCAATTGTCTGGCTGCATCCTGCACTTTGATGCTGATTTGAAATGTTGTAGAACCACCTGTATTGGCTGCTGTAATCGTGTACACAGTTGGATCTGAAACCGTCGTTGGTGTGCCGGAAATTATTCCAGAGACAGGATCAATGGAAATTCCATTCGGCAAAGCTGGACTAACACTGTAATCGGTAACCGTACCTCCACCAACAGTTGGAATCAAATTGGTCATAAGCGTTCCTTTGATCAAAGTAATGTTGGTAGGATAACTCAATCCACTGGGAGCAATATCTTTTACGGTAATGTCAATTGCTTTCGTCGTTGCTCCACCTGAGTTCGAAGCTGTAACTGTATAAGAAGTCAGAGCAGCAACCGCGGTTGGTGTACCGTAAATAACCCCGGTTGTGGGGTTGATGGAAAGGCCTGTTGGCAGCGCCGGACTGATGCTGTAACCCGTTACTGCGCCTCCACTCACCGTTGGTGTCAGTGAACCAATGGCTGTACCTTTGGTAAATACGTTCGGAGTGGTATAATTCAAGCTACTTGGTATTACGTCATTCACAGCAATATTGACGATAGCTTGCACGCTGCCTTCTGTATTGGTTGCAGTGACAGTGTAATTGGTTGCTGCTGAAAGGACCGTAGGTGTACCACTGATTACACCGGTGGTTGTGTTGAATATTAAGCCAACTGGTAATGCAGGCGAAACAGCATATGCAGTCACATCTCCAGTTACTGTAGGTGTTAGTGCTGTAATGGCAACATTGGTTGTAAAGGCATTCGGAGTTGTATAACTTAAGCTTTTCGGCTTTAAATCGGCTGCTGCATAGGATATCACACTTCCGTATGCAGTTCCTGCTGTATTGGTGGCATAAGCACGCACATAATAGGTTGATCCACCCGTCATACCGGTCAGCTTTCCTGTATAGGGACCGGTAGTCGAAGGCGCACCCTTGCTGATATGACTGTCTAAAATTGTAGGAGTGGCATTTGTGGTGCTATACACAAATCCATAATCGGTAGCATTCGGAGCTCCCAAGGCGCTCAGGGTACCGGAAGCCACATTGGTGGTTGCATTCACAGCATCGGTCGTGACGGTTGCCATTGAATTGAGCACAGGATCTGTTGTGGTACTGTATGTGTTGCTTATGGTCAGCGGTAAATTGAGGTAATCACCGGCATGAGAATCGGTTGAAGATGTTCCTAAACCATCGCTACCTTGATCCCAATAGGACAATAATGAACGATATACGGGTATAACCAATCTATGTTGCAAATTGGCTTTGGCCGATCCAAAAGCTTTGCTGTTGGTCAATCGAAAACGGCACACCCGGGTTCCGGGAGCCGTACCGCTAACCACCGTTGAAGCACCAAAATTACAATTCGTAACCGCAACTTTCAGCATTGGACCAACGGAGTTGGCATTGTCGAATTGCAAAGCGGTAGGCACCTGTGAAATGTCCATTTCTGATGTACCTGAAACCACACTGGGCGTAATGGTACCGCCATTGATAATGGCAGGATTGACAGTAATACACAATTGAACACCTGAAACTTCAAACTTCACGGATGGTTTTGTGTTTAACAAATAGACGTCAAATTCCAATACATTTTCAGACACAAGGCTCTGATTGGCAATAGTGTAAGTAAATGATGGCACTTCTTGTTGCGCTTTTATGCCCAAACTTGAAGTGACAAACAAAATCAATAAAAATAAAAAGTGTGGTCTAAATCGAGTTTTCATAAAAAAAGGAATGGAGTGGATATTTAATATTATTTATTGACTATGGAATTCTTGTATATACAAACCCTTTGGCATTTCGTTGCAATAACACTTTATCCATGTTATCCACAATTCCATCTCCATTGAGTTCTTCATTGATATAGCCAGAAGCAAATGACTTTATTTTTGCTTGTATCTTCACTATATCCATGTTGTCTATCATGCCGTCCTGATTTACATCTCCGGCATAAATACCATATACCCCGTCTTTAAGTTTGACCAAGTTGTTGCCGTAGGCCTGTGAAGTAGCGGAAGTAAAGTCATACGAAACACTTTCATTTGTAAATGATACCGGTGACGCTGAGGTTGTTTCAATGTGATTCCGACTTTTAATGGTCAGATAATAAGTTCCTTGATAATCACCCGGGATTTCCACATAGCTTTTCCCACTGTTATGAAGGGTTCCATCAGGTTCCATCATCACGCCGCATACTCTATAAACAATTGTAGAATAGTTGGTTGCATCGTGCAATTCTATGGTAACTGTATCGGCTGAAGTTGTAAACTTCGGTGTGGTACCATCTGCTGTCTTACATTGATTCATTTTGGATTCAGTCGAATTCCATAAGCCCTCAAACAAGGCCTTGATCGTGGTTTGCCTGTTAGCATCCTTCACAGCCAGACTCATTACCCCAAATCCGGTAACGTTGGCAGTAATGGTTCCGGCGGTGGCATCTCCCGTTGTGGATAGGTTTCCTTCATTAATCCATTTGCTACCGTCCCAGCGAACAACTTGCAACAAAGATAAATCTACAGGTATTGTAGCACTGGTGCTACTGTTCCAACTCAGGGTAACCTGTGGCAATGAAGAACCGGAGACCCGTTCTATGATCCAATATTCTTTGTCGCTTACAGCTCCTACTCCGCTTGCTTTATCTGTTCGGGTGTAACCGGAAGAGGTTGGATCTGCAAAAATAAAGCGGGCTGCAAAAGCATCGCTCGTTGAAGCTGGTGCAGCAATACTTATGGGACGATAATGACTTGCGTTTCCGATGGGAAAGGTAAAAGCGGTATTCCCTGTTTTCTGAACAAAACCATCCACGAACGAGTTTGTTGATGCATTGATGCAGGAAGCCCCTTCGGACAACTGAACAGCATTCATACGAATTTCCAACGTGGTTTGCTGAGCCGTTACGATACCCGAGCTCAGATCAAGTTGGTTCACAATGCTGATGGGCTGTTGCAGGTTGAAAGAAACACCGGAAAACTGCAGCTTGTAGAACGAGGATGTTCCATTTCCATTCAATGTCTGGGAAGCGGATCCGCTGAAAACACTTAGACCCGGATTTACGGACAGGGAGTTGTCATATCCTACAGTACCATCGTTTTTGAAATCTTTCTTAAAATAAACGGTACCGTTATTCATAAACACCCCTGTTGTCGTGTTTTCAAAATTTAATCCGACTGTTTTTTCTGCCTCAGCAAATACCCAGTTGTTACCGGAATTGAGTTCCGACGATTGGGCCAATACCTGCAACGATGAGGTTACAAGTGCCAACACCCATAGTGTTCGAAATGTTGTGATTCGCTTGGATATCATTTTCTTTGATCTTATTCCTTACTGTTGATACATGTTCAAATTGGCTGACGTTGCCAAACGAATTGTATTAAAAAAATCTTCCATTTGACGTGCATTTGTGATTTTTTTTAAAATCTTCAAATTTTCGTCCAATATGTATAGAGTTGGCGTTGCCACCACACAAAATTCTTTTACCATGGAACTGTTCCAACCTTCTGTATCACATACGGTTGTAAAAGGTGCTTCTTTGTAGAAATCCTGATAGGCTTTTTTGTCTGTATCAAGCGAGATATATACACCGGCTAAGTCGTATTTTTCCTTCATCCGTTTGAAAGCACCCACCAACGAAGGGTAGTCATTCTGACATTCAGGACACCAACTGGCACCAAACACGACCATCTTGAATTTACCCTTCAGTTTGCTCAGTTTTTTACCGTTGGGCAACTCCAAATCTGGAGCCGTACTGCCTTCCGCCATTTTGCGGTACTGATCAAACAACCGGGTGGTGTTTTCGTCCAACT
>CAYPLF010000075.1:1754-9246 GCA_964411555.1 uncultured Bacteroidales bacterium | reverse complement strand
ACGTCGCAGGCTACCAGCAAGGGGTGCTTGCCCCGTTTGGTGCGCAGCATGTTGGCCAGCTTGCCCGAGAAGGTGGTCTTACCCGAACCCTGCAAACCCGACATCAGGATGACAACGGGGTTGCCCTTCAGGTTGATGTCCACCTGGTCGCCGCCCATCAAGCGGGTCAGCTCGTCGTGGACGATTTTGACCATCATTTCCTTGGGCTTCACGGAACGGAGCACATCCTGTCCCATGGCCTTTTCCTTGACTTCGTCGGTGAATTGCTTGGCTATTTTGTAATTGACGTCGGCGTCGAGCAGGGCTTTGCGTACATCCTTCAGGGTTTCGGCCACGTTGATGTCGGTGATCTTTCCCTGGCCTTTCAAGAGTTGAAACGACCGCTCCAGCCTGTCACTTAAATTTTCAAACATAGTGTAATGGGTTAAATTGCACGGTTAAAGAGGCGCAAAAGTACAAAAAAGACCGCGCTTTGCCAAATGCTTAGGGCCCCCAAAAAGCAGCTTGTACAAAAAAATGCGCGTGCGCGTTACGGCTGGCTTGAACGCAATTCCATGACAATGGGCAGGTGGTCGCTGTAGCCCCCTTGCCAGACCATCCCGTTGTAGGTCCGGAAAGGTTTTTCACCCAACCAACGCTTGTCCGGCTCCAACAGAAAAGAGTTGTTGCACACCCGCACGATGGAAATCAGGGCGTCCAGGCTGTCGGACACCACGAACTGGTCCAGATAGCTCCAGTCTGCCTGATACTTGTGCGTGCCCTTCACCGCTGCGCTTTTTCCGTTTGAACCTTTTGCCGTACTACCCTTTTGACCTACCCTTGCGTTGTCCATTAAATTGACCATCCGTCCGGAAATCGCCCCACCCTTCGTTCCTTTCACCAACAGCCGTAACGACTTACTGTCCGGGTAGTCGTTGAAATCGCCCATGACCACCACCTTGGCAGCGGGCGAACGCAGCAGCACCGAGTCGATGTGCGCCCGGATGCGGGAAGCCACGTGACAGCGCAGGGCCTCCGTAGCCTTCTCCCCTCCTAAACGAGAGGGGAAGTGGCACACGTATACGTGCAGGGTATCAAAGCCGTACAAAAAGCCGCGCACATACAACACATCGCGGGTCTTTTTCTCCGGATTTTCCGGAAAGGAAATGCGCAAGGGCGTGTGGTACACAGGCGTAAACAGGTAGGGGTTGTACAGCAGCCCCACATCCACCCCACGCGCATCGGGCGACTCGTACTGCACAAACGAATACCCGGCCGTTTTCAGCGGAGACGTGCGGGTCAGTTTGGACAAACAGGCGGCGTTTTCCACTTCAGCCAAGCCCACCAGAGCAGGAAAGTCGAGCACGGCCAATACCCGGGCAATGTTGCCGGCTTTAGCCCAGAAGCGGGTTGGCGTCCACCCCCGGATACCCCAAGGCAGGAACTCCTCGTCCTGTGTCAGGCTGTCATCGTCCGTATCGAACAGGTTTTCCACGTTGTAAAAGGCAATACGCAGGCCTTCGGCGTCCTGTGCATGGCAACAGGACGTCACGATGAGCAACAAGCTGAAAAGAAGCAGACGCACCATAGGTGAAACTCTCTTTAAGTGAGTTCCACAAAGTTAAATAATAATAATTGGATTACAATTTATTGATTTTATTTTAATTTGACGCAGTAATCTCATAGCACCCCATGTCGGGGGCGTAATCGTCAAGCCTGGATTGACCGGCAAGGTCGAGGGGAAACGGCAGGGCGTAATCGCGTAAGCCTGCATTTTGTGCCTGCACCCCGTTTTTCAGGCGAAAATCGTACATATACCCTTCGGCTTCAGTGCCCAGTTTGAGGAAACCGGCTTCCTGCTGGTTGGTGATGTTTCGGTCTGCATACTCGCCTACTTGATACGCCGTGCGCACCAGACAATACCGGAACGATACGTCATCGGTAATGTCGGAATCGGCCGATAGGGCAAAGCCCAGCTCCTCCCGTTGGCTGCCGGAAATCAGGCAGTTCTTGAATTCAGCCTGGATGGGATAAGGAATGATGCCGTTATTGCCATCGGAAAGGAAGCTGGCCAGGACCAGGGTCAAGCCTTGACGCGTGGTAAGCCACATGTAATTGGCCAGGGTGCAGTGTACAAAGTCGTACTGTCCTCCAAGGAGTAGCACCGTGTGGTCGCCGCTGTTGGTCAACTGCGAATTGCCCACCTCGATGCGGTTGGACACACTCAACAGGCAATTGTACACCATGTTGTGTACCACGGAGTTGGTCAACGTCAATTTGAGGCTTTCGGTGGAGGAAGAATCGGCTACGATGCCGTAATATGCACCTGAAATCCGCACGTGGTCCAGCACATTCCCCACGCTGCTGCCGGTCAACTGGATATACCCCCATTGGCCGGGGAAACAGCTGTAGGGCAGGCCGCTGAATACCTTGTCCAGGCGGTCTCCCTTAAATTCGACCGGGCGTGACCGGCTGCCCGAAGCGAGCAGGGTACCCTTCACCACCACCCGGGCACCGTCGTGCATGAACAGGCGGGTACCTTCCTGCAGGGTGAGCGTGGCTCCTTCAGCCACCACCAAGCTGTCGAAGACCAGGAAAGGTTTGTCGCCGGTGAGCACGGTATCGGTGGTCAACGTCTTGCCTTTCCACAGGATGGCATCCCAGCTCCAGGCGCGCAGGGGCAGTTTTTGCACCGTTCCTCCCGATTCAAAGAGCACCACGTCATCCAGTAATACAGGGTCGTTGGAAACCTGCGGTGAAGCCGTGAGCGATACAAACAAAAAGAGGCTGTCCTTGGCCGGGATGGTTACCTGTTGGAAGGCCGTGCCCGTGTCGCCGTCCAGGTTCAGGCGGAACCCGCTTTGGCCGCCCGATTGCAAGTGCACGCGTTCGAGCAAGAGGGGGTATGTGTTGGGGTTGTACACCACGACCCAGGCTGTCGTGGTGCCTATGGTGGAAAAGACGGTATCGAAGGAAACGGTGTCCACCGACAGGCGAATCGAACCGGATTGAGGTTGTGCCTCATCCTCACAGCCGGCAAACAGACAGCTGACACACAGCAGCACCGCAGTAAAGATGGCTAAACGGTTTAGCGTCATCATCTCAGAGTCGTTTGAGGGTTTCCGTCAGCAGCTTCCAAAAGGGTTCCACCGTAGGTATGTGCAGACGTTCGTCGGGCGAATGGACACCCCGCATGGTGGGCCCGAAAGAAACCATGTCGAGGTAGGGATATTTATTAAGGAAAAGCCCACATTCCAAACCGGCATGGATGGCGCGCACCAGAGGCTCTTTTCCGAACAGGTCGTTGTACGTGGTGAAAACCAGGCGGACCAGTTCGGAATCGGGATTGGGTTTCCAGCCTGGATAACCATCGCCGTGGGCGACGTCCATGCCGGCCAGGGTGAAGAGGGCTTCCAACCGTAGGCTCAAGGCATGCTTGGCCGATTCCACCGAACTGCGTTGCGAGGTGGTGATGGTCCATTCGCAAGGGCCGGTCGGTTTGATGGAGGCCAGATTGAGCGAAGTTTCCACCAGGCCGGGCAAGGCGTGCGACATGGCAATCACACCGTTCGGGCAGGCGTAGAGGGCGGACAACAAGCGGTCGCTGTCGGCCTTGACCAGCACGGTATCGGGTTTGGGTTCCGAGGTCAGGTTCAGGGTCAGGTTGGGTTCCACAGGTCCGTATTCATCTTCCAAATCGGCCTGCAACACATTCAACAGCACCCGCACTTCCTCCTTTTTGGCGAACGGCACACCAGCCATACAGGTGGCTTCACGGGGTATGGCGTTGGAGAGATTGCCCCCTTCAAGGCTGTGCAGCAACACCTCCGTTTCTTTCCCCAACTGGTTCAGGTAGCGCGCCAGCAATTGGTTGGCGTTGCCCCTGCCCTTTTCAATGTCGTCGCCCGAATGCCCGCCTTGCAAACCTTTCACGGTGACCCGGAAATAAAAGTAATTGGAAGGTGCCTCCACAAGGGAATGGCGGAAGAAAAATTTGCTGTTCATGCCGCCTGCGCAGCCTATGAACAGGACGCCGTCGTCTTCGGAATCGAGGTTGATGAGTTTCTTGCCGGCCATGAAACCGGGTTTCAGCCCGAAGGCTCCGTTCAGTCCGGTTTCTTCGTCCACGGTAAACAGGCATTCCACCGGGCCGTGCACCAGGGTTTTGTCGTCAAGTACGGCCAACTGGGCGGCTATGCCTATGCCGTTATCGGCTCCCAGGGTGGTGCCCGTGGCTTTCATCCATTCGCCTTCAATGATGGGGCGGATGGGGTCTTTACTGAAATCGTGCACCGTGTCGGCGTTCTTTTCGCAGACCATGTCCATGTGTGATTGCAAAATGACGGGCACTACCTGTTCATGGCCGGAGGAGGCGGGTTTGCTGATCAACACGTTGCCCACCTCGTCGCATTTGCAGGCCAGCCCTCTTGAGGCTGCAAAGGCAGATAACCAGTCCTGAAGGGCTTGAGTGTTACCCGATGCGCGGGGAATTTGGCAGATCTCATAGAAAAAAGACCAAAGGGAAGCAGGTTGAAGCATGGCTGTCATTTTCAGACAAATTTAGAAAATTTATGGCAACGGATTTGGATAATAGTGTATATTTGCAATTCTAAAAAGAAAACGATTAACCAAAACCCGGGCATTTTACCGTTATGGAAAAAAAATCAATCCTCATCAACAGTATATTCGCTGTCTGTATTGTAGCGTTGTTCATTCTTCATTTTGTGGACAAACCCAAAAACGAACCATTCCTGGTGTCATCATCCGATTCCACTGCCGTGTATGTGAAGTTGCCCATTGCCTACGTGAATATCGACACCCTGCTGCAGGACTACAATTACTCCAAAGACTTGAACGAAACCTTGATGAGAAAGCGTGAGAACGCTCAGGCTACCTTGACACAAAAAGCCCGTCAATTGGAAACCGAGATGGCTGAATTCCAACGCAAGTATGAGAACAACGCCTTTTTGTCTGAGACAAGTTTCAAAAACCAGCAACAACGCCTCCAAAAGAAACAGGCTGATTTGCAAAAATTGGAGGAAAACCTGACCCAGCAGTTGTTGGAAGAACAACAATCCATGAACAAAGTACTGCGCGATACTGTTTATAGTTTCCTGGCCAGGTTCAACGCCGATAAGAAATACCAGCTCATCCTGAGCAACACGATGAACGACAACATCATGATGTCTGAGCCTGCGTACAACATTACCGGCGACGTGGTGAAGGCGCTGAACAAGTCTTACACCCCGAAGGAAGACTAAGTCGGTTGTATCCATCGGAAAAGGCAGGACGTTTGTTTCTGCCTTTTTTTGACAAATTACGTACAAGTAGTCATACAGATACGACATTCTGTCATATACTGTGTTCTGGCACGACTCTTGAATTAATAGGTGTACAAAAAAACACGTATGGACATACAAATAAGGAAGCGAATGGTTGATGACCTGGACGAATTTGATGCGGATTTCATTCCCGTCATCGCAGAAGGTGAAGAATTCAACAACCTTGAGCAAAAAGATATTCCCGATTCGTTGCCCCTGTTACCCCTGCGGAACATGGTGCTGTTTCCCGGTGTGGTGATGTCGGTTTCCATTGGCCGGGTCAAATCACTTCGGTTGGTGAAGGAAACCTATAAGGAGGAGGCCATGTTGGCCGTGTTTACCCAACGCGATGCTTCTGTTGACGAACCGGCCCTGATTGACCTATACCAAGTGGGCATGATAGCCCGCATCCTCCGTATCCTGGAAATGCCGGACGGTTCCACGACGGTCATCCTCCAGGGCATGAAGCGTTGTGACTTGATTGACATTCCCTCCGTTGACCCGTATTTGAGGGCCATTGTCAGAATCAGGGAAGAAACCCACCCCAATAAGGATGATAAGGAATTTGAGGCCTTGATTCAGGCCATCAAGGACTTGTCGGTGAAGATCATCAAGAATTCGGGCAACATTCCCCAGGAGGCCACCTTTGCCGTGCGCAACCTGGAACAGCCTTACTCCCTGATCAATTTCATCAGTGCCAACTTCGCCTTCAAGCTGTTGGACAAGTTGAGCATGCTGCAGATGGACGACGTCAAGGAGCGTTCGTACAGCTTGCTCGACATCATGACCCGTGAATCGCAATTGCTGGAGCTCAAGGTGTCCATCCAATCGAAAGCCCGCGAGGACATCAACCAGCAGCAACGGGAGTATTTCCTGCAACAGCAAATCAAGACCATCCAGGACGAATTGGGCGGGGGCATGCAGGAACAGGACCTGCAGGAAATGAAGGACAGGGCCATCCAAAAGAAATGGGACAAAAAAACGGCAGCTGTGTTCGATAAGGAACTGGCCAAGCTGGAACGCATCAGCCAACATTCGCCCGAGTATTCCACGCAGCTGAATTACCTGAATACCTTGCTGGATTTGCCGTGGAACGAGTATTCCACCGACAACTTCAACCTGAAACGGGCCCGCCGCATTTTGGACCGGGATCATTACGGCCTGGAATCGATTAAGGAACGCATACTGGAGCACATTGCCGTGCTGAAACTGAAGGGCGACATGAAATCGCCCATCATCTGCTTAGTCGGCCCTCCTGGGGTTGGTAAAACCTCGTTGGGTAAATCGGTGGCCGAATCGCTGGGTCGTAAGTACATCCGCATGTCGTTGGGTGGTTTGCACGATGAAGCGGAAATCCGCGGACACCGCCGCACGTACATCGGCGCCATGCCGGGCCGTATCATCCAGAATTTGATCAAGGCCGGCACCTCCAACCCTGTCTTTATTTTGGACGAGGTGGACAAGCTGGGCAACGATTTCAGGGGCGACCCTTCTTCGGCTTTGCTGGAGGTGCTGGACCCTGAACAGAACAATGCCTTCCACGACAATTTTATCGACGTGGACTTTGACCTTTCGAAGGCGCTTTTCATTGCCACGGCCAACAGCCTGCAAACCATTTCGGCTCCCCTGCTCGACCGCATGGAAGTGATTGACTTGTCGGGGTACCTGACCGAGGAAAAAATCGAAATCGCCCATAAACACCTCATCCGCAAGGAGGCCGCCAACCACGGCATCAAGTACGGCAAGCTGCAAATCAACAAGCCGGCCATCCGCGGCATCATTGAAAGCTATACCCGCGAATCGGGTGTGCGTGAATTGGAGAAGAAAATCGCCAAGATCATGCGCAAGGTGGCCGCCAAGATTGCGGACGACGACAATTTCAGCGTGACCATCACGCCTGAATCGCTGCAGGACTACCTGGGCATGGCTCCCTTCACGCAGGATGTGTACGAGGGCAACGACTACGCGGGTTTGGTGACCGGTCTGGCCTGGACGGCTGCGGGTGGCACCATTCTATACATCGAATCCAGTCTGAGCCGGGGAAAAGCCAACAAACTCACATTGACCGGAAACCTGGGCGATGTGATGAAAGAATCGGCTGTGATTGCCCTGGAATACATCAAGTCGCACGCTTCCACCCTGGGCATTGCCGAAGAGGTGTTCGACAACTGGAACGTCCACGTCCACGTGCC
>CAYPLF010000075.1:0-1654 GCA_964411555.1 uncultured Bacteroidales bacterium | reverse complement strand
TGAAGGAAAAGGTGGCGCATCCGGTTGACTTTACGGTGCCGGAGCCTTGTTCGGAGAAGTAAACGTCAAGCATTGATTGTATAACGCCGCTTATCGTCACCGTACGTTAAGCGGCGTTTTTTTATTGGTGTTGCTGGTTTATGCCTGATCAATCCCAAGGCCATGATGATATTCGACAAAATGATAATCTGAAGAATCAGTGAATTCGACACCACCCCGATTTGTTGATTGGGGGAAATGCTTAGAAATAACAGGATGGTGATCAATCCGCGGGGAGCAAGTGCCAGCAGGGGGCTTTCCGGCAACTTCAATACGCGTAAAAAGATGGCTCTTAGTAGGAAAAAGCCTACGGTAATCGATACGGCCCACAGGAGCGTTTGGAGATTCATCAGTTCGTTGGCCTGAATCAAAAAACCAAACAGCAAGAAAAACAACGAGCGTATCATGAAGGTGGTCTCTGCCAGTATTTCCTTGAATTTTGCCACTTCCACGCGCAAGGCGTCCACATTCAGTTTGGCCACCCATTTTTGCTGACTGAACAGGGTCACATTTCCGATAAATAGCCCGATAATCAAGATAAAAATCAACGAGGGCAAATGGTACAGTTTTGAGATGGAATAAATCAACAGGATCAGCAATATGATGGGGGTAAACTTCACGTGATGCTTGATTTTGCTCAACAAATAGGTCAGGCCAAGGGTTGCAACAAATGAGATGACCACCATCACCACCAATTGAAGGAAAAACGAACCCAGCACACTGGAATCGAACGTTTCGTGGGTTGTCAACAGATTGAAGAAAATCACCCCGAAAATATCGGACAGGCTGCTTTCGTAGGTGATGAACTCTTTGTGTCCGGTGGCCAGGTTCCTGGCACTGGGAATGGCAATGGCGCTGCTGATGATGGCTATCGGTACTGCATTGATCAAACCGTCCAAAAAAGAGGACCCGGCAACATAATGGAAGCAGTAGGCCAGGCCAAAACTGATGATCAGCATTTGCAGCATGGCCATCAGGGATGATTTCCCGATGACGACCAGTTTGGAGGAATTGATTTCCAGTTCAAGCGAACCTTCCAGTACAATCAGGATCAAACCGATGGTTCCCAATACGGGCAAAACCGGCGACAAGTCAGGGATGGGCTGACCAATGAGGCTTGCTCCTTGTTTCACCCCCCACCCCAGTATCAACAACAGAATGACAGAGGGTACCTTTGTTTTTGAGGCACTGATGTCAAATAAATAGGCAAGCAACAACAAGACACAGAGTGTGATAATGATGGCTGTGCTCATACTGTTTCGGTTTCAGCTGTAAAATAGGGTAACAACAGGTCTTCAAAGTTATAAAAACCTATGGGTTTGTCTTGTAAATTTTCAGCGACAAACAAAACACCGTTACCGAAGGCTTCCCTGGAAATGGATTCGTGAATCAGGCGGACGGTTTGATAGGGGAATCCGAAAATGACTTCGTGTTTGCCGACGATGCCCCCTGCCCGCACGGAGTTGATGTCTTTCTTTTCCAGATTCAGGGCTTCGGCAATTTTGATGGCCGTACCGGATACGCCATTCTTTTCTTTGAAGTGTTCTTCAATGATTTCAATATCGACCCAGGGGGCTATTTTCTTTAAAAACTTGGCGGCAAACAGCAGGTAGTT